>DAOWHQ010000130.1:0-19251 GCA_030641355.1 Alphaproteobacteria bacterium
CCGAACTGATCGAACGGGGCCATCTCTATATTGCCCAGCCGCCGCTATATAAAGTGAGCCGAGGCAAATCTGAAGTTTACCTGAAAGATGATCCGTCTTTGGAAGATCATCTGGTGCATCAGACTCTTGATGAAATGGTTCTGCGTCTCCATGACGGAACACAGATTGCCGGAAATGACCTGATTGATCTGGTGGGAACGGTGCGCAAAACCGCCAAGGTTCTGGCCCATGTGCCAAGTCGCTATAATAAGGAACTGATAGAGGAACTGGCTCTGGCTGGGGCCTTGAACCCAGCAACGCTGCATAATAAAGCTAAGGCAGAAGCCGCCATTTCTGCGGTGAGCAAGCGCATGAATATGAAGGCGACTGAGGGTGAGGATAACTGGGCGGGTAGCCTTGATGAAGAAGGCGACGGCGTGATTTTTGTTCAGGAAATTCGCGGCATCAAAGATGTCTACCGCATCGATAGTGCCTTTATCAATTCGGTTGAGGCCCGCGCCCTGAATGATGTGGTGCCGGAACGTAAAGAGATTTTCGCCAAGACATCCACCATCAGCCGCAAGGATGATATTCATGACATCAACCTGCCCAGCGATTTGATGAAACTTGTGCTGTCTTATGGTCGCAAGGGTCTGTCGATCCAGCGTTATAAAGGCCTTGGTGAAATGAATCCGGAACAGCTTTGGGAAACCACTCTTGATCCGGAAGCCCGCACATTATTACAGGTGAAAATTGATCATGCGGATACGGCGGACGAGATTTTCACCAAACTGATGGGTGATGTGGTCGAGCCGCGACGCGAATTCATTCAGGATAACGCACTGAATGTGGCTAATCTGGACGTTTAGATTGAATAGATTGAAATTTTCGCGTTTTCCTGATGAGCATTTTGCGCTTCACAGGCGACAGGTAATCGAGAAATATTTGACCGTTCAGGTAATCAAACTCATGCTGAATGACGGTGGCAAGATAGTCTTGCGCCGTCATTTGCTGTTGTGATCCGTTGCAATCCTGATAAGTCAGGGTGATTTTGCGCGGGCGGGTGATCTGTGCCGATATGCCGGGGAAACACACGGAGGCTTCCTCAAAAGTTTGAGTGTCATCGGATTTATAGGTAATTTCAGGATTGATCAGAATCAGGGGGTGGTTTTCTTCCCGAAGATCAATAACGATGATTCTTTTCAGGACGCCGACCATATTGGCGCCAATGCCAACGGCTTTCTCAACAGATAATGTGTCCACCATATTCTGGGTCAGTGCCTCAAGCTCGTCATCGAAGTCGGTTACGGTTTTTGCTACCGCAGAGAATATGGGGTTCGGCCCATATGTGAGCTTCAGGGCGGTCATGGTTTATTTCAAAAAACCGCTCTGGATAAGAGCTTCCGCCGTGCCGATGTTGCAGGCCATCGGCAGGTCATAAACGATGGCGAGGCGGGTTAAGGCCTTAACATCTACATCATGGGGCATGGGGCTTAAGGGATCTACAAAAAATATCAAAGCGTCCAGCTTGCCCTCGGCGATCATGGCTCCGATCTGCTGATCCCCGCCTAACGGGCCACTTTTCAGGCGGGTCAGGGTTAAATCAGGGTAATTATCAAGCAACAGGCCGCCGGTTGTGCCGGTAGAGAAAAGCTCGGCGTTTTGAAAGATGTTAATATATTTTCCGACCCACGCAATCAGAGCCTCTTTTTTGGCATCATGGGCAACAAGGGCAATTGTGGGTCTATTCATGGACGGACTCTTTTTATTGTGGAGCAGATTTTATGCCCTAACAATAGAATTTAGTCAATCAATAGACCTAATTATGCTGGTCTTTCTTAAATTCCTCTTCATGCAACCATGCAGCATGCTTGAGGGTTTTCTTGCTTTTGGTCCAGTCAATGAGCATCTGCGGTGCGATGTCATGTAGCCTTTCCATCTCCTCCGCCGTTGCGGTATCATAAGCCAGTTCCAGCCGATGACCATCGGGGTCACGAAAATAGATGGACTGGAAAATATGGTGATTTGTCGGGCCGACAACCTCATGCCCATCGGCTTCCAGCTTATCTTTGACCCGCATCATAGCCGCTTCATCCTCTACCTTAAAAGCGATATGCTGAACCCAGTCGGGGGTATTGGGGTCACGGCTCATTTCCGGAGAGTTGGGTATCTCAAAGAAAGCCAGAATATTGCCCGCGCCCGCATCCAGAAACAGGTGCATATAGGGGTCATCTTCGCCGGTTGAGGGAACCTTGTCTTCGGAAATTGCCAAAACAAAATCCATATCCATATATTTCTGGTAAAACTCAACCGTTCTTTTGGCATCCATACAACGGTAGGCAACATGGTGAATTCTCATCAAGGTCATTTTAACAGGCTCCTCTTGTCAAAACTGGGTTATTTAAGATATGAAATTATAATAGTTACAAATGAAACTAATGTCAAGTTCTAAGTTCAGGTTGTCTTATGGCGGGCGATATTTTATGGTTTAATAACCAAGGGTAAGGAGTGGTCATGGTCGAAAGATCCAAGGGAAAGAAAGACGAAGATAAGGCACCAAAAAATAATCTGGCTAAAAAGCGGGATAAAAAAGCCTATGGTAACAAAAAACCAGTTGTAAAAGAATCCCCGAAGAAGAAAAAAAATGCCAGTCGCCGGAGCAGTATAGCCAGAATCAGCGGGACAAAGATTGTCCGGACGGGGCTGAGGCGATGGGCTTATCTGGCTCTGTTAAGCGTGGTATGGTTATTTATTCTGCTGGTGCCGGTGGTGATTTATTATGCTTATGACCTGCCGGATATTTCCAATATAAAACTTACTCACAGCCGTTCAGCAGTGATGGTCATGGACCGCAAAGGTGGCACGTTGGCCACTTACGGCGATATTTACGGCGACTGGCTGGAATATGATGAAATCCCGCAGGATTTGATTGATGCGGTTATCGCGACCGAAGATCGACGGTTTTTTGAACATTCCGGTTTTGATCTTCGCGGCCTGGTCAGGGCGTTGGTGAAAAATATCAGCAGCCGAAGCGTGGTTGAAGGCGGCAGCACTATAAGCCAGCAACTGGCGAAAAATCTTTTTCTAAGTGCCGATAAAACCATCAAGCGTAAAATTCAGGAGCTTCTGCTTTCAAACTGGCTGGAGCTGAATTTTGACAAAAAAGAGATTCTGACCTTCTATTTTAATCGGATTTATTTTGGCTCAGGGGCCTATGGCATTGATGCAGCGGCACGAACCATATATGGCCACACAGCGCGCAAACTAACCCTTAGCGAGGCGGCAATTCTGGCCGGGATGCTGAAGGGTCCGGCGCTTTATTCACCCCTACGGGATTTGGAGAGGTCTTACCGGCGTATGGAAGTTGTGCTGGACAATATGGTGGAAGCCGGATTTATCCCACAGGAAACAGCAAATATCACAAAGGACCTAAGCGTTAGCATTGTCGATAAGCAAACCGGTGGCGATGAACGCTATTTCAGCGACTGGGTCATAGAGCAGGCCGCGGCACTGATTGGCCCGACGCAGGACCCCATTATAATCTATTCCACCCTGATACCAACGATACAGGATAAAGCCAACAAGGGTTTATTGCAGGTTATGTCCCGCGAGAGTGAAAAATTTCAGGCCGGTCAGGCGGCGCTGGTGTCATTGGATATGGACGGTGCGGTACGGGCCATGGTCGGCGGTACGGACTATTCAAAAAGTCAGTTTAACCGTACGGCACAGGCGAGAAGACAACCGGGCTCTGCATTTAAGTTATTCATCTATTTGGCGGCCTTGGAAGCGGGCCTGACGCCGGATGATATAATGCGCGATAGCCCGGTAATTCTAAATGGCTGGCAGCCGCGCAACTATTCTGGAAAATACCGTGGTGATGTCACCCTGCGGGAGGCCTTTGCCCATTCCCTCAATACGGTCGCGGTCAAGCTGGCAGAAAAAATCAACCGGAAATCGGTTATTGAAATGGCCCGCCGTCTTGGTCTGACCACGCCTATCACTCCAGAACCGTCATTGTCACTGGGTACTTCTGAAATTTCGCTTCTGGAGCTTACGGCGGCTTATGGCGTTGTGGCTAATGGCGGTTATCACGTTATCCCTTATGGCATAGTTGAAATACAAAATAGTTCAGGCCAGATTTTATACCGCCATATGCCCGGACCACCGAAGAAAATATTATCTGATGATGTGGTGATCGTCATGGATAGCCTGTTAAAATCAGTGGTGGAATGGGGTTCCGCAAGACAGGCTAAGATGCCATTCCCCGTTGCGGGGAAAACCGGCACGACCCAGAATTACAAAGATGCTTTATTTTTGGGCTATGGTCTGAATATGGTCAATGGTGTCTGGGTCGGGAATGACGATGCAAGCCCAATGAAGCGGGTAACGGGCGGTGCCGCCCCCGCAAGAATATGGCGTAATTTTATGCTTCGGGTACATTCGGGCCGGGATGACGCAACACTGGCTACCCCTAATATTCAGCTACGCGATAAACCGAAACGCAAATAATTCTTAAACTTTAGTAAAAACTTATCCAACCTTGACTCTTTAGTAATACGATTATGCTAAAATCGGATTTTATCTGATTAACTGGAAGAGAGAATGGCAAAGACTAGAATCGACATTAAGGATATTACGCATCATATCGGCCATCAGCTCGGCACGTCCAGATGGGTTGAAATAACCCAGAGCAGGGTAAATAAATTTGCGGAAGCCACGGGTAACTTCCAGTGGATTCATGTGGATGAAGAGCAGGCTCGGTCAGAATTGCCATCTGGTCGGACAATTGCGCATAATTTTCTTCTGCTGTCTTTGGTTCCTCACTTATTTGATCAAATTGTAGAGTTTACTGGCCTGAGCTATGGTCAGAACAAGGGGGTTGATAATATGTGCTTTCTGGAGCCACTAACCACGGGAAGTCGGGTAAGAATTCATATTAAATTGGCGAAACTTGAATATCTCGATCAAAAAAGCCAGTCCGCGACCTTTAACATTGTCATGGAAAAGGAAGGTAGTGACAGCCCTATCATGACTTTGGATCAGCAATTGTTGTTTGTCATTACCGAGAAGGCAAAATTACATGCGGTCTTACCCGATCAGCATCAACGCGTTGCCCTCTGACTTTAGCCAGCTGCGGGACTTTTTCCAGTCGGGATATATGCTGTCCACTATTTTCCAGAATGCGGGACTATGATTCATCTCAACAAGATGCGCCATCTCATGTGCGACTACATAATTTAAAATATCCGGTGTCGCCATGATCAGACGCCATGAAAAAGACAGGCATTTTCGGGATGAGCAGCTGCCCCAGCGGCTTGTGGTATCGCGCACCATTATCTTTCTGGGGCGGCAGCCCAGAAGCGTTCCAAATTTTGCTACGGCCTCATTCAGGGCAATGCGGGACTGTTTTTTAAGCCAGTTCTGAACCCGCATTTCCAAAGCTACCGCCGGCCCCCCCACAATAAGCTTCCCGTCCTTCAGATGAACCGCTGCAGGTTTTTCGGGCGCATGAATAATTATGACAGACTGCCCACGAAAAGGAATGATATTGCCTGCGGTTAACGGAGTTGTTTCCGGGGACTTTTCATATTGGTCATTTAACCAGTCATAGTGTTTATTGGCAAATTGAACGGCTTTGCGGTTTGAAATGCCGGATGGCAAGGTGAGGATAGCGGAAACACTTTTGGCATCATAGCGTAATTTCAGATGTTTAGCGCGTGGGTGACGTTTCAATATCAGGGGGAAATCACCTACATAATAATCCGGGTCATTGTTCATGGATCGCTCCAGTCGATGATATGATCTACAAGATCGCCCGCGTCCCGTTCTGAAATGGCCCGTCCCTGTATCGAAACTCCAGCCTTATGGGTACTATCGCGGCAGCCTGAAATTAGCGGATGCCAACTTTCAAGGTCTTTACCTTCACTGATCAGGCGGTAGGCGCAAGTATTTGGCAGCCAGTGAAATTCGGACACCTGATCCGGGGTCAGAACCACACAGTCGGGGATCAACTTTTTTCGGGCGGAATAATTTTTACATTGGCAACTCGTAGTGTCCAGCAGACGGCAGGCCACATTGGTATAGCTTACCTCATGGGTGTCTTCATCTTCCAGTTTGTGCAGACAGCATAATCCACAGCCATCGCAGAGCGACTCCCATTCCTTCATACTCATTTCGGATAGTTTTTTTTCATGCCAGAATTCGGACATTAGCGGATAATTTCCTGTAACCGCTGTGCCATCACTTTCGGGTCGGTCCGGCTTTTGAAGTGGGTGACATAGTCGCCTTCCCGGTCCATGAGATAGATGTAGGAGCTATGGCTGACCAGATAGGCATCGGGGTCTTCACTATTTTCTTTCGCGGCATAGACCCGGTAGGCCTTTGTAACCCCACTGACCTGCTCCGGGCTACCGGTCAGGCCTATCATAGCGGGGTGAAAGGCCGGAACATATTGGGCCATAATTTCTACCGTATCCCGTTCGGGGTCAACGGTAATAAAAATCGGGTTAATTTCACTCAGTATTTCCGCAGGGCTAAGATCAAGGGCATCAGACATGATTTGCAATTCCATAGGGCAGACGTCCGGACAATAGGTATAGCCGAAATAAATCAGCATATATTTACCCTTAAAATCGGCGTAGGACACGCTTTTGCCATGATGATTGATTAAAGAGAAAGGGCCGCCGATCAAAGCTTTGGTATTTTGCCCGGCAGTGGTTGTTTTGTCTTTGCTCATATCGGGTGTGTAAAGCGTGATATAGGCGGCGAGGAAACTTGCCAACATCGCGAAAAGTATCAGAATGGTTTTAGATACGGACATGGTTTTTTCCTGTAATTAAAAAATAATATCTTTGTTGTTGAGGCAAATGTCTCCTATATATAATATGCATTTCAGGTGAATGCGACTTAAAAACTGGAGTTTTAAATGCGACTGATGAAATACGTAGTTACAATCATGGTCATGGCGACGTTTGGCCTAATATTGGGTCAGACAGGAGCGCAGGCACAGAGTTTTTCAGGGTCATATAAATTCATAAAATCTGTCAAGGATCTCAATTACCGGGAGATAAAAATGGCGGTTGAAAAGGGCACCAATGTTAATGCCCGTGATTATGATGATAAAACAACAGCTTTAATCATTGCGACCAAGCTGAAGGAATCACCTCTGGTTCAATATTTACTCAAAAATGGTGCAAAACCGGACTATTACGGCGATGATGGAAAAACACCGTTGGCCATAGCGGCGGGACAGGGTGATCGAACCATTGTTGCGTTATTGATAAAGTATAAAGCGGATTTGGATATTGCGGACAAAAACGGATCGACCCCGTTGATCACCGCCGTTCTGGGGCGAAAGAATCGGGTTGTGCAGTTACTACTTGACCTAGGGGCAGACCATACCCTGGAAGATTATTCCGGGAGGACACCTTTGCAGCATGCTATTGATAACCGCTACCGTCGTATCATAAAAACATTGAAAGAATCTGGCGCAACTTACTGAAATTTTTGCCGTAACTTAACCGGCGTCACCCGCCAAATTTTTTGTCAATCAGGAAGCCCTGATACATGTGAATACCGGCTTTTTTGCCAAATTTAAGGGCGTCTTCCGTATCGCAATGACACAGGATGATCCGCATATTGCCTTGGGCCTTTATTGCAGACAGAAGGTTCTTTTTTAACGGCCCTTTTAGCAAATTTTTATAATGTGGTTTCCAGTTTATTTTGAGGAAATCTACGGCCAGAAGCTCCCGATCCATCACAGCAAGAGATTGTGCATCCACGGCATCTAGGCTGATTCGGCACCCTAACTCCGTTAATTTATCCCGCGCATCATAATATTTCTGGATGTCTGAAATTACATCAAACAGGCCCATTTCCAGAATTAGGGGCTGAGTATTCTTCAGCTTGAATTTGGATAGAAAATTATCAAATTCAGGGGTAAAAATTGTTTCCACATTAATATTGATGCTGATGACCTGATCTTTAATCATGTCTCTATCGGGCAGCGCCTGTAATATTTTTTTATCAAAAGTCCGGGTCAGTCTCTGGAACAACCATTTGTCCGCAAGCATGTTATATGTGGGCAGTAGTTTTTCTTTTATTTGCGCAACAGAAATATAATGCTCTACAAAAATTGGCTGGGGTTTTGAATTACCGACAATCACATAGGCTGTTTGATTTGCCATCATCTGATATATATCCATATTAATCAGATTTCGTTCCAGCTGATCCAATTGTATGGGGCCCATAGGGGCAACAGTATTTTTTATTTCTATAGGGTCATAAAGCGGCCGGGTATTTTTAGTTTTGGCTATTGTCGAGTCGCCTTCACCACTATCTAACTTATTGTTTAAATTGGAGATCATTGACTTTAGACTAGGTGCAGTAGAGGTATCTTCTTCCGCTAGATTTTTCAGGCCATCGATCATTTTCAGAAACCCGTCCATATCATTTTTCAGATCATACCAGTCACAGAGATCATCGTCCCGGCCCGCGGCAATATATTCCTTGACCAACGGGCTATCCTCCACCGCCCGGCGGGCAGCGAAAAAGGCTGTATCAAGCTCGGAAGGACTGCAGTCTTTACAGATAAAAACGAGGTCAAAGTTTTTCGCCCAGAAAAGCTGGCCGTTCTTGTTATGAATAAGTTTATTGAAGGCGGTGGCAACGGCGCGACGATGATAGGGTTGTTTATGTTCGCGCTCCAAGAGGGAAAAATGTAAATGCAGGCCGGTAAAGCCCAGAGGGTGCCGCTGGATAGGGCGCAAGGTAGACACCAGCTCATCAATTTGACAAGGCGGGGTAGAACTTTCCATATAAGCCGTATTTTTCATAGGGTATTTAACTCTTTAACTCTTTTACTCAATATAAAAGTTCAAATTCGCGAACCGTAACGCCCCAAACCTCAGGAATATCAGCATTTTACCGTAAATATAGTTAAAATCTAGTTTTTATTGTCGCCCATTCACATTCTGTGCAGCCACCAGGCATTTTCATTAATGGAATAAAACGGCTGATAATGTAAGACAGTATTTTCCTCAACCACATAGGAAATCTGATTATCAAGTATCAGGCGACTGCCGTTCAACGTTACCATAAGAATGGCATGGGGAACATCAAGGTTAGTATCCTGAACCACAACAATACGCATTAAATCCACATCAAACCCCAGCTCTTTCAGCGACAGATATTTTGCGATGGCATAATCCTCGCAATCGCCATCTTTTTTAAAAAACTGCCTTAAGGATGCCCAATAGTCCGGAACACCCCAGTTGATAATATCGGTAATATAGGGGGCCTTGTTCATATGGATATTGATTTGGGCAATCTGCTCGTTTGGCGATTTGTTCTTTAAGGAAACAAGAAGATCCCGCCAGACCTGAGCATAACAATTTTGCGCCATGGTCTTGCGACAAGAGAGTTTCGGAACCGGGCTTTTCTGGCGATTATTTTCTACCCGTTTCAGCATGCCATTCCACTTTTTAAACGCACTTAGTTGCCGGCTCATTGTTTCATGGGAACCAAACAGGCCGGATTTATCCGTCTCGAACGTCAGGGCAGAAGCCGCGCTTGGCGTCATGAATATCAGGCATAAAAATATAGGTATAAAACTGTAATGGCTCACATTAATTATCCATTTATTCTGGCGGGCATTTTCGTACAATAGGTTAGCATATCATATTTAAGGGTTTACGACTTAACTATATAGGGGGTAAGGTTACCGAATATTAAAAATTAACTATAGTTTGCCGAAAATCAAGGCGAATATGGATAGGGATATATGATTTTGCGACCGAGATCAGCCGGATTTCTACTGGCAATGGCGGTGATTACCGGGGCAGTTGTCGCCTTGTTCTTGGCGTTGAAATTTGCCCAGTCCGAGGCTAACAGGGACAGTCTTGTCTGGCAGCGCCAGATGTCGGTTGTGATTAACAGCCGCGAAGTGGCGGTCGAAGAATGGCTTGCGGCGCAAAAAAAAGTTATCGCAAGACTAGCGGATAACCCCTCTTTGAGAATTTATCTGGGTAATTTGCAAGAAGGGGACGTGACGCAGGAGATGACAGGGCAATCTCAGGAAAAACTGGCACAGGCCGCTTATCTTGAAAATCAGATGAAGGCCGTTGCCAAGCAAAATGGATATATCTCACAGGTAAACCGGAAACTCAGGATCAAGGCTAATCTGGATATCCCCCGGATTTCCGGACTTGCCCTGACCAATCCACAGGGGCAGATCATTGTGTCCACAGCCGCAATGCCTTCGGTCATTCGCCCGGTTGCGGGCTTTCTGGCGCGGGGTGCCGATAGTGATGTGATAATTTATGGCCCCTATGAGGTAGAACAAGGGCTTCCTGCCATAGCCTTCATTGCTCCCGTTTTCGGGGTACAGGATGACAACAGCAGTCCGGCCATCGGTTTTGCCATTGGTATTAAAATTTTGCCCAAAGAGTTTTACCAGAAACTGATTCAGCCCGGCGAGACGGCCAAGACAGCAAAGAGTTATCTGGTGCGCACGAACGGTACGGCCATGGAATATTTATCACCCCTAAGATCCAGAAATGGTGATGATTATGAGCCTTTGACCATAGTTTTGGATGCAGAAAATGCTGCACTCGCTGCCGTATTTGCGCTCAGAAATGCCGCAGAGACGGTGGGGGGCTTTGCCGAACGGGTTAATTATGACGGGGAACGGGTTCTGGTCACGGGCCGGAAAATAAAGAACACGGACTGGGTATTAGTGCGCACGGTGAATTCATCAGAAGTGATGGGGGCCATTATGGCCCGTAAAAGAACCATTATCTGGATAGCAGGCCTTATCATTCTGGCGGTGAGTATTTCCATATTGCTGATCTGGCGTCATGGCGTGTCTGTGCGACTGACCCGCGCCGCCGACAGGCAGAGAATTCTGATCAGCAGATATGAAAAGCTTAGCCAGTTTTTACAGATTGTAACCGATAGTCAACATACGGTGATCACGGCCGTTGATGATCAGGGTTGTTATACCTTTGCCAATGCTCAGGCCATCAGAGATACCGGGATCAGCCATCAGGAGATGATCGGCAGAAAATCCACATCCCTGCCCGGCGCGCTCAAATCACCGGAGATGGAAGATCATTATCTGCAAGTTCTGAAAACAGCACAACATATTTCCGTTGTCGAGAAGCTGCCGGACAATGGCATTACCATAAAATCCGACTATGTTCCCCTGTCCGTGGATAGGGAGAGCGGCGTTCTGATGGTTACAGAGGATATTTCCGAATTGGTGCGGGAGCGGGAGCTTAAGGAAACCGCCTTGAATAATCTGGTCAATACCCTGACCATGGTTATCGACAGTCGCGACCCCTATAGCGCCAGACATTCAGAACGGGTGGCCATAGTGACTGACGCTATCGCCCGGGAAATGAATGTTGATGATGTGGCTCGTGAAACGGCCAATATTGCGGGGGCGTTAATGAATCTGGGTAAAATTCTGGTGCCCCGTGAATTGCTGACCCGGCCCAAGGGGTTGTCAGAGGATGAGATAGAAACCATCCGCACAAGCCTTATGAAGACAGCAGATATGCTGGAAACGGTTGAATTTGATGGCCCGGTGGTTAAAACCCTGCGGCAGATCAGGGCCCATTGGGATGGTTCGGGTATACCGGATGGACTGATGGGTCAGGATATTCTGGTATCGGCACGGATTGTGGCGGTGGCCAACGCCTTTGTAGGTATGACGAGCGCCCGCGCTCATCGGGCCGGCATGGATATGAAAGAGGCCGCCTTTTTACTGCTGAACGATGTGGAACGTATCTACGATAGAAAACCTGTCACCGCCTTAATGAATTATCTTGAAAATAATGACGGGATGGAAAAGTGGAATGATTTTGGTGTGCCGCTAGTCGGAATTCCTGAGGAAACGGAATAATCACTGACAGTGACTAATTGTCGGTTTTATCTTTGATTAATTTTTGCAGCCGGATGATTATTTCATTGCCTTCATCACCACCGGATCCTTCAATCTCTTCGGATATAACCACATCCATAGCGATGATATGAGCCCGCATGACATCTGTCTTCATGTCGGTGTTTTTTTCCATATAACGAACATATTCGCATAGCGAAGAGGCAATGTCTGTCATCAGATAATAACCAAAGCTACCGCCCAGCCCTTTAATATTATGGGTCAGATCGAATATCTCAGATACCAGACTGTCCGGTCTGGCGACATCCTTCCGCTCTAATAAGTGAAGATGGGTATGCAATTTTTCAAGTTGTGTCCTTGTCCAATGCAGATAGGTGTCTTTTAATTTATCGATGCCCTGTCGGGTATCGGGAATAGGCTCTTTTCTTGTATTCATTGACAGCACCTGAATTTATGGTGGTAATACCAGCTAAGGTTGTAAAAAAACCAGCAAGCTAACAAGCCAATAATAGGGAGTTGAAATGAATAAATCCTTAATATTATTTTAGGATATTACTTTAGTAATTTAATAATATTAGTAAAAGGTAAATAATAAAAACCGATAAAAAAAAGCCTCGCCGGTAAGGGCAAGGCTTAGTATTAAGTACTTATCAGGGCTAAAGTACTCAGGGTATTTTCAAAAAAAAGGAACGTGAAAATCTGGGGATATAATCCGCTGTATTAGCGGGTATTATTTGTCCCAGTCTTTCATGATTTCTGCGCGGCTCTGGATCATACCATTCGCTATATAGACGCATAAACCACCAACTAATACTGTCACAATCATGAAGGTTGCGGGAAGAAGTAAATGTGGTCCCGCTAACAGAATGGACATCAATAACAACAGTGAGACGATGCCACATGCGACGAATGTAATTGTATTAGTCATACTTTATCCTTTTCAACTACCTGAGTATAGTAACAGCCCTTAGAAACCGTTATCATTGATATAAGTCAATTTGCAGAATGTTTCAATGGTAAACTAGACTCACAAGTCTTCCCGGTAAAAGATATGACTGCCGACCTGAATTGTGGGCTGCAGGGACTTGGCCCATCTGGGGCTGACATATTTGGCGTGATAATGCGTGGAGCGCGCCGTCACATCACTGGTGGCATTTCTCAGCGTACCGCCTGCAACCCGCCGTGCTACATTCCAGGCGACCAACTCGTAAGGGTTATCGGACAGGCCATCACAGGCAAAGGAAAACTGACAACGGTGGCGGCGTTTTTCATTCTGGAAAACAACCCCGCAGATGCTATTGGGATAGCGCCTGTCCTTGACCCGGTTCAGGATCACGTAAGCCACGGCAACCTGTCCTTCGAAAGGTTCGCTACGGGCTTCAAAATACACGGCCTGAGCCAGACATTTGAAGGATTTATCGGATATATCCATTGGCTGGAGGGTCATAAGCACAGCCACGTCCGCATCATAGTAACGTGACGGGTTGCTGGCCAATAGATTTGCATCCATCTGGCCAGTGGGTTGAATAGAGGCTTCAACCTCAATTTGAGGCAAAAGGGAAAAACCCAGAAGTAAAAAACAAAATACGACGGCTACTATCTTAAGTATGATCTTATAATTTTTCATAAGTCATGCTCCTGTTTTACCGGTATTTAAAAACCGGATGGTGTATTTTGCTGAAAAATGGTTCAGCAAAAATGTCTCGACAGATTATTATCTCTCGAAACCCTCTATTAAGTAGGCGCTTTTTCAGCGTTATTATTATAGAAAATTAAGCGGCGGTATCTTTGTACCCCATTCCCGCTACCGGTGAAGCCATCCAGTTTCCTGGCCCGGATTTATCTGCATCCTTTAAAAATTGCGATCTAGTGTTGCAGCGCAGCATATACTACGATTCGGAGCGATTTATATCAAATTTTACCAACTTGTCAACTATTTGTCAATTTTCTGCTATTTCTGCACGTGGCGAGAAAGCGCGTGCAATCATTTTACGTTCGGGCTATTCTCATGGGTATGAAGAAAAAGACTATTAAACTCAATTCGTTACAGCGCCGCACCTTGGCCCTGTTTCAGGTATTGGCCAGTAATCCGGAAAGCTCAAGCCTGAATGATGAAACCGGGGAGGTTACGGTGTCATATCTGCCACAACCTCACGGTGACCATGTTCATATAGGTAATTTTGTGGTTTCCGGTCAGGATGCCAGCGGTTTTGCCAACGAGGCAGTTTGGCGGGCCTTGGCACGCAAGGGGTTAATCAGGTCAAATTTCCCGATTCAGGCCATATTAACACCGGCGGGACTGGCTTTTGAGACAGGTTTCAGGGATCAATTCGAACATTCAGACCATTAGGAGACAGACATGAATATTTCCAAAACAATCGCCGTGATATGTGCGGCCTCTATTATAGCGGGGACAATGGCGACAAATGTCTTGGCGAAAACGCTGGATGAGGTTATTGCGGGCGATCAGCGGAGCGACAAGAACAAGGCGCGGGACAAATACCGGCATCCGAAAGAAACGCTGGAATTTTTTGGCCTGACAGCGGATATGACTGTGGTTGAAATCTGGCCCGGTGGCGGTGGTTGGTATCAGGAAATTTTGGCACCTTATCTCAATGACAAGGGAAAATATTACAGCGCCGGATATGATCTTTCATCGACAAAAGAATATACCATAAAGAATAACAAAAAAATTGCAGAGCGCTTTGCCAGTGACGTAAGTCTGTATGGAAATGCGACTACCACAGAACTGGTGCCACCGGAAAAGGTCACTATGGCCCCTGCGGGATCGGTGGATATGGTGGTGTCTTTCCGTAATTTCCATAACTGGCAGATGGGCGGTACTGAGCGAGAGGTTCTCAAGGCGGTTTACGACGCCCTGAAGCCCGGCGGCATTTTCGGCATCACGGACCATAGGAGCGATGATCCGGTAGAGAAAGACGGTTATATCAAGCCATCCTATTTGTTGGAAGTGGCGCAGGAAGCCGGATTTATTCTGGTGGCAAAAAGCGAGATCAACGCTAACCCCAAAGACAACCATCATCATGTGAAGGGTGTCTGGACACTGCCGCCGCGTCTTGCAGGCGATAAGGCCGACCACGATAAAATGCGCGCCATCGGCGAAAGCGACCGGCTGACCTTTAAATTCATGAAGTCGGTGAAGTAGGGGTTTTTGGGCGGACAAAGAAATTATCTTTTTGCCTGTTCTTTATCCGGCCATTGTTTGCGCAGGATGGTGACGGGGGTAATGTCGGAAATTCTGTCTTTGTTCGCACCAGGTAACTATTAATCTTACCGACCCAGCTAAGCTATAGCAATGGGTCAGATACCAGCGCTTGGGCCTGTAATTCTTAATGCTGTTCATCACCCAGCATACCCAATGACCACATGAAGCCGACCACCGCGCCTTTTAGGATTGGTAACAGGCTTAAGGACAGGACAATGGCAACGCTGGGCCATAGGATCATCTGGAACATTATGGGCGGATGGTAAGTTATTTCCACCAACAGCAGCAATGGCACCACAATATGCCCGACAATGAAGATGGTCAGGTAAGGGGGGAAATCATCGGCGCGTATTTCGCCGATCGGGGCGGCGCAATTGGGGCAGTTGTCTTTTAGCTTCAGGTAGCCGTCAAAGATTTTGCCCGTTTCGCAGCTGGGGCATTTTCGTTTGAAGCCAGTGGCGATTGAACGCCTTTTGCCGTAGCGGGGAAAATCTGTCATATCCTACTTTCTTAAGCGCGTGATCAGGCTGGAGGTATCTTGTCGACCGCCGCCTTCGGCCTGAATTTCGCTGTAATATCCGTTGACCATCTTGGTCACGGGCAGGGCGGCCCCGTTCACATGGGCCTCTGCGAGTACGATTTCAAGATCTTTACGCATCCAGTCAACGGCGAAACCAAAATCAAACTGATCCTCGATCATAGTCTGATAACGGTTCTCCATCTGCCAGCTTTGGGCGGCGCCTTTGGATATCACATCAATCACATCGCGGGCATTAAGTCCGGCGGCTTCGGCAAAATTGATGCCTTCGGACAGCGCCTGCACCAGACCGCCGATGCAGATCTGGTTGACCATCTTGGTAAGCTGGCCTGCGCCCGCGGCTCCAAGCAATTTTGTTTTTTGGGCATAGCATTGCAAAATGGGATCAACATTGGCGAAGGTATTTTCCGCCCCGCCGACCATGATCGTCAGGCGGCCATTTTCCGCGCCGGCCTGCCCGCCCGATACGGGGGCATCAAGGAATTGCAGACCTTTTGCCCGCGCTATTTCGTCTAATTCACGGGCGAGGGTGGCGGATGCGGTGGTATGGTCGACAAATATAGCCCCGTCTTTCATGCCTGAAAATGCCCCCCCATCGCCAAGGGTGATGGCCCTCACATCATCGTCATTTCCAACACAGGCAAAGACAATATCGGCCCCTTCGGCGGCTTGCTTAGGTGTCTGTCCAGATGTGCCGCCATATTCCGCTACCCATTCAGAGGCCTTGGTGGCGGTGCGGTTATAAACGCAAACCTCATATCCGGCTTTTTGCAGGTGGCCCGCCATGGGATAACCCATAACACCAGGGCCCAGAAAGGCGAGTTTTTTCTAGAGCATATAGTTTACCTTTAATAATGGGGTGGTTTTTCATCTGCGGCATCCCCGCCTTCTGTGGGGTTCTCCAGATTTTCCAGTCTTGCGGTGGCGTGGGATAGATGCTTTTTAAGCCGGTCTATAACCTGCCACTGCTGACCAACCATATCACTCAAATCCTGAATCTGCTGATCCTGATAGGTGATGGTGCTTTCTATTTTTGACAAGCGTGCTGAATCTGTGGTCATGGCCATACCCTGTGAAGTTTAAGTCTGTACAGGGTATAGCGCAATCTGACCTATCGTGGCAATCTGGAATTGCCCATAAGAAATTCATCTACGGCGCGGGCAGATTGACGGCCCTCGCGGATGGCCCATACCACCAATGACTGACCTCTGCGCATATCACCGGCGGCAAAAATCTTACTCGAAGATGTCTGATAGCTTTCCGTATCAGCCAGAACATTACCGCGCTGGTCAAGGGCGACGTCCAGCTGCTCGAGCAAACCTTCCTTGACCGGATTGGTGAATCCCATAGCCAGCAGAACCAGATCCGCATCCAATTCAAACTCACTGCCCTCGACTTTCTGGAATTTGTCATCAACCTGATAACAGCGCAGGGCAGCCAGATTACCATCTTCGCCCGCTACAAATTCACCGGTGGCTACAGACCATTCCCTGTCCGCGCCCTCTTCCTGAGAGGTTGAGGTACGGAGCTTCATGGGCCAGCCCGGCCATGTGAGGTCTTTGTCTTCCGAAACCGGCGGTTTTGGCATGATCTCAATCTGGGTTACGGAAACCGCACCCTGACGGAAGGAAGTTCCGACACAGTCAGAGCCAGTGTCGCCACCGCCGATGACAATCACTTTTTTGCCTGAGGCCAGAATATCTTTTTTGTTGGGTAGTGGTTCGCCAGCGTTGCGCTGATTCTGTTGAATCAGGAAATCCATGGCAAAATGCACGCCATTCAGGTCCCGACCGGGGATCGGCAGGTCGCGTGGCTGTTCTGAACCGCCCGCCAGCACAATAGCGTCATAATGTTCCACCAGCCTTTGGGCAGGAATATCCTTGCCCACTTCCATAGATGTCCAGAAGGTAACACCTTCCTGTTCCATCTGCTGTATCCGGCGGTCGATCAGGCTTTTTGCCATTTTAAAATCAGGTATTCCATAGCGCATCAGGCCGCCAGCCCGCCGCCCTTTTTCATATATCGCCACATCATGACCGGCACGTGCCAGTTGCTGAGCGCAGGCCAGACCCGCAGGGCCAGAGCCGACAACGGCGACTTTTTTACCAGTTTTCTCAGAAGGAATTAACGGCGTGATCCAGCCCTCTGCCCAACCCTTGTCCACGATAGCACATTCGATAGTCTTGATGGTCACGGGTTGATCATCAAGGTTCAGCGTACAGGCCGCTTCGCAGGGCGCGGGGCAGATGCGTCCGGTAAATTCCGGGAAATTATTGGTGGAGTGAAGCGTATCCAGCGCACCCTGCCAATCTTCCCGCCATACCAGATCATTCCAGTCGGGGATCATATTATTGACCGGGCATCCCGTATGGCAGAAGGGAATGCCGCAATCCATACAACGGCCCCCCTGTTCGGACACTCTATTATCACGCAAAGGATTGGTAAATTCATCATAATGACGCACCCGGTCACCCGCAGGGGCGTAGGTCCGTTCCTGACGGGTAAATTCCATAAATCCGGTAGGTTTTCCCATTATCTATTCCTCTTAATTCAACGTTTGACCGGTATAGGCAGACAGGACGGTTTGGGTCGGGGCCATTTCCTGCAGGGCGCTGCGATATTCCACCGGCATTACCTTGACGAATTTCGGCAGATAGACATCCTGATTATCCAGTATCATCTGGGCGCGTTTGCTGCCCGTATAGCGCACATGATTCTCAAGCAGCGTCACCAGACGCTCCACATCATTGCCAGACATATTATTACGCAGCACATCAACCTTCCCGTGACTTTCCAGCTCGCCGGACTGATGTTCGCGGGCCATGGCGTCTTCTTCGGGCATAGGCTCAAGTTCGACCATTGCCATATTACAGCGTTTGTCAAATTCACCCGCTTCATCGAGCACATATGCGATGCCGCCGCTCATACCTGCGGCAAAATTCCGGCCCGTCTCGCCGATGACCACAATGCAGCCGCCGGTCATATATTCACAACCATGATCTCCGACACCCTCAACCACCGCAATGGCACCAGAGTTACGGACGGCAAAACGCTCACCGGCAACCCCACGGAAATAACATTCGCCGCTAACCGCACCGTAAAGCACAGTATTGCCGACAATGATGCTTTTTTCCGGTTCAATCTTGGTGTCGGTGGGCGGATAGATCACCAGACGACCGCCGCTGAGACCCTTGCCCACATAATCATTGCCCTCGCCGGACAGTTCCAGTGTCACACCCTTGGCGACAAAAGCCCCAAAGCTCTGACCTGCGGTGCCGGAAAGTTTCACATGGATGGTATCGTCGGACAGGCCTTTATGACCGTATTTCTCCGCCACACGGCCGGATAATAATGCACCGCATGACCGGTCGGTATTATGGATTTTTTCCTCGATGGACACGGGTTTTTTATTTTCCAGTGCATCCTTCGCCTGATCAATGAGCCTCCGGTCCAGAATCTTATCCAGGTTATGGGCTTGCGTTTTGCTGTTGAAAATATCATTGCTGTCGCCGGGGTCGGGCATATGGAACATCTTGCTAAAGTCCAGACCATCCGCCTTCCAATGTTTGATAGCGGTATTTTTGCTGAGCAGGTCAGAGCGTCCAA
>DAOWHQ010000272.1:0-7334 GCA_030641355.1 Alphaproteobacteria bacterium
AATTTCCTCATCTTGGACGAGCCGACCAATGATCTGGATATGGATACGCTTGATTTGCTTCAGGATGTGCTGGGGGACTATGACGGCACATTGATATTGGTCAGCCATGACCGGGATTTTCTCGACCGGATTGTGACCTCTTCCATCGTCATGGAAGGTGATGGCAAAATTACCGAATATCCCGGCGGCTATAGTGACTATATCCGGCAGAGCAAAAACCAGCCGTCAGAAGGCGGCTCCCCCACGGCGAGGAAATCAGCCAAGGCAGCCGAAGCCCCGAAAAAGCGTGTGGCCAAACTGAGCTTTAAACATCAACATTCCCTGAAAGTACTGCCCCAAGAGATTGATAAGCTGGAAAAGATGATAGTTAAATATCAGGCAAAACTGGGCGAGGGGGATTTTTATGCCCGCGATGCGGATGGTTTCAACAAGATCAATGCCGCCATGGAAAAAGCCATAACCGACCTCGCCGCCAAAGAGGAAGAATGGCTGGAGCTTGAAATGATGCGGGAAGAGCTGGAATAAAGCAGCCTTGAGCGCGTTTCATGGTGTTGGTAACAACACTGGAAACAAAACCAAAAAAGCCTTGAGCGCGTTTCATGGTGTTGGAAACAACACTGGAAACAAAACCAAAAAATAAAAAATACCGCGCAAATTTCTCTGCGCGGTATTTTTGTTCAAACCTTAATGCACGCCGTGCATAAGTTTTTTCATCAGGGGTGTCAGTATGAATATAACAATACCAACCCCGACACTGGCATAACCAATGGTGGTATAGACATCCATAGTTGCGATAACATCCAACTGCCCACTGGCCGCACCATGTTCACCACTTCCGGTCAGAGAGCTGATCCAGCCGGCAACATAATTTCCAAGGGCGGAAAACAGGAACCATGTTCCCATCATCATGCCGACAATTTTTGTCACGCTGAGTTTTGTCACCATGGAAAGGCCAACCGGACTTAGGCAAAGCTCAGCCACAGTCAGGGAAAGATAGATAAACACAAGCCACATGAAGCTTTTTGAATTACCGTCTTCAAGACCCATACCCCATGCAAACACAATATAACCAAGACCGATCAACAGCATGGCAATACCAAATTTCGCCGGCGTAGAAGGCTCAATATGTTTCCTTGCCAGCGCAACCCACAGCCATGCCATGACAGGAGCTAAAACCACGATAAAGAGTGGATTAAGTAATTGAACCTGTGATGCCAGGAAACTAATTCCCAATACATCCAGATTAAACTGCTGATCTGCGAGCAGTGTCAGGCTGGCTGCCTGTTGTTCAAACAACGCCCAGAAGACGGACTGAACCGCAATCAGGAACAAGGCCACCATTATTCGTTCACGCTCAATTTTGGTGAAATTCATGTAAGCATAGGTCAAAATAAGACCAATCATCACAAAGCCTGAAATGCCGAGGAACTGCCCGACCAGTCTTTGGTTCTGAATGAACAACCAGCTCACACCCACCAGAGCAAAACCAAACAGGTAAATCGTCCATTCCTTATTGATCCCAATAGGAGATTTTTCCTTTAGAATTGCAGGATTCTTTGGCTCTGCGCGGCCATCAAGATATTTCTGACCCCATAAGAAAACCATAAGGCCAAACAACATACCGATACCGGCAATGGCAAAACCATAATTCCAGCCATAAACCTCGCCCACATAACCGACAAGAGCGGTTGAGAAGAGGGAGCCTAAGTTAATCCCCATATAGAAAATGGAGAAACCACCGTCTCTGCGAGGGTCATTAGGGCCATATAAAGAACCAACGATTGTGGAAATATTAGCCTTGAGGAACCCAACGCCTGTGATAATCAGGGCCATGGCCAGAAAGAATATATCAATATACATCTCATCCCTGACAACAACATCCCCATCCATGAAGGACGCAGGACCGTGAAAACCCATCAGGCCATGCCCCGCCACAAGCAACAGCGCCCCGAAGGTCACCGCCTTTCGACTGCCCAGATAACGGTCGGCCATATAGCCGCCAATGATCGGCATCATATAGACAAGACCGGCATATGCGCCGTAGATCATGCTGGCATCGCCCGCACTGTAAAGATGATATTTTACCAGATATAAAACCAGAATGGTGCGCATACCATAATATGAAAAACGCTCCCACATTTCGGTCAGAAAACATATGGCCAGTCCAATTGGATGGCCCATAAGTTCACGCTTCTGCGACCCCTTATAGAAATCTTCAGAATCTGTATCGTTAGTTATGTCAGACATTAATATTCCCTAGCTAAATTGCATATTTTTTATTTGTTTATTTTTAAAGTTGTGCAGTCTGGCAGAAAAGAAATCGTCTGTCACCTCTAGACAGTCTTCTGGTATAAAAAGAACAGAATATTCCATTCATAGCCCCCCTATGGAAATATTATGCACCTAAATCATGGTATGTTCATTGACAATCACTGCCTTTGGCGCGAATCCCAATCAGCTGGTCTGATTATTATCTTGGCAACCCCATATTGCCTCGTATATATCTTGTGAAGAAAAAACAGGAAAAACACCCATGAAGATCAGTAGTAATTTTGATTCCGGTAATATCGAGGTTATAGAGGCGGGGAACCCCGGCAATATACGCCTGCGCATCCGCAAAGATAATAAGTCGGATTTTTACCAGTGGTTTCATTTCCGCCTGACCGGGGCCAAGGGTCAGCTCTGCGCCATGACAATTGAAAATGCCGGCGGGGCCGCCTATGCCGATGGCTGGGAAAATTATCAGACCTGTGCCTCTTATGACCGCGAAGAATGGTTTCGCGTCAGCACAGTTTACCATGACGGCGAGATTACCATCCAGCATATCCCGGAAACGGACAGCATTTATTATGCTTATTTCGCCCCCTATAGCATGGAACGGCATCATAGCCTTGTATCTCAGGCCGCTGAAGATGAGAGAGTAAGCCTTCATGTGATCGGCGAAACACTGGACGGGCAGGATATGGACCTGCTGACCATTGGCGATATGGCAGTGGGGAAAAAAGTGGTCTGGGTCATTGCCCGCCAACATCCCGGTGAAACTATGGCCGAATGGTTTATGGAAGGCTTCCTCGAACGTCTGCTGGATGAAGAAGATGCCCTAAGCAGAGGACTGTTGGAAAAAGCGATTTTTTACGTGGTACCCAATATGAATCCAGACGGCAGTCGCCGTGGTCATCTGCGCACCAATGCCGGTGGCGCCAATTTGAACCGCGAATGGGAAAATCCATCGGTGGAGACCTGCCCGGAAGTTTTTTACGTGCGCGGCAAGATGGACGAAACCGGCATTGATCTGGTGCTTGATGTGCATGGTGATGAGGCCCTGCCCTATAACTTCATTGCCTGTTTCGAGGGCATCCCGGATGTGGATAGCGCCAAGCTCGATCTTGCCTATGAATATCAACGCAATCTGATGCAATTTAATCCGGACTTCCAGATGGAATATGGCTATCCGAAAGATGCGCCCGAAAGTGCCAATATGACGGTGGGTACAAATCAGCTGGCCCATCGCTATCAGGCCGTTGCCATGACTTTGGAAATGCCGTTCAAGGATACGGCCAACTGCCCGAATCCTGAGCAGGGCTGGTCGCCGGAACGGTGCCGCAAGCTAGGCTGGTCCAATCTGGACGCTCTGGCGGCGATCATAGATCGGCTGTAATTAACTTGTTTTGTTATCTGGCAGCGGCGAGTATGGCATCTATGTCAAGATGCGTTTCCAGATGGTCTGCCAATTGATCAAGGGCCGCCTGTACTTCACCGTCATAATGAAGTGCATTTCCCGTACGCAGGTGAAATTCGCTTAAAAAAGCCGCGCGGAAGTCATCATCGGCAAACAGGCCGTGAAGATAGCAGCCCATGACCCGCCCATCCGGTGAAATTGCCCCATCCGGGCCGTGGCTCATATCAAGCAGGGGTCGGTCACAATCGGCCCCTTCTGTCCGGCCCATATGCATTTCATATCCCCTGACCTGTTTATCTAGCGGGTGATATATCCCTGAAACCTGTTCCAGGTTTTTTTCCGGTGTCATAAAAGTTTCCACATCCAGAAGCCCAAGGCCGGATATGGATTTTGCGGCCCCTTCAAGGCCATGCTCATCAGTTAACCGGCGTCCCAGCATCTGATAGCCGCCGCATATGCCCAATATCCTGCCGCCCTGACGGTAATGGCTCAAAATATCAATATCCCAACCCTGTTCCCGCAGAAACGCCAGATCAGCAATAGTTGATTTTGTTCCCGGAATGATGATCAGGTCTGCTGATTTTGGAATAGGCCGCCCCGGCGGTACCATATCAAGAAAGACATCTGCTTCCGCCTTCAGAGGGTCAAAATCATCAAAATTTGAAATCCGTGATAACATGGGTACGGCAATATGTATTTGACCCGCCATATCCGTTGGTGCCACAGATAAAGCAACCGCATCTTCGGCGGGCAGCTTTGAGACCACCGGCAGAAAAGGCACAACCCCAAATGACCGCCAGCCGGATCTTTGCTCAGTAATCTTCAAACCATCATCAAACAAAGTGATGTCACCGCGAAATTTATTGATCAGAAAGCCCGCGATCATCTTATGATCTTGTGGCTCAAGCAGGGATTCGGTGCCGACAATGCTGGCGATAACGCCGCCGCGGTCAATATCCCCGATCAGGATCACCGGACAGTCGGCCTCAACCGCAAAGCCCATATTGGCGATGTCATTCCGGCGCAGGTTCACTTCCGCCGGACTGCCCGCGCCTTCGACAATGATCAGGTCAGCATCTTGTTGAAGAATTTCAAAGCTGGTCATGACCGCATCAAGCAGATTTCGCTTCTCCCCCATATAATCCCGCGCCATATAATGACCGATCACCTTGCCATGAACCACCACCTGTGCGCCCTTGTCACACTCAGGTTTCAGCAGAACCGGATTCATATGCACCGTGGGTTCGACACCACAAGCCAGTGCCTGCAGCCATTGGGCACGGCCAATTTCACCACCGTCCGAAGTCACAGCAGCATTATTGGACATATTTTGTGGCTTGAAAGGTAAGACTTTCAGACCCCGACGCGAAAAAGCCCGACAAAGACCCGCCACGATCAGCGACTTGCCAACATCGGACCCGGTGCCCTGAAACATGATGGATTTAGCCATATGCGCTACAGGCCGCTGACCCAGCCGCCGTCCACGGTGAGGGTCGTGCCGGTGACATAACTGCTGGCGCGGCTGGCAAGATAGATAGCGGCGGCGGCCATATCTTCCGGCTCGCCGATGCGGCCAAGGGGTATCTGATCAAGCATCACTTCTTTATGCTTTTTCAGCACAACCTTGGTCATTTCGCTTGGGAAAGCTCCCGGTGCTATGGCATTGACCAGTATATTTTCACCCGACAACCGTTTGGCGAGAACCTTCGTCATATGGATGACGGCGGCTTTACTGGCGGAATAGCTATAGGTCTCGAAACGTGGCACCGATTGCCCGTCTACCGAGGCGATATTAATCACCCGCCCCATATCAGAAGCCCTGAGCAGGGGCAGAAATTTCTGGGTCAGGAAAAAGACGCTTTTCACATTAATATCCATCACCTTGTCCCAGCCGCTTTCGGGAAATTCGTCAATGGGCGCGGCCCATACAGCACCGGCGTTATTGACCAGAATATCTATTTTTTCTTCCCGGTCGGCTATTTCGGCGACAAATTCTTCGATGCCATGCAGGTTTGACAGGTCTTCCTGAAGGGCAATACATTCGCCATACCTAGACAAAGATTCCGCAGTGGCGCAAGCCTGATCCGCATTACGGGAACAGATATAGGTCTTGGCCCCGTTTTCCACATAGCCGCGGGCAATCATTGCCCCGATACCACGGGAGCCACCGGTGACCACGGCCACCTTGCCGGAAATATCAAATAAATTTTTCATAGGGCATCCGCTTGGTTTTCTGGCAGCGCCTGAAGGAACGCGTCCAGCCGATTACAATTATCTGTAATGCGCAGAATAGTAGGAAAATCATCTAAGGGACAGTTAAATCGGCGGGCATTATAGACCTGTGGTATCAGACAAAGATCGGCAAAACTTACCCTGTCCCCATGACAGAAGTCGCCCGATTTGCCATCCTGAAGCAATATTTCAAGGGCTTTAAAACCTTCCAGTATCCAATGGTGATACCAAGTGGTTTTCTGCTCATCACTGACCCCGAGTTCGGCCGTGATATATTTCAGCACCCGCAGGTTATCGAGGGGGTGAATATCACAGGCAATGATGCCGGAAAGCTGACGCACTCTTGCCCGCCCCGCCGCATCACGCGGCAACAGTGCCGGTTTAGGATAATTTTCTTCCAGATATTCCAGCATGGCCATCGACTGACCCATCCCCACATCACCATCGGCAAGATAGGGCACTAACCCTTGAGGATTTTTTTTCAGGTAATCTTCACCCTTATTTTCCTTGGCCAAGATTGACAGCGGGACATGGGTGCAGTCCAGCCCCTTCATATTCACGGCTATGCGAATACGGTAAGCGGCTGATGATCTGAAATATCCGTAGAGTTCCATGCGCTTATCCTTAAGGGGTATATTGTTTCACCACCTGATTAATGCGGCCAAAGATTGTATTGCCTTGGCTGTCAAACATATCAATCTCAACCCGGTCCCCGAAGCTCATGAAAGGCGTAGACGGCTTGCCATCAGCGATGGTTTCCAGACAGCGCACTTCTGCCAGACAACATGAGCCGTCCGCAGAGCCTTTGTTGGATACCGTACCGGAACCGATCACCGTACCCGCCACCAGCGAGCGTGACTTGGCCACATGAGTGATCAACTGGGTGAAATCAAATGTCATATCCACACCCGCATTGGGCTTGCCCACGGTCACGCCATTCAGAACCGCATGAAGTGGCAGGCTTAATTTTGTTCCGTCCCATGCATCGCCTAACTCGTCTGGGGTGACAAATACTGGCGAAAAAGATGTCCATGGCTTGGACTGGTAAAAGCCAAACTGCTTGGCAAGCTCACCGGGGATGAGATTGCGCAGGGATACATCATTAAGGATCGCAAGTAATTTAATATGACCCTTGGCATCTTCCGCACTGACCCCTGCGGGCACATCATCGGTGATCACGGCAACCTCGGCTTCGAAATCAATGCCCCAGTCTTCTGTCTCCACATCAATATCATCATGAGGCCCGATGAAGGCATCGGACGCGCCCATATAAACCAGCGGATCAGACCAGAAGCTTTCCGGCAATTCCGCCCCACGCGCTTTACGCACAAGTTCCACATGGGTGACATAAGCGCTGCCATCCACCCAGTGATAGGAACGGGGCAGAGGCGCGGAACAAGCCGCCGGATCAAAGGGCGCACCA
>DAOWHQ010000121.1:0-21272 GCA_030641355.1 Alphaproteobacteria bacterium
TAAGTCACGAAGAAAGCCGCGACACTTTATTCCCCGGCGCTGGTATGGATTCCCCAGAAGGTAACGCAACCATCATGCGCGGGAACCTACGACATACATTTGATAATAGCTCCATTTTAAAAACCCTGAATATAAATTTATACCGCTCAAATGCCTATCATAAGATGAATAATTTTACCCTGCGGGATCGCATGATGATGTTTCGTCAGGCTGAATTGAACGCTGTTACCACTGGCGGAAAAATAGCCTTAGACTTAGAGATCAAGAATGCAAATATCAGCATAGGTTTGGATGTTAAAAATATCGATCATGATGGGTTGCGAAATGGTCATGATATGGATCGCACCAATATGGAACCCATACAATCTGTGCTTATCCCCGATGCTACCATAAATAATATTGGCTTATATGCTGAGGCTGTCTTGCCCCTGTCAGACAACTTACAGATCAAAACGGGTTTGCGTTTTGATAATGTAAAGTCGTCTGCAGACAAGGCCGATATGCAAAATAATCTGCTTATGATGGGCATGATGCCGATGTCACCCAATATGCTCTATAATATGTATTATGGCGTTATGTCCACTGATCAGACGGACAATAATCTTGGCGGCCTTCTTCGTGCTGAATATGATATAAGTGATGATGCCGCATTTTACATTGGAATCAGCCGCAGCAACAGAAGCGCCAATTCTGTTGAAAGATATATGGCAAGCTTGATGGGCAATATGACCATGCCTTCAGGTATGGTCATGAATATGAGTTGGATTGGCAATCCCACTTTAAACGCAGAGAAACATAATCAGCTTGATGCTGGTTTCGGCGTTAGAAAAGAAAACTGGAATTTTCTGTTTTCGGCATATTATGATGACATTGATGATTATATTTTTCGTGACCGCGCCCACGGGCAGGATAATATTCTCCTTGCCAATAATGCGTTGGTTTACCGGAATATTGATGCCCGCATTTGGGGCTTTGAGGTTGAGGCTAGCGCTAATATCACCAAAGAATTTACTATCTTTGGTAATATTTCATATACCAACGGCCATAATCAGGATTTGGATATCCCGCTCTACCAGATCCCGCCATTAGGTTATGACCTGACAGCTATATATAAAAAGGGTCTCTGGTCGATAGGAAGTCATCTGCGCGGAGCCTTCAAACAAAGCCGCATTGATACCAACCCTATGATAGGTAGTGGACGGGATGCGGGCGAAACCGATGGATATGCTGTAATTGATATATTTGCGTCCGTTAAAATAATGGAAAATACCAAAATTCGGCTTGGGGTTTCCAACCTGTTTGATACATTTTATGTCAACCATTTAAACCGGGAAAGCCTTAATGATGCATCGACCATAAGGGTAAATGAACCGGGGCGGTCTTTCTATTTACGCATCAAATCGGAATTCTAACTTTAAAGGGGGAGGCTTCTAATTAGAAAATTAGACTGGCTCCCCCTGATGATACCCGCTATACTTGATTGGATATAGATTCGATGACACATAGTGACTTAAGTAGATAATGGAACAATGACCAAAACCATAATTCAATACGACAACATGGTACAAATGGCACTTCTCTCCGTTGTAAGAGACGTTTTGCAAAATACCGCTGAAGACGGGCTGCCCGGAGATCATCATTTTTACATTACCTTTAGCACCAACCATCCAAAAACTAGCATCCCCGCTTATCTGAGGGAACGTTACCCCGATGAAATGACCATTGTGGTTCAAAATCAATATTCAAACCTTGTGGTTGATGATAATCATTTTGAAATATCCCTGAGCTTCAACAGCAAGCTGGAGCATCTCTATGTTCCGTTTCTGGCACTGGAAGGTTTTTTTGACCCCAGTGTGGATTTCGGTCTGCATTTTAATGCCGCCGAAGTCGATAATGACAATACGGAAGAACTGCCCAGCATCATCGAAGCCGCCGATGATCAGGAAGATAATGAAAACACAGATAATGTGGTTACGCTGGATACCTTCAGAAAAAAATAACCCTGAGAACCCCAGAGAACAATTGTAAAATATTTCCCCAAAAATAAAAAAAGCAGGACCCGCTTTCGCAAATCCTGCCCAATTTTTTTAAGCTAATATAGCTGTATACCTTTAAACAATATTACAACCTATTATACCCTATTTATTATTTTTATAATAATCTGCCTAACTACCTTGGAGCGTTGCACTTAGTTAATAATAGTTATTAAACTCAACAAAAACAACGATTTTCCTCCTTTATTTTAGTATAATTAGCCTAATTTGTACATAGAAAATTACAACCACAAGGACGTGTTAAGCCTAAGACGTTGTTATATAATACAACTTTTCACTAATAAACAATCACATATAGGCCTTACGGCCTAATTTAATTCGGTGAAACCACGCTTGAACGCAAAATTCCTTGGCCTTTATGGTCAAAACAGTTACTAACGTAATAACCAGTTTAACCAATTCGGATGGATAAAATGACCGAGCTTAATTATACAGATATGTTCCCTTTGACGGATGGAGACACAACCTACCGGAAAATCACATCTGACTACGTCTCTACCGTGGAAATAGATGGAAAAGTAATATTAAAAGTGGCACCAGAAGGCCTGCGTCTTCTTGCGAAAGAAGCCATGCGCGATATTGCCCACCTCCTGCGTCCTGCTCATCTGCAACAGCTCTCGAATATTCTCAAAGACAAGCAAGCCTCTGACAATGATAAATTTGTTGCCACCGAACTTCTGAAAAATGCCAATATTGCCGCAGGCATGGTCCTGCCCGGTTGTCAGGATACCGGAACCGCCATAGTGATGGGCAAAAAAGGCCAGTTCGTCTGGACAGAAGGCGATGACGGCGAGGCCCTTACCCAAGGCGTTATTGATACCTATGTAGGCACAAATCTGCGCTACTCGCAGCTCGCACCCCTCAGCATGTTTGACGAGGTCAATACCAAAAACAATGCCCCGGCACAGATCGAATTATACGCGACAACGGGCAATGAATATCATTTTCTATTTATGGCCAAGGGTGGCGGCAGTGCCAACAAGACCTTCCTGTTTCAGCAGACCCCGGCAATAATGCGCGAAGACAAGCTACTAGCCTTTCTTGATGATAGCCTGAAAACTTTAGGTACCTCAGCCTGCCCGCCTTACCATCTTGCGGTGGTGATCGGGGGCTTAAGTGCGGAAATGAATCTGAAAACTGTTAAGCTCGCCAGTGCACATTATCTGGATAGCCTGCCAACCAAAGGCAATGACTTTGGTCATGCCATCCGCGTACCGGACTTAGAAGAAAAAATCCACAAAATGACCCAGAATTTTGGCATTGGCGCCCAGTTCGGTGGTAAATATTTCTGCCATGATGTGCGGGTCGTCCGCCTGCCCCGTCACGGCGCCTCTGTACCCATCGGCTTTGGTGTATCCTGTTCCGCAGACCGTCAGGCCAAGGCCAAAATTACCCCAGATGGAATTTTCATCGAACAACTGGAAAGCAATCCGGCTAAATATCTGCCAGAGATTAAAGAAGAAGACCTCCGTGAGACGGTTATCAAAATCGACCTGGACCGACCTATGGATCAGGTTCGGGCGGAGCTAAGTCAATATCCCATCAAGACCCGCCTGTCGCTCACCGGCACCATTATCGTTGCCCGCGATCTCGCCCATGCTGCCATCCTGAAAAATTTGGAAGACGGCAAACCCATGCCCGACTATATGAAAGATCATATCGTCTATTATGCCGGCCCGGCAAAAACCCCTGATGGTTATGCCTCCGGTTCTTTCGGTCCCACAACAGCGGGGCGCATGGACAGCTATGTAGAGACCTTTCAGGCCCAAGGCGGCAGCATGATCATGCTGGCTAAGGGCAACCGCAGCAAACAGGTCTCCAGCTCCTGTCATCAGCACCGTGGCTTTTATCTGGGGTCTATCGGTGGCCCTGCGGCAATATTGGCACAGAATAATATCACCAAGGTTGAAGTGCTTGATTTTGAGGATTTTGGCATGGAAGCCGTCTGGAAGATAGACGTTAAAGATTTCCCGGCATTCATTGTAATGGATGACAAGGGTAACGACTTTTTCCAGAATCTATAGGAAACCTAAATATGTCCGGTGAAGAAAATGCTCTGAAAAAACATTCGATCATCATCGCCGGACATCAGACCAGTATCACACTGGAAAATATATTCTGGTATCACTTAAAAAAAATAGCCAAAATGCAGGGCATTAGCCTAAGCGCATTAATCACAGATATTGATAGCACCCGACAAACAAACCTCAGCAGCGCCATACGTGTTTTTGTCCTGAAAAAACATCTCAGGGATTAGGCTCATCCTTCTTTGCGGGCTTTTTTTCAAACAGCTTCTGCAACAATTTCTGGCCATATTCTTCAACTGGCTTTGATTCGCCCTGCGGGGGGCTTTGCGGGCTGTTATCTTCTGCGGGTGGTGGTGCTGTGGGTTGCACCTCCTTTGGCTTTTCCCCGAATATACCCTCAAGTCCGCCCTCGCCACCGACCAGTTTCTGTAACATATTAGAGGCTATTTTTGCGCCAACATATTTTTTCAGACGGTCCGTATTATAAACCACATTCGGGCGGCTCACATCACCCGTGACCGCCACGCCAATGGGCGGCGCATCGGGATGGTCATAAAGGGACAGGCTGCCGTTTGAACGTATATCCCATTTCACCAGATCAACGGCCATGGCCACATTTGATTTTGCCCCATCCAGTTCAATATCAAATGGGCTGAATACTAGCTGGCCATCTTTGGCTGTAATAGTGCTAATCCCGCCATTATAGGATGTCTGACCGCCCGAAAGCGTTGTTCCTAGCAAATTCCCAAAAGCCCCATTGCTGCTCATATCGGACAACTGATTGCTGAGGGCGGGAATATCAATGCCATTAATCAGTCCGGGATTTGCCACAATTTCACCATTTCCCGACAGGGAAGAAATTATGTCATATTGACTTTTACCTTCGCCGGAGAATTTACAGGACAGGTCAAAAAATCCGGTGACCGGCTCTATACCTGCCGAGGATTTTGTCGCTTGGGACAGGGACGCTTTTTTCAGGGTCATTGCCAATGCCATCTTCGGCTTAGCCGTACCACCAAAAGACCCGGACATCCCCACAACTCCCCCGAACAAACGCCCGGTAAAATCATCTACCGTAATAATCTCATCCTTCAGGACCATACCAAAAGCCGGATTTTCAAAAATATAATCATTATAACGCAAACTTGCGGCGGATACCTGTACCCGCCCGTCATAATCAGACAGCAAAGACAGATCCATGGTCGACCGTGTCCATTGACCACGAGCCTTGTTGTTTTTACCGGATTTATCAGCCGCCTTCAGGAAGCTGTGTAGCGGGATATCCCCGGCCTTCAGGTTAAAATCAAAATCAGGCTTGGCGCTGGCCATATTAACTTTGCCATCACCACTCAGCTTTACCGGCCCCACATCACCAACAATATTGCTGAAACTATATTGATCTCCGCTTCCCACCACCTTCATCTTGAGGGCTATAGGGCCAAGCTCCCGCTTCGACGGCTGAAAATCTATTCCCAGACCACGGATAAACTCACGGGTGTCCGAGCCTTTTAAATCCATTGTCATCTCGAGGGACGCGGCCTTGCCTTTGCCCCGGCTTCTGCTTTTGACAATAACCTCACCAGCGGCAATATTAATCTTGCCGTCAACATCGATAAAATCCGAACTTGATTTGATACGACCCTTCAGGGCAACAGGGCGATCATCACTGGCCCGTGGCCGGACAATGGGAAGGTCGAACTGGTCGATTAGGGCAGTAAGACTTGTCGACCTGCCATTTACGGCGAGGTCGGCACTGCCAATTTCAGGAAATTGTTTCAAGGTTGCACTGCGAACCACACCCTTCACATCAAATTTACTGACCCCCAGCGAAGACTTAATATCCAAATCCATTTTCTCATAAGTAGTGGTAAGGGAGCCATCAATTTTCATCTGACCAAGTCTGCGCAGGTCAAACTTATCATCCAGTTTTAATACCCTTTGAAGGGTCACCAGTGATTTGGCATCTGCGGATAATTTAAGGGTAAGCTCAGGATTAGAACTGAAATTTTTAGCCACCGCGCTGCCCGTGAAATTTATCCCGGCCATATCTTCCAGCCTGATCACTTTCGCATCCAGCTTGCCCCCCAAAAGTAAGCCATCCAACTTGCCGGACCGTATTTTCATACCGCTTAGGGTAATATTAGACAGGGCAATATCATAGCTGACATCAAACTCATCCAACAGGCCAAGGGCTTTTTTCAGGTCGCTCTTCTTTTCCGGTTTCCGATTTGACATATAAGCGTCAAGGTTGAGGTTTTTCATATCAAGGCTGATGCCGTAAGATGATCGGCCCTCAAGCGCATAAGACACGCCGCCTTTAAAACTCATCGCATCCAGTTTCCCGGCAACGGTATAAAATTGCACCAGTTCCGATGTTACTTTAAGGCCGCTTTTATAAGAAAACTGGGTCAACTGCCCAGAAGGAATTTCACTCACATCCACCTTGAGCCAGCTTAACAGCCCCCGCAGGTTGCTGGCATTCACAGACAAATCCCCGGTCAATATGGGGGTATTATCTTCCTGACTGCCAATCTGACCTTTAAAATTGAGCCCTGACCCGCCGGGCATACGGGCCTGAACGGTCGATATATCAACAATACCATCTTTAGCCGTAAGCTTGACAGCAATCTGGCTGGCAATCTTGCCATTATATTTTAAAGCCCCAAGCCTCAGGTCCAGTGAACCCGCAAGTCTTTTTAAAAGGTCACTGACCACCACCTGTTCGCCATCAACATCCGCCTGTTTTACCGTCTCCGGGGATGTTTGATTTTGCTGGTCGGCAAAAGCAACAAGCAAAGGATTCATATCCAGTTTATTTATAGACAAGTTCGCCTGAATATTTATCTTTTCACCAAGGGAGACATCTATAGCCCCCTGACCCCGGCTTTGCCCCATCCTGATATTTAAATCCTTTACGGCAATATTGTCAGCCGCCACGACTACCGCCGTGTCGAATGAGAAATTCTGACCAATTCTGATATCGGATGGCGGCTTCAATCCCTTAATACGGTCGATGATATTAAACATATCGCCGCCGTCATTGGCCTTCATATCCAGCTTGCCGGAAAAGGAACTATCTTTGCCACTTAAAATCACGCCGCCAAGAACACCGACTTTTACCTGACCATCCAGCATGGACATAGTGATATTTACCGGTACTTTTTTACCCGGTCTGATTTTGCCAAGGCTGAAGGATAGCTCAGCATCAAGTCCCTTGTATTTTGCGCTGCCCGTCACATCGATAGGGCCGTTAATACTTTTAACTTTCACATTGGCATTTATTTTTCTGAGCAGTTCCATCTGCTGGGAGGCCATATCCTCAAAGCTCACCTGCCCATTAACGATCTGGAATTTATCGAGGCTGATGTCGGCAGAGGATGCCTGCTCCGACCCCTCAGATGCGTCACCGCCCAGATCCCAGTTTACCCGGCCATCGGGCAACACTTCGAGGGCGACAACCGGATCAACAAGAATAAACTTTTCAACCTTGACCTTGCCGCCGAACAGCAAAGAAATAACTGACGGGAAACTAACCTTAACATCCAGGGATTTGAGGGACAGCATATATTCCGCACGGCCACCGTCCAGATTAGTAACCGAGACATCTTTCACAGAAAGCGCCGTCATGGGCAGAAGTGACATGGAAATATCACCCTTAATCATCACCGTCCGGCCGGTATATTCGGATGCTGTTTCTTCTATTTCAACCTTATACTCATTCCAATTAAGGAAGCTTGGCACAATTAATATTGCTCCAATCACGACCACAATCAGAATACCAAGGCCTAGCCCAAGTTTTTTCAAGTTCTTCTCCGCCTTCCCCGCGTTAATTCCGGTTTATTTAACCATATTTTTCCCGGTGTTATAGTGGGATAATATATGACATAAAAACCGTGGCAAGAATATGTCTTTTTTTTCAATAACCAAGATAGCCACTATCGCAGTATCTCCTTAAAATATTAACAGTTTTCTTATATTTCTCTAAAATTTTCTAATATTTTAATGACAATATAATGTGATTGGGGGATGAAGCCTCTTTAATAGGGTGAGTTTCTCTTGGATATTAAAAAAATTTAAGTCCCTTCCGATTGGAAAACCTCCGGCTTCCATATGCAGTTAAAACAGGGCGGGCTTGATCTGGAGGGTGGACGGGCGCACCATGTGATGCGCTCCACATAAACCCGGACGCTGATCACAGATAAATATGTTCTTCAGGCCTATAATAAAGCCCTGCTTGAAGAAAAATAATAAACCAGAAAAACCTGTTTTCCCCGTAAATTTAAAGTATACAGAAAGTATGTCTGACCCATTTGATATTGATAATTTTGCCGCTGACGATATTCCTTTTGATAGCCCCGCGGATAACATAGCACCGGCCTATCTGGAGGGCTTAAATCCGCCTCAAATGCAAGCTGTTGAAACCATCAACGGGCCGCTATTGGTGCTGGCGGGGGCGGGCACGGGGAAAACCCGCGTACTGATCACCCGCCTTGCCCATATACTGACCACAGGAAGTGGTTATCCGGGGCAAATTTTAGCGGTGACCTTCACCAACAAGGCCGCGCAGGAGATGAAGGAACGGGTTGGCGAAATCATTGGCGATGCGGTTGAAGCCATGTACTGGCTCGGCACTTTCCATGCCATCGGGGTTAAAATTCTGCGTAATCACTGCGACCTTGTGGGCCTGTCCAGCAATTTTACCATTCTGGATAGTGATGATCAGTTACGGTTGGTCAAGCAAATCGTCCGCGCCCATGATATTGATGAAAAGCGATGGAACCCGCGCATTCTCGCCGGGCTGATTGATGGCTGGAAAAACCGTGGTTTGTTACCAGCCCAAGTACCAAGCGGCGAGGCCCAAAATTATGCCGAAGGTAAAGGCATAGCCCTTTACGGCGAATATCAGGCCCGTCTCAAGACATTGAATGCCACCGATTTTGGCGATTTGATTCTATTGTGCCTCGTCCTGTTTAAGAATAACCCGCCCGTTTTGGCCGACTATCAACGGCGGTTTCGCTATATTCTGGTGGATGAATATCAGGATACCAATGTGGCGCAATATCTCCTGCTCAGGCTATTGGCCCAAGGCCATAAAAACATCTGTTGTGTCGGCGATGATGACCAGTCCATCTATGGCTGGCGTGGCGCAGAAGTCGGCAATATCCTGCGCTTTGAAAAAGATTTTGACGGCGCAAAAATCATCCGACTGGAACAGAATTACCGCTCCACCAAACATATTCTGGGCGCATCCGGCGGCCTGATAGAATCTAATCTGGGTCGGTTGGGCAAAACGCTGTGGACCGAGGCCGAAGGCGGTGACAAGGTTACCGTCAATCCGGTTTGGGACGGTCGCGAGGAAGCCCGCAATATTGGCGAGATGATCGAAGACCGCCAGCGCAAGCAACAAAAATTAAGCGATATGGCTATCCTTGTGCGGGCCGGATTCCAGACCCGCGAATTTGAAGAACGCTTCCTGACCCTCGGCGTGCCTTACCGCATTATCGGCGGCTTTCGTTTTTATGAGCGGGCCGAAATTCGCGATGTGATCGCTTACCTGCGCCATATACATAATCCGGGCGACAGTCTGGCGTTCGAGCGCATCATCAATGTACCCAAGCGCGGCATTGGTGCGGCGACGGTGAATAAATTACATGATATTTCCCGACAGGATAATTGTTCTTTATCCGAGGCGGCATCCCGTATCATCGAACGGGATGGGTTGCGCGGCAAAGCCAAAAACACGCTGGGCAAATTGCTGGAGGATTTCACCCGCTGGCGGGATCAGGCGCGGGATAATGAGCATATCACCCTGACCGAAACCATACTGGAGGAAAGCGGCTATAGCGAGATGTGGCGTTTGGATAAATCACCCGATGCGGAAGGCAAACTGGAAAATCTGAGTGAATTGGTTAGGGCTATGGAGCCGTTTGAAGGTCTGGAAGAATTTCTGGAACATATCGCGCTTGTGGCGGAAAATGCCCAGAATAATTCTCAGGACAAGATCAGTATTATGACCCTTCACGGCTCTAAGGGGCTGGAGTTTGAAACCGTCTTCCTGCCCGGCTGGGAGGAAGATCTATTCCCCAGCAAAAAATCACTGGAAGAGCATGGCGAAAAGGGTTTGGAAGAAGAACGGCGGCTGGCTTATGTAGGGCTAACCCGTGCTAAAAAGCAAGCCCATATCTTCCATGTATCGTCCCGTTATCTTTTTGGCAATTACACCAGCCCGATCCCGTCCCGTTTCATCAACGAACTACCCGAAGAACATATTGAATTCAAGCCATCCCAAGGTATGTATGGCCAAGCAACTCCAAAACCGGCATCGAGCGGATTTTCCGATGCGCCGCCAAGTTGGTCCCAAGGCTATACCGCACCACAACTGGACCGGAGCAAGGCCAAAAAGAGCGTATCTTCCCCAAAGCGTACTGTCGCCAAGGTCTCAAGCTATAAAATCGGTGACCGGGTATTTCATGATAAATTTGGCTATGGCATCATCAAGACTTGTGAGGGTAACAAGCTGGAAGTTGATTTTGAAAAAGGCTCGCTACGCAAAATTATGGATAGTTTCGTAAGCGCGGCCTAAAAATTAATGACCCAAGATCAATGTATAGTCACTTCATGATTCTTTTTATATGACCGGTCCTTGACATATTTTGGATCACCATAAATGTCCACATCTCCGGAACCCGTCACGTCAATCCCCACAAACAGGCTGGCATTCACCTTAAGGTCGCCAGAGCCTATTATCCTCACCTCAGCCTCTTTGCATTTGTAATCCTTAGCGTCAAAATCACCAGAACCATTGATTTCAACCTCCAATGTTTTACATTTACCCCTCAAATCCATAGAACCCGAACCATTGATCTCGACCTTACTTTCCCTCGCGCCGTAAGATTTGCTTGTCAAACTACCGGAACCATTGATCACGGCCACTAACTCTTCTGTGTTACCTTCAAAATCTATGTTGCCATTGCCATTCATAATAACGACAAAATAGCTGCCATGAATACCCTGAATTTCCACATCGGAAGCCCCATTGATGGTAAATTTCTTTAAGAGGGGCAATGTAATCCTGATTTTAGGGGTATCCCCATACCATGAATTGCCATGGTTTTTTTTGCTTTTAATAACCAATGTATGGCCCTTGACAAAAACCTTGATATTCTTCAAATCTTTCACATCGGCCTTAACATCAAGGCTATATTCTTCGCCTACCTGTACTTTCATATCCGTTGAGATATTAACGCTTATTTTAACAAACTTGCCCAGATCATAATCCTGCTCACCAACGATAGCTGTATGTTCCTCGCTGGAGGCCATGTATAAAATGGCGGCCACGGCAAAGGTTGCTATTGCGAAAAGCTTTAAATAATTCATCTGGGGCTACTCCTGCCTACTTAACTTAACACCTACATAACATAGTGTTACTGATAAGTCATTTATCCTTATGCACTATAAAGTCAGAGCTCCCACTGGATCTATTCTGTACTGATTTCGGGTTACCATAAACGTCTACATCTGAACTTCCGCTAGTGCGGACCTGAACAGAACCACTGGCATAAACGGTGGCGTCACCGGAACCGCTAATGCTGGCCTCTACCTTGGAACATATCAAATTACGGCCCGAAAAATCGCCGGAACCGTTAATAGACACACTAAGATTTTCGCATTCACCCGCAAGTCCAATGTCGCCTGAACCATTAATTTGAGCAGACGCCTGTTTGCTGTCAAAGTTTTTGCTTACCACATCACCGGAGCCATTAATCTCAACTTCCAATTCATCACTCCTACCGTCAAATACCACATCACCCGACCCGTTGATACCAAGCTCAAACGACTTGCTGTCCACATTGCGGATTTTAGCATCTGATGAGCCATAGATGGCAAATTTGGTTAGATTTTTCATGGCAACCGTGACCTTGATATCTTTAATTCTGCCGGAGCGTTTCTCTTTTTTGATGATCAAAGTATCGCCTTTAACCTCAACAATGATTTTCGCAAGATCTTCATCCCGGCCTTCCATGGAAAAAGACTGTTTTTTACCCACGGTAACATCAAGGTCAACGGGGGCGTATATCTTTACTTTTGAAAATTCATCCAGCTTCATGCTCTTATTTTCTGCATGGCTGATAGTGATCAGGGTGGTTGTGACCATGACGGCGATCATTGGTATATAAAGTTTTTTCATAATTTCGTTCCTTTTGCTAAATCCAGAATAAATTTATTAATCATGAATTGTAATATTGCTAAACAAGCTTTTATCTTTGATGACCTTTTCAGGATTGCCGTAAAGATCAATATTACCCATGCCATTTATTTCGAGGTCTGCGGATTTTGAACCATAGGCTTCCACATTTCCCACACCGTTAATTTCAACTTTTACGTCTTCACATTTCAGGTCTTCACCTTCAAAGTTTCCGGCGCCACTAAAATTAATATTGAGTGTGCCGCATTTGCCAGATATTTCAATATTTCCGGCACCATTAACTTCAAAATCAACATATTTACTGTCAACCCCGGTTATTTCGGCATCCACCGCGCCATCCACCTTTAAGGCCGTGAGCTTCGGCATGGTGATAATGACCCGGTCATCTGAGCCTATATCCATATTTTTTTTCTTATAATTTGTCCTGCCAAGTATGAGGGTATTCCCTTCTACTTTTGTTGAAATTCTCTTTATCCATTTTTCTGCGCCTTTTAAGGTCACAGAAAATTCCTCGCCCACCATGACATCAATGCCGACGGCAGTATCATCAATTGTAATTTTTTCAAATGAAGAGAGATCACGCTTTTCCGTGATATCCCCGGCTAGTGCAACGGCAACCCCCATCAGGCTAATTCCGGTAGCTATTGCTATAGTTGAAACTGTTTTTTTCATGTTTTCTCTCCTTTATTACTGAAACTCATTATACAGAATATTTTTAACGGCTTTCAATACGGCTTATCTCAGATTCAAAGTCGTTTATCGCATTTCACAGTGATTTTCTGGATAATACAGGCGATTTGTAATTTTTTTCCCTAATTAAGCCTTTTACTATATAAGCTCAGACAGACAGTATAAAAGGAGCCGGAAACGCCATATGACAAGCTGGAAAATTGAACTAAAAGTAGGCCAGAGCACGCTTCCCATCATACAGGAAATTATATATGGTCTGGACGGGGATAATTTTCCAACCCTATCCGATTTTGAAATAGAAGAAGGCAATGATATCCGGTTTCTGGAAGCCTTTTTCACCCAGAAACCAGATATGGCGATGCTTCAGGCGAGACTGGATCAGATACTGCCTTCTTTTGATTTAAGTTCCAGCGAAATCGCCTTGCTGGAAATAGTCGATAAAGACTGGGTATCTGAATCGCAAAAATTATTACAGCCCGTAGATACCGGCCAGTTCTTTGTTTATGGAAGTCATGATGCCGATAAAATTCCACAAAACCGCATCAGCCTTCTGGTAGAAGCGGGGCAGGCTTTTGGAACCGGTCAGCATGAGACCACCCACGGCTGCCTCTTGGCCATTGGTGAATTATCACAAAGCCAGAGCGGTGAAAAAATCCCTGAAACCGCCCTTGATCTGGGCTGCGGATCTGGCTTGCTCGCCCTTGCCATGAGCAGCGTCTGGCCCATAACTATTGTCGCCAGTGACATTGATCCCATCGCCACCGAAACCACGACCCTCAATGCCAAAGCCAATAATATTGCACTTGTTGACCTTAAATCCGGTCGGCCCGGTATCGCCGCCCTGACCAGTGACGGCTTTGAAGACAACGAACTTGGTCAGGCGGGACCTTATGATGTGATTGTCGCCAATATTCTAGCTAAACCCTTGCAGGAAATGGCGCCGGATATTGTCGGAAACCTGTCCCAAGACGGCATTCTGATTTTATCAGGATTACTAAATACGCAAGAGGATGCCGTGTGCGCAGCCTATGCAAAAGAAGGTATGGGATTGATCAAGCGCTATATTCGCGGAGAATGGCACAGCCTGATGTTAAAATACAAAAGCCCGTGACAACCATATAGGCTATCACGGGCTCTTAAAACACAATTTAAACTGTTAAGCAGCTTGTACGTTCAGGGCATTGTCATTGCTGTAGGCCGGTACGAAACCTTTGTCATGCATAAGATCCATAAAATCATGATGCTCGACAGGAAGCTCAATATTCCATGCCAACTTGCCAGCCAACTCATTAAGAGTGGCAACCGCACCCAATGAAATTTCCTGATTATCATTTACGGGTACTGGCACATAACCATTGTCCTGCAAGAGGTCCATATAGTTATACTGTGTTGATGCCTGCTCAATCTTCGAAGACAGCGCGCTAACCAGTTCCTTAACGATAGAAACTACCTTGTTTGAATTCACGTCTGTCTGAGGAGCAATACCCTTGTCCATCAACAGATCCATGAAATTGTATGCTGATACAAAATTTGTCATTGATCTAAACCTTTATAAAAAAAATCTGCTGAATATTAATTCTAAATTCCCCGGCCAGACATTCATTTGCCCGCCGATGAAACATATTTAGGGTGTCTGCCCCAAAAGGAGTAGAGGGTGTTTTTGCATTACGGCTATGCGCAGGACGCATGGCTTGATTAACAGTTGTTAACTATTTGCATATCAACAGAACTAATTGATCCGGTCAAGCCATTCCTGTTCGGTTAGAACTTCGACGCCTAAGGCGGTGGCTTTTTTAAGTTTTGAGCCTGCACCGGGACCGGCGACCAACAGATCGGTTTTTTTGGAAACTGAACCTGATACTCTGGCGCCAAGTTTCTCTGCGGAGGCCTTGGCTTCCTGACGGGTCATCTTCTCAAGGCTTCCGGTAAAGACTATAATCTTTCCCGCAATGGGGGAGCCGCCCGTATCGGGAGCTTCAAAATCCTCTACCGTAACCTGCGCCAGCAATGCTTTTAACACCTCAACATTATGAGGCTCGGCAAAGAAACTGATCAGGCTCTCGGCAACCTTTGGCCCGATGCCATCAATATTCAATAATTCTGCGTATGCTTCACTATCCGGATTTTGCGCTGTTTCCACCGCGCTATTGAATACCGCCATACTCAAGTAATTTAGGCACATAAGCCGTGCATTTTGCTGTCCGACATGATGTATACCGAGCGCGAATAAAAAACGGTCCATGGTCATAGTACGTTTGGCATCAATGGCCGTCCAAAGATTTGCCGCCGACAGATCACCCCAACCATCCCTGTTTTTCAATCGGGTCAGGCCTTCGGCATCTTTTTTCTCCAATGTAAAAATATCTGCCGGACTTGTGATCATGCCTTCGTTAAAGAAGAACTCAATCTGCTTTTTACCAAGGCCGTCAATGTCAAAAGCATTGCGCGAGACAAAATGTCGGAGTCGCTCGACCCGCTGTGCCGGACAGATCAGCCCGCCGGAACAACGCCGGGCCACTTCACCCTCTTCCTGTTCCAGATGACTACCGCAGGACGGGCAATTTTCGGGGAAAATAATGCTCTGACTGCTGTTGGTGGTCTTGGCAACCTCAACCACCTGAGGGATTACGTCACCGGCGCGCTGAATGATAACTTCATCACCAATCTTTATGCCAAGCCGGGCGATCTCATCTGCATTGTGAAGTGTGGCGTTGGAAACAACCACCCCGCCGACAGTCACAGGCTCCAGACGGGCAACAGGCGTGATCACACCGGTACGGCCCACCTGATAATCCACCGACTGTAATGTGGTTCTGGCTTTTTCCGCCGGAAATTTATGGGCAATGGCCCAGCGCGGCGCCCGGGCCACCATGCCCAAGCGATCCTGCAGGTCTAACCGGTTAATTTTATAAACCACGCCATCAATGTCATATTGCAAGCTTGATCGCATTTGGCCAATTTTTTCATATTGAGCAAGTGCCATATCTCCATTTTCACAAGTTACAGCATAGTCATTTATGACAAACCCCCAAGCTGCCATTTTTTGCAGGCAGCCAGATTGAGTATCACCGAAGCTTTCTGAAATCTCGCCCCAGCCATAGGCGAAAAAACGCAATTTTCTGGCTTCTGTGATGCTGCTGTCTAATTGGCGCAGAGAACCCGCAGCAGCATTGCGGGGATTTGCAAAGGTGGGCTTGTCCTGTTTGTCCTGCTTGTCATTAAGGGCAAAAAAATCTTCCTTCGCCATATAGACTTCACCGCGAATTTCCAATATTTCCGGCCAGCCATTTCCCTTTAGCTTCTTGGGAATGTCGGCAATGGTCATAAGATTGTCAGTAATATTCTCGCCAACCTTTCCATCCCCGCGGGTTAGCCCCTGCACCAATATACCCTTCTCATATCGCAGAGATGCTGACAGGCCATCAATTTTGGGTTCTGCCATGAGCCATAAAGCATCTTCATTTGACAGATTTAAAAATCGTTTCACCTTCGTAATGAATTCAAAAACATCCTCTGGACCGAAAGCATTGTCAAGCGACAGCATTAGCCGTGCATGTGCCACCTTGGTAAAACCGCTTGAAGTAGGTATAGCGCTACCAACTTTTGTTTCGGGTCCGTTATGAAGGGCCAAATGGGGGAAGCGTGTTTCAATTTTCTTATTACGTACCCGTAATAAATCATATTCCCCATCGGTTATAATGGGTTTGTCTTTACCGTGATATAATTCATCATGGCGGGAGATATCGCAGGACAGACGCTCTAGCTCCTCCCGTGCCTGATCTTCATTTAAATTCATTACGGGAACGGAATAATAATCTTTCATGACTAACCCCGTATCAGACTAGCCGCAGCGGCGCGGGCTTCATCGGTTATTTTAGCTCCAGCAAGCATACGGGCGATCTCCTCCTGCCGCCTTTCGTCATCCAGTGAAATGATATTGGTAAAGACATCGCCGCCAGCCTGTTTTTCAGACTTTTCAATCAACCAGTGATTAGCCGCACGCGCCGCCACCTGCGGCGAATGAGTAACCACCAGAATTTGTGCTTCCCCTGCGAGCCGTTTAAGTCTTTCGCCAACAGCATCGGCAACCGCACCGCCAACCCCCCGGTCTATTTCATCAAATACCAATGTGGGAACAGTTGTTTTACGGGCCAGCACTACTTTAAGGGCTAGTATAAAGCGCGATAGCTCTCCGCCCGATGCCACCCTGATCAAATCACCAAAAGGCGCACCCGGATTGGTAGAAATCTGAAATTCAATGCGCTCACCACCTTCTGCACACCATTTTTCCGCATCAAGCGGCACCAGATTGGTCTTAAAGCTGGCTTTTTCCATTTTTAACGGCGGCAACTCACCATTTACCAGCCCATCAAGCTCATATGCCGCCGCGTTACGGGCTAAAGTTAATTTTCCTATGGCCCCGTGGAATGCCACCCGTGCTGCGCTGGCTTCCTTCTTTAGACGCCGGACTTCCTCATCGCCAAACTCTAGCGCACTCAGCTTTTGTCCAAAATCCGCTATAATATCCGGCAAATCATCCACCAGACATTTATGTTTACGGGCTGCAGCCCTTAACGCGAATAGCCGTTCCTCGGCATTCTCCAGATCATGGGGATTAAACTCCATATTTCGCAGCGTTTCCTCCAATGTGGCGATTGCAGCAGAGGTTTCATCTGCGGCACGGTCAAGATTAGCCACCACCGGATCAAGTATACCCCCGTCCTGCCCTGCCATCCGGCTGAGCCGCCGGGTGATGGAGCGCAGGGCCGCATCAACACCGTTCTTGGTCAGCAGGCTGGATAATATATCATTCAGCCCCTCGGACATCTGCTCACCCTGCATCATGCGGCTGCGGTCATCGGCAAGCTGGTCTTCTTCCCCCGCCTGTGGTGATAGTTGCGTTAATTCCTGTAGGTTATGACGGATATAGTCTTCATCCTGCTTGGCCTGCGCCAATTTATCTTCCTCGTCCTGAAGCTGATTCTGAAGTTGTATCAAGGTTCCGTGACAGCTTCTCACCTGATCCGTCAGGCCGCTATACTGACCATAATCATCCAGTATTTTCCGGTGACCCGCGGAATTCAGCAGGCCCCTCTCATCATGCTGTCCATGAATTTCAACCAGCATATCGCCTGTTTTCCGGAGCAGGCCGATGCTTACGGGCTGATCATTAATATAGGCGCGGCTGCGGCCATCTGCGGCGAGAGTCCGGCGCAAAATAATCTGGCCCGCCTCATGATCAATGCCCTGCTCACCCAAAAAAGGCCATATATTATGTTGTGTTGGTAGATGAAAATCAGCCGTGACACTGGCCTGATCGGCACCACGGCGCACAAGGTCACGCCCGCTGCGCCCGCCCATGGCCAACCCAAGGCTATCCATTAATATGGATTTTCCAGCCCCGGTCTCCCCGCTCAATACGCAGAGCCCGCCTTCAAAATCAATGTGAAGCCGGTCGATAAGAATAATATTATTTATGGTCAGACTATTGAGCATCCGGGACCAAAAAAACCCCCGTTAATTAAGGTTTTTGAACATTATATTTTTGCATCAGATCGTAACTGAATTGATACCATTCCGTCTTGGGATAGTTAGCCCCCAGAACCGCTGCCGTTTTATAGGCCTCCGGCATGATACCAAGCTCCAGATAAACTTCCGTAAGACGATGCAAAGCTTCAGGAACATGGCTAGTGGTTTGATATTTAGTAATCACATTTTTAAAACGGCCAATGGCAGCAAAATATTCGTCTTTTTGCTGATAAAACCGACCAATTTTCATTTCCTTACCCGCCAGATGATCCCGTGTCAGGTCAATTTTCAGCTTGGCATCGGCGGCATATTTTGAGAAAGGATAACGGCGAACCACCTCGCTGAGCGCAGCCAGCGCAAGTTCGGTTTCTTTTTGATCGCGGCGCACATCTGCAATCTGCAGATAATGACAAATCCCGATCAGATAATAGGCATAAGCCGCATCTTTATTACCCGGATGAAGCGAAACAAAGCGTTCCGCCGCCAGAATAGCTTCATCAAGCTTACGGGCCTTAAAATAAGAATAGGCTGACATCAACTGGGATCGTCTGGCCCAGGATGAATAGGGATGCTGGCGTTCGACCTCATCGAAAGCAACCGCAGAAAATTTATACTGGCCCCGGTTAAGATAACGCAGGGCATTATCATAAAGCTCCGTGACACTTCTTTCCTGGTATTTCAATCTGTCTGAACCCGAGCACGCACTAAGCAACCCCAGAACGACCACAGAAATTAACAGTGGTTTTATTATTCCTGTTGCCTTTATTATACTCTGTCTCAAAATCATACCTGTCCCATATATACTTTATTCTTTAAGCCAATTAGCCCGAATCTGATGAACTATACCACGCCAACTAATTTATATAATATAGTCTTTATCAGATAGATAACAAATAAGGAATTAATAAGACGAAGAATCATCTTTACTAATATTTCTTGACTCGCCCCATACAATCACCACATATGTTATATTATTACAAAATATCCGGTGATGGTATGCTTGAACTAATGCGCAAAACCCTTTTATGTCTATTTATGGGTAGCCTTTTGGCTATGACCAGTCATCATGCTCAGGCAAAAAACCTAAAGGTTATCGCCACTATAAAACCTCTGTATTCCCTGATTGCCAGTGTGATGGGAGACAGGGGCGAGCTTAATTTAATGGTCAAAGGCGGGCTAGATCCCCATATTTACCGGCTCAAACCCTCAAATATCAGGCAAATTCATGATTCGGATGTTATTTTTTATATTGACCCGGAACTGGAAACTTTCCTGAAAAGAATTTTCAAACGCACCTACAATAATTTCAAGGCAGTTCCCCTGGCCCAGCAGGAAGGCATCCGTCTTATTCCCTACCGCACCAGCAAGATCTGGTACCGGGACGATAGTAGCGCACAGGATGAGGTGCTTGAGGGCGCACAGGACCTTCATATATGGCTTGATCCATCCAATGCCCGCCGCATGGTACAGATCATTGAGGAGACCCTGTCCGAGCTGGACCCAGCCAATAGTCTGACCTATATCCAGAATGCCCAGAAAACTATTGCAGGGCTCTACCGGATGGAAGAGGACGTGCGCGAAAAATTGCGTCCTCTGCGTGAAAAACCCATGATCGTCTATCATGATGCCTTTCAATATTTTGAAAAAGCCTTCACGTTGAAAAGTATCGGGGCCATCGTGCTAAAATCCGACCAGATGCCCAGTGTGAAACACATCAAGGCCCTGAAAAAACTTGCCAAAGAAAAGAAAGTCACCTGTGTATTGGGCAGCCCCGGCGCCCACCCCCGCATTGCCACCGTGGTAATGAGCGGCACCAACGCGGGATTTGATATTGTGGACCCTCTGGGCCTTTATCTTGACAATGGCCCTGATTTATATGTGGAAATGATGCAGGAAATGGCCAGTAGCATCATTAATTGTCAGGATAAATATGACATACTCGAAGGCATCAATAATCTGCAATAATGCTTAAAATGCATAATCCTTGAAAATACGGTCAATATTTTCACCCCAGCCACCTTCACTTTCTGGCTTGTAATATTTCTCCAGCATCTCTTCTGCAACCGTCTGGCCTCTGTCCAGAATGGTCCTCAGCGGGCCTAAGAAAATTCTTTCATCTTCACCGGTGCTGTTGACCCTGCCCCGTCGGCGCAGGCCATCAGACGACAGTGCGACCATCTGTTTTGCCACATCCAGAACCGTACCTTCTTTAAAAGGGGTCGCCAGTGCTTTGGCAGGGACATTTGCCCGCAGATATTCATGGTCTTCCGGTGTCCAGTCCTTGACCATATCCCACGCTGCATCGAGACTCGTCTGGTCGTAGAACAAGCCGGTCCATAGCGCTGGCAGAGCGCAAATCTTATTCCATGTTCCGCCATCCGCACCACGCACTTCGAGGAATTTCTTCAGGCGCACTTCGGGGAACAATGTACTCATATGATCTTCCCAATCCTGCATGGTCGGCTTATGGCCCGGATAACCCGGCAATTCCCCGCGCAGAAAATCACGGAATGACTGACCAGCCACATCTATATATTTTCCGTCTCGATACACAAAATACATAGGCACATCCAGAACATGATCCACATATGCCTCAAAACCCATGCCATCTTCAAAGACAAAGGGCAGGATACCGCAACGGTCCGGATCGGTATCAGTCCAGATATGGCTGCGGTAACTCAGATAACCATTAGGCTTGCCTTCGGTGAAGGGGGAAGCGGCAAAAAGGGCGGTGGCGATGGGTTGCAGGGCCAGAGACACCCGAAA
>DAOWHQ010000027.1:0-2993 GCA_030641355.1 Alphaproteobacteria bacterium
ACAATGCCGATTACCCCGGGATGCCATCCATCCTGCGCAAGCACAATCAGATTACGAATTCTGTCATCAAACTGGGCTCTTTTCTGCACTCTATTTATTCCCCAACCATTAATAAGGTTATTTTTCAAAGACTACTACCATTTTATATTTTTTGCCTACTGATAAAAAACTACCTCTCTTCCCAAAATATAGCTTTTTTTTTAGTTGAAAGCCAGTTTAAAAATCGATGAATTAGCACAGAGGAATTATCGGTTTCACGTTAAAAATACATTAAAGTGTATTTAATTGTGTAAGTTGGTTGATTTATAATATATTCTGTCGCAGTTAGGATTTATTGTTTCTAAAAATTTGATTTAAAAAATAGTTTCTTAGCAGCTGAAAAATAATAATACTAAAAATAGAGTATCAAGGAATAAACTGAATGCATCGCGTAAAACTGGATGATATAGACTGCCGGATATTAGAAAATCTCCAAGAATACGGTCGAATTACCAATGTAGACTTAGCTGAAAATGTAGGAATTACCGCACCGCCGTGTTTGCGGCGGGTTCGGGCTTTGGAAGAAGCCGGATATATTAAGGGCTATCATGCGGACCTCGATGCGGAATCCATGGGATATGGTTTGACTGTATTTGCCATGGTTGGCCTGCATAGTCAGGCGGAAACCGACCTTAAGGCATTTGAGGAACTGGTGGCGGCATGGCCTCTGGTGCGCGAAACTTATATGCTCAACGGGGAAATTGACTTTATTCTGAAAATCGTCGCCCGCGACCTAGCCCAGTTTCAGAGCTTCCTGACCACAAAATTAACCCCTGCCCCCAATGTGGACAGCGTAAAAACATCCCTCAGCATCCGTTGTGCCAAGAAACTACATGGTATTCCGGTCAGTGGTGTTGAAGATTAACAGCCAGTATTTTAGACAAATTCCACTTTAGTGATCTCATAGTAAGTCTCACCGCGCGGGGTTTTAACTTCTACTTCGTCACCAAGCTTTCGCCCGATCAGAGCGCGTCCAATGGGAGAAATATAGGATATTTTCCCTGCAGGCACATCAACTTCATCGACACCAACAATTTGATATTTAACGATTTTATCTTCTGCATCGGCCATGCTGACCGTCGCGGCAAATATAACTTTTTCCCCGGACAGATACTTGGGGTCGATCACTTCTGAACGACTTACCTTGCCTTCGATGTCCTTGATGCGGGCTTCAATAAAACCCTGCTGGTCCTTGGCCGCATGATATTCCGCATTCTCAGACAGGTCACCATGAGCACGCGCTTCCTCGATCGCCTTGATCACGGCGGGGCGCTCTTCCTGCTTTAAAATTTTCAATTCTGCTTCCAGCCTCTGGTGGCCTTCTGCTGTCATCGGTACTTTTTCAACCATAATGTATTTTTTCTACTTTTAGCAATAAAACATCTCACATACTCTGTCCTTTGACTAAAGTATGCCATTGCGCCATCAATCTATGAAAGACACTCTACTCAAAAACATAAGATTGAAGGGGTTTAACTTCAAGTGAACTGGATTTCAAGACTTTTATTGCTTCCATGGCCGAAACAGCCCCCCGTGTGGTGGTATAATAGGGGATATTATGGGTCAGGGCGGTCCGGCGCAACTCATAACTGTCCACAATCGACTGTGCGCCCTCAGTGGTATTGAAGATAAGTTGTATCTCGTTGCTCTTGATGGCATCCACGATATGCGGGCGGCCTTCAAGCACCTTGTGGATCATTGTAACTGCCAGCCCTGCGTCCTGTAAATGCTTAGCAGTCCCCCCCGTAGCAACAACTCGGTACCCCATGCCTAGTAAATCCCGCGTCGGCTCAATCATTTTTTGCTTGTCTTCATTCTTCACGGAAATAAATACCGTGCCTTCCAACGGCAAATGCGTTCCGGCGGCGATTTGTGACTTGAGGAATGCCTTGGCAAAAGTGTCATCAAGCCCGATCACTTCACCGGTGGAGCGCATTTCAGGGCCGAGCAATACATCCGCTCCCGGAAAACGATTAAACGGCAGTACCGCTTCCTTAACCGCCACATGATTGGGCGTAGCAGAGGGAAAATTAAACGTAGATAATTTTTCTCCGGCCATCAGGCGGGACGCCCATTTTGCAATAGGTGCGCCAATGGCTTTAGCAACAAATGGCACGGTTCGGCTGGCACGCGGGTTAACCTCAATCAGATAGACAAGATCATCCTTAACCGCGAATTGCACATTCATTAAGCCCTTGATATTCAAGGCAAGTGCCAGTTGTTCCGTCTGTTTGTTAATATCCGCAATGACGCTTTCTTTCAGGGAGAAAGGCGGCAGGGAACACGCACTGTCGCCGGAGTGAATTCCGGCTTCCTCAATATGCTGCATGATGGCGGCCACATGAACGGCTTCACCATCACTAAGTGCATCCACATCCACCTCTGTCGCGCCGCCAAGATAGCGGTCGATGAGCACCGGACTATCCCATGATACTGAAACAGCCGCATCCATATAGCGTTCCAGCGACACGGTGTCATAGACAATTTCCATGGCCCGCCCGCCCAGTACATAACTAGGCCGGATCAGAATCGGATAGCCAATTTCCTCGGCAACCTTAACCGCTTCCTCTGTGTTAGTGGCAAGACCATTTTCCGGCTGCAACAGACCAAGTTTATTGACCAGTTTTTGAAATCTTTCCCGGTCCTCCGCCAGATCAATGGCATCCGGTGACGTACCCAAAATAGGGATATTGGCGTCCTGAAGCGCATGGGAAAGTTTGAGCGGCGTCTGTCCGCCAAACTGCACAATCACGCCGACCACCGTACCGTTTTTCTGTTCACGCCGGATCAGTTCAATGGTGTCCTCTGCGGTCAGCGGCTCAAAATATAGCCGGTCTGAAGTATCATAATCGGTGGAGACAGTTTCCGGATTACAATTGACCATAATCGTCTCATAACCCTGCTCGCTGAGGGCGAATGCCGCATGACAACAGCAATAATCAAATTCAATCCCC
>DAOWHQ010000249.1:0-3750 GCA_030641355.1 Alphaproteobacteria bacterium
AAAATTACAAATTTCCTGATTATGATATATTCACAAACCTGTGATCAACTGTTGATTTGTAAGTGATGAGGGTGGGCGCTAGAGTGAACACACTACATAGTTCCTCCCCCTCGACTTGGTCAGCACACGCTGACCTTTTTTTTGTCATCTGCTTAAATTGGAAATATCCCTTACCGCCCCCTTGTCTGCAGATGTTGCCATAAGGCCATATGCCTGTAGAGCTTTGGATATTTTACGGCTGCGCGGCGCTTCTGGTTTCCAGCCATCTTTGCCCTTAGCCTCCATAACCTGTCGGCGTTTAGCCAGTTCATCCTCTGAAATATCCACATGAATGATCCGCTTTGGAATATCAATTTCAATGATGTCACCATTTTCAATCAGGGCAATTGCCCCGCCTGATGCCGCTTCTGGTGAGACATGGCCTATGCTTAGGCCTGATGTGCCGCCGGAAAAACGTCCATCCGTGACCAGAGCGCATTTTTTACCAAGCCCCATGGATTTTAAATATGATGTGGGATAAAGCATTTCCTGCATACCGGGGCCACCGCGCGGCCCCTCATAGCGGATAATGACCACATCGCCTGCCTTTACCTCTTTCGTCGTGATGCCTTTAACCGCATCGTCCTGACTTTCATAGATGCGAGCTGGGCCGGTGAAGGTTAAATTATCATCATCAACGCCCGCAGTTTTTACAATGCAACCATCAAGGGCGATATTGCCTTCCAAAATAGCAAGACCGCCGTCCTGACTATAGGCATTTTCGATGGAGCGTATGCAACCCGCTTCCCGATCAAGATCAAGGCTTACATAATGTTTGCTTTGAGAGAAGGCTTCTGTGGTTCTGACCCCGCCCGGTGCAGCCTTGAAAAACCCCTGAATTTCCTCTGTGGGGGTTCGGTTGATGTCATATTTTTCAATAACATCCGCAAGAGTACCACCGTGGGCAGTGACGCAATCGCGGTTAAGCAAGCCGCCCTTGTCCAGTTCGCCCAGAATAGCAATGATACCACCAGCCCGATGAACATCCTCCATGTGATATTCTTGAGATGCGGGTGCGACTTTGCAGATGTTAGGTACCCGTTTTGACAGTCGGTCAATATCATCCATAGTGAAATCAATCTCGCCTTCCTGTGCCGCCGCCAACAGGTGAAGCACAGTATTCGTAGACCCGCCCATGGCAATATCCAGCGTCATGGCATTTTCAAATGCTTCAAATGATGCAACTGATCTGGGCAGGACAGACGCATCGTCATTTTTATAATAGGAAATGGTGTTTCTGGTGATGGTACGTGCTGCTTCAAGGAATAATCCCTGTCGGTCCGCATGGGTCGCAAGCATGGTACCGTTGCCGGGCAGGGACAAGCCCAATGCTTCGGTCAGGCAATTCATGCTGTTAGCGGTGAACATACCGGAGCATGAGCCACAAGTAGGGCAGGCGGAGCGTTCGACCTGTTCCACAATCTCATCACTCACGTTGGGGTCAACGCCCATGATAATGGCATCCACAAGATCAAGCTTGTGATTTACGGTCTGGGTTTTTCCGGCCTCCATGGGGCCGCCGGATACGAATATGGCCGGAATATTCAGCCGCAATGCCGCCATCATCATGCCCGGTGTGATCTTGTCACAATTGGAGATGCAGATCATGGCGTCCGCACAATGGGCTTCGACCATATATTCCACACTATCGGCAATAATCTCTCGGCTGGGCAGGGAATAGAGCATACCGTCATGGCCCATTGCGATGCCATCATCCACGGCGATGGTATTAAACTCCTTGGCAATACCGCCATGCTTTTCAATTTCCCGTGCCACCATTTGACCGATGTCTTTCAGATGAACATGACCAGGCACAAATTGTGTGAAACTGTTGACCACAGCGATGATCGGTTTGCCGAAATCCTCATCCTTAACCCCTGTGGCCCGCCATAGCGCGCGCGCGCCTGCCATGTTACGGCCGTGGGTCGAAGTCTTTGAACGATATGGAGGCATATGTAAAATCCTTAAAGCTGATGATCACCATTTGGAGATATAAATATCATTTTCTGGGGGTTTGTCGATGTTTTAACCGTAAAAATAAAAGCTTGGCAAATCCGGTAATAGCCATCTAAACTACACCAAAATTACATATGCGTAAATATAAAGGGAAATCAATTGTATCTGCATAAATAATTAATTAACGGACCCCTGTTGTTCTACTGTTCCTGTATGAAACAAAATATTAACAAATCCACGAAAAGTTGATACAGTTCTACTGAATTTTTGATTCGTTGTGTGGTGCCAAATAATCAATCCTTTGAAATAAAATCATATTGGCCTTCAAGTAACATTGAATTAATGAAAAGCCGTAATAGCGGTATTTACGTTATTTATGTCGGGATAATAGTATGTTTAATAAACTTTTTTTGATCATTTTAGGTGTTGTTGTGATTGTTCCCATGTCTGTAGCTCAAGCGGGAACACGGGCGAATGCCCCCTTGAAAATAACCAAATTGGAAGATACGGCATCTGAAAAAAAATGTCTGGAAGCTTATGTGAATGCCAGATTCTTAGATGCCTATACCATATGCCTGCCGCTGGCTCAAAAGGGGATGCGTGATGCCCAGCTGGTAACGGGATTAATGTATGTTTTTGGTGAAGGGATTGAAAAAAACCTTGAAACTGCTAAGCTATGGCTGAGAAAAGCTTCCCGTAATGGCAGCGAGGAAGCAAAAGAAATTCTTGCTGAATTTAAATAGTCGGATTAAACCTAATATCTATTTTTTGCCAATAAAGCGATATTAGTATGTCACAACAAGCCATGCCGACATTAAATGATGTTCAAAAAGCTGCGTCGCGTTTGCGGGGTATTGCCATCAAAACCCCGCTTTTATACTCAATGTCCCTGTCAGAGGAGCTGGAAGCTCAGGTTTATATCAAACCGGAGAACCTGCAAAGGGTGGGTGCGTTTAAATTTCGCGGGGCTTATAATCGGTTATGTCAATTAACAGATGCGGAAAAGGCCCGTGGCGTGGTGGCTTATTCATCGGGAAATCATGCGCAGGGGGTGGCCTTGGCCGCCAAACTTCTCGGCATTAAAGCCATTATCGTCATGCCCACGGATGCACCGATGATGAAGCGGGATAATACGTTGTCCTATGGTGCGGAGATAATTGAATATGATAGGGAAACGGAAAACCGTGAGGAAATAGCCGCCGCTATCGCCGCTGACAGGAAATCTGTAGTGGTCACTTCTTTTGAGGATTTTGATATTATCACTGGGCAGGGAACTGCCGGGCTGGAAATTATTGAACAGGGGCAGGAGCAGGGCATTGCGTTTGAGCAGTTCTTTTGTCCTATTGGTGGTGGCGGCCTAATTTCAGGCTGTGCGACTGCAATTAAGGGGCTAAGCCCTGATACGGAAATTTTTGGCATTGAGCCAGAGGGTTTTGATGATGTGAAGCGTTCTCTTGAGATGGGGTCACGTCAGAGTAATAACCAGCAGGCGGGGTCTATCTGTGATGCCCTTCTTAGCACATCACCCGGTATTAATACTTTCCCTATCATGCAAAAATATTTAAAATCTATTCTTACCGTTAGCGATGATGAAGCATTATTTGCCGTGAAATACGCATGGGATAAGCTGAAACTGGTGGTGGAACCCGGTGGTGCTGTGGGCTTAGCGGCATTGTTGGCGGGCAAGGTAGATGTCAGGGGCAAGACCATCTGCTTGCTGCTCAGTGGTGGCAATGTGGATGCGGCAACATTTCA
>DAOWHQ010000030.1:0-4176 GCA_030641355.1 Alphaproteobacteria bacterium
ACCGCAGGGTAGCAGAAGGCAGGGACAGGGCCTGTTCCAGACTCAATACTATCTTTTGCTTCATGCGTTTTTCTTTTCCCATATGGCTCTGGCAACTTTTTCCGGTGTCATGGGGGGATTGAAAAAACGAATTCCCGTGGCATTATAAACCGCATTGGCAATGGCGGGCGCCACCACAATGGTCGGCAGTTCGGCGATGCCCTTGGCACCATACGGCCCCTCTTCACAATCGCTTTCAATGAAATGCATTTCAATTTCCGGCATTTCCGGAGCCGTTGGTACTTTGTAATCCCTGAAGTTAGGGTTTTTCAGGCGGCCTTCCTCAAACAGCATTTCCTCACTAAGAGCAAAACCAAGACCAAAGGCCATACCGCCTTCCATCTGGGCTTCCAGACCCATGCGGTTAATGACCCGCCCCACATCCTGTGCCATGGTTACTTTTTCAACCTTTACTTCGCCGGTCAGGGTATCCACTACTACTTCGGCAATATGCACCGCGTGGGAATAGGCCGCTGAATGGTCGGAAATATGATCGCGACCCTCTGGCTCGCTGTTGGGCTCATAATAGTCGCTGACCATAACCACATCCGGTTCTGGCTGGAAATGCATCTGACGCAGCATTTTGTCCAGCTTGGTAACAACCGCGCCGTCCTTATCCTGCACCACAAAACCGCCGCGAAGGTCAAGTTCATCTGCCGACACGTTGGCCTGTTTCGATGCCGCCGCGAGAATTTGCTTCTTGGCCTTGATCGCCGCACGCCGCGCGCCATTGCCCGCGATGAAGGTTGTGCGCGAGGCATGAACCCCCACGTCCCACGGCCCAAGGTCACTGTCATTATTGACCAAATTCACGTGTTCTACAGGAACGCCAAGTTCCTCGGATACAATCTGTGCGATCACCGCATCAATGCCTTGTCCAATCTCGGACGCGCCGGTGATCACCGTCACCCGTGCGTAATCATCCATTTTCAGGATCGTGCCGCAACCGTCCGACTTATGGATCTTGGCCCCACCCGCATTATGGATGGAACTAGCCAAGCCGATGCCGCGCTTGTAACGACCTTCTTGCTCTCGCTCATCAGTATATTTATTGAGCTTACTGACATAATCGGAAGCCTCAGCCGCCGTGGTCAGACATTCCGCCAGTGCACATTCCCGAAGGTATGATTTCTGGGGGGTCACCTCACCGGACTTCTGCGCATTTTTCAGGCGGAATTCTATGGGGTCCATGTCTAGCTTTTCGGCCAGCATATCCATATGCTGTGCCGTGGCATAGGTCATCTGAACATTACCGTAACCGCGAAATGATCCGGCATAAGAATTATTGGTATAATAAGCCTGCCCTTTGAAATCGACGACGGGTACACGGTAATGACCGGATGTGGTGCGCATCATAATAACCGGAACAGTAGCCCCCCATGAAGTATAGGCACCGTTATCCATCTCAACATCCGCAGCACGGAAAGTCAGGATACCATCCTTGGTGCAGCCCGTACGCAAATGCATTGATGCAGGCTGTCTGGTGGGGGAATTAATAAATTCTTCTTCCCGGTCAAAAAGTATTTTCACAGGCCGTCCGGTTTTCTGGGCGAGTATCGCCGCCACTGGCTCAAAAGGATAAACATCCAGTTTCGCGCCGAATGATCCGCCCGTTGGTGGCTGAATGACCCGAATATCACCGGGATCAATACCAAGTGCCGGCGCCAGATCCATCTTGTAATTATACGGGTACTGGGTCTGTGAATAGATGGTCAGCTTGCCGTTATGGTCAAAGTCAGCAATGGCGCAGGATGTCCCCATACAACAATGGGTGACATAATGCACATTAAAGGTATCATCCAGAATGATGTCGGAATCAGCCTCGGCTTGTCCTAAATCACCATGTTTGAATTCAAATTTCAGGCTTTTATTATCGGGGAAGCGTTCCTGTATTACGGGCGCACCTTCTTTTTGACTGTCTTCTATAGTGAAAACACCGGGCAGGTCTTTATAATCGACCTTGATCAGCTTCAACGCTGCCGCCGCGATGGCTTCGCTTTCTGCGGCAACCGCCGCAACCTCATCCCGTTCGCAACGGACTTTATCTTTCAGGGGGGCATTGTCTTTGACAAAACCCAGCCTTAATTCCGGTGTGTCCTTAGCCGTGATCACCAGATGAACGCCCGCTAATTTTTCCGCCTCGGACGTATCAATGCTGATAATTTCCGCATGGGCGCGGCCCGCGTGCAATATCTTGCCGTAGAGCATCTGGGGCAGAACCATATCATTGATATAGCGGGTCTTGCCGATGGCCTTGGCGGGCGCGTCAGGCTTCTTGATCCGCTTACCTATCAATGTGGTTTTTTCAATATGTTGAAAAGCAACCTGTTCACTCATGATTTTATCCTTTCGCTCCGACAACGTCAGCTACGGCGTCCAGCACCTTGGTATAGCCTGTACAGCGACAGACGTTTCCTTCAAGTCCCCGCTTCATTTCTTCCCGTGTAAGGTTGGGGTTTTTCTTCACCAGATAATTGGCCTGAATAATCATCCCCGGCATACAGAACCCGCATTGCACCGCCCCGTGATCAACAAAAGACTGCTGCATGGGATGGAGTATATTTCCGGTCTGCATTCCCTCGATGGTCGTGATCTCACGGCCCTCTAAATCTACTGCATACATCAGGCAGCTATTGATTGTAGCCCCGTCCACTTCGATGGTACAGGCCCCACATTCTCCCTCACCACAGGCATATTTTGTGCCCTTCATATCGAGATTTTCGCGCAACAGGTTAAGCACCGTCATATCTACCGGAACCTCGATGTTAACTGGCCTGCCATTCATGGTGAAATTAAGTTCAATTTTGACAGACATTGTTCAAAAGCTCCTCTGTGAATACACCAATAAGGTGGTTGCGGTACCATGTGGTCGCGCGAATATCGTCTATGGGTGTCGCATCTTGCTGTGCCCCTACCACGGCGGCCCGTATGACATCATCATTCAGGACGTTGCCTTCTAATGCGGTCTCAGTAGCCCCGCCCCGCATGGGCGTTGGCCCCACAGCGCCAAAGGCAACCCGCACATTTTCAAATTTACCGTCTTTCAAATCGCCGCCAATGCCGACCGTTACCGTGGATATTTCCAAGGCCGGACGGGGGCCGGATTTACGGAACTGCCCGACAAAATCACTTGACGGTTTGTCAAATACTACGGCAGTCAACAGCTCGTTATCATTTCGAATAGTTTTGCCGGGAGCTGTAAAGAAACCATTTAATGGCACCCGCCGGATTTCTATGGCGCCCTCTTTCCAACTGGCAAGCTCCACGGAGGCACCCAATACCAACAGCGGTATAATCATGTCACCCGCCGGTGATGCGTTGCAGATATTACCGCCAATCGTCGCCGCATTGCGGATTTGCTCACTGGCAAAGCGGTTGGCGGTATCGCATAATATTGGTACGAATCCAGCTATTATATCATTATACCTTATTTCGGAGACGGTGGCCAAACAACCGATTCTGATTTCTCCATCATCTAAGGAAATATCTTTAAGTTCTTCGACCCGCTGAATATTCATCAGGACCGGCTCATAACGACGCTTACCTTCATTAATCTGCGGGGTCAGGTCGGTGCCGCCTGCGACAATGGTCACACCGCTACTGGCCAAGGCTTCCACAGCCTCTGCCAGTTTCGTTGGCGCAATATATCTTTCTATTTCTGACATTTTTTATGCTCTTGTTAAAAACGAATTGGTTCCTGGTAATAGCCATAGACTTCGACCAGTTTCTTAGTAATCTCGCCCACGGTGGCATAGGCTTTCACCGCCGCCACTATGGCAGGCATGACATTTCGGTCAGCTTCCGCGTCCGCCTTGACCTGTGCCAATGTGCGGTCAACTTCCGCTTGATCCCGCTCGGCCTTCACCGCATTTAGATTTTCAATCTGCTGATCAGCATCTCGTGTGTCGTAAGGGTGAAATTCGACCTCATTCTCTTCTTCATCGGTCTTGTAACAGTTAACGCCGACTTTTGGGAAGGCACCGGACTGAATGTCTTTTTGCATACCATATGCCTGTGCGGAAACTTTGGACTGGATCGTACCTTCGGCCACCATCTTGATGATGCCGCCTTCGGCCTCGACCTCGGCCATGGTTTCTTCCATTTTCTTGCGCATATTATTGGTCATGGTTTCCACAT
>DAOWHQ010000015.1:0-4340 GCA_030641355.1 Alphaproteobacteria bacterium
ATACGACAACACTCGGTATGACGGGTCAGCCGCCATTGGATATAGACTTATCCGCGCTACCGTCCTTGGCGGTGGTTTATGACATCGTTTATAATCCGCTGGAGACTGACCTGTTGAAGCAGGCCAGAATACGGGGCAATATTTGCGTTGATGGTCTGGGTATGTTGCTTTATCAGGCGGCCCCGGCATTTCAGGAATGGTTTGGGCAGGAGCCAGAAGTGGATCGGCATCTGCGCCAGCACGTGCTTCGGAAAGTGACAATCATTGGGCTTACGGGTTCTATTGGTATGGGTAAATCGGAAACGGCGAAGATGTTTGAGCGGGCTCAGGTGCCAGTATTTGATTCTGATAAGGCCGTGCACGACTTAATGGCCAAAGACGGCGCGGCAGTGGACAGGGTGGAACAAATCTTTCCCGGTGTAAAAAAAACGGATGGCATTGACCGTAAAAAATTAGGATCACGGGTTTTTGGTGATCACGGGGCATTAAAAAAACTGGAAGCTATTCTGCATCCTATGGTGTCGGACCGGCGGCAGGAATTTTTTGAACAGGCCAAAGGGCAGGGTCATGATATGGTGGTGATGGATGTACCGTTATTATTTGAAACCGGTGGTGAAGAAAATTGTGATTTCACGGTGGTGGTGTCGGCACCAGCGAAGGTTCAGCGCCAACGCGTCTTGGCGCGTCCAGACATGACAGCAGAGAAATTTGAAAATATTCTGAGCAAACAGATGCCGGATCGTGAAAAAAGACAGCGGGCGGATTTTATTGTTCAAACTGATCAGGGGTTAAGTTATGCTGAAGATCAGGTTCATCAGATCATCGAAAAAATCAGGGCAAAAAAATAATGCGGGAAATCGTATTTGATACGGAAACAACAGGGTTTAATCCCTTCACTGGCGACCGGTTGGTGGAGATTGGTTGTGTTGAGGTGGAAAATTATCTGCCCACGGGACGAATTTTTCATCAATATGTCAATCCTGAACGGGATATGCCCGAAGGTGCTTTTCGTATTCATGGCCTGAGCGCGGAATATCTTAAGGGCTATCCTGTCTTTTCCGAAATATATGCTAAATTTATAGATTTTGTCGGTGATGCGAAGCTGGTGGCGCATAATGCTGAATTTGACATGAAGTTTATAAATTGGGAACTTGCGCAAGTCGGCCATAAAGAATATCCCACGGTTCGGGCTATAGATACACTGGAAATTGCCCGCCGCCAATTCCCCGGATCACCCAATACGCTGGACGCGCTCTGTAAAAGATTTACCATCGACAACTCTAACCGCATTAAACATGGTGCTCTTTTGGATGCGGAGCTTTTAGCAGAGGTTTATCTGGAACTAATGGGGGGAAGACAACGGGGGCTTGCCCTGGAAGGTCAGAAAAAAGCTATCGGGAAGAGCCGGGGTGCGGCTCATAATAATGAAAGACCGGCTCGAGCTGCCCGCCCACATAGCCCGTCACCCGAAGAGGTTATCCGTCATGAGGAATTTGTTGCTGAAATGGGTGAAAACGCCCTTTGGAACAGCATAAAAAAAACCCCCGGTCATATAACCGGAGGCTTTTAAATTCTGTAAAAACCAGACGCTTAGTTTACAACAACATCATCGCTAGCAGCGGCCTGTTCTTGGGCGGCCTGCATCTGTTGCTGATAAAGAGTGGCAAAGTCAATTGGCTCCAGCATCAGGGGTGGGAAACCACCATCCCGGGTTACATCAGCAATAATACGCCGTGCAAATGGGAATAAAATACGGGGAGCTTCAATCATTAAAAATGGCTGCAGGGAATTTTCCGGCAGATTTTTAGCGGCAAAAAGACCAGAATAAACCAACTCAGCAACAAAGGCGGTTTCTTCACCGGATTTGGCTGTTGTGGTTATTTTCAGATCAACTTCGTAAACGTCTTCGCCAACAGCGCGGGCATTGAGGTTCACATTGATGTTCATGGCGGGTTGTTCTTTAGCCAGCTTTTGCAAAGTCTGTGCCGGCGTTGGGTTTTCAAAGGACAGGTCTTTGATATATTGTCCAAGAATACCAATTTGCGGGCCTTCGTTTTCAACAGCGGTTTCTGTTGTTGCGTCTACGGCTTCAGCAGGTTTGTTTTCAGTTTCGTCTGACATAAAAATATCCCAAAAGTTATGTTGTTCTTCGTAAAAATATGTTGGCTAACATGGATTTTGTTTCAGTACAAGCAATATTGGTCATATTGCAAAAGATCGTAGCATTTAGTCTCTCAACCCTTCTTGTGATCAATATTTTTTGAACTGTCCGGTTTTTTTTCATATTCGCCATCAATAGTGATTCCCTCATCGTAAGGGTTATTATTTCCCGGACCTGCGTTATTTCTGTAAAAAGTTGTGCCTATATTTTTTACGATGATTTTGCCCAGCACGGCCCGAATGGGTTCGATGGCTAAAAACAAGGCAACTGTATCTGTGATGAATCCGGGCAGGAGAAAAAACAGGCCGGCAATCAAAAGAAAGAAGCCATGAAAGATGTCCTCAACCGGACTTTCGTTCTGTTGCAGGGTATGATGCATTCGGTTCATAACCACAAGCCCTTGCTGGCGGATCAGATAAATACCGATAACCGCTGTCAATATAGTCAAAAGAAGAGCCTGAAAGCCGCCAATGGCACTACCAACCTCCAGAAAGACCATAAATTCCAGATAAGGCACGGCAATAAGGATAAACAATATAAGTAAAGGCATTTTAAAAGCTCGTTTTAAGTGATTTGAACATTATTTACTGGCATTATAAAATGGAGTATTTAAATTTGTCCGAATAAGTCTTATATATAAGCATCATACATCTTTCGCCAAGGCGTAGAACAGGAAAAAAATGCAAAGTGAATCTGAAAGCATCGAACTTATTATAATATTAGCACTGGTGGCTGTTTTTATATTGTTTCAACTGCGCCGCACGTTGGGCAAAAAAACCGGCTATGATCCCACAAAAGACCAAGACAATAATAACCATCAGCAAACAACCAGACATGAGGGTAATCACGAAGATGATAATGTTGTTCAGTTTCGTCCCGACCCGGAAGACCAGGGGCCTGTCGTTAATCTGGGTCTGAGCAAATCCTCACCCTTTTATAGCACGATAGAGAAGATCCACCAATTTGATCACAGCTTTAACCTGCGCAGTTTTTTTGACGGCGCAGAATATGCTTACGGTTTAGTGCTGAATGCTTTCTGGGTTCAGGACAGAAAAATCCTGAGAAATATGTTAAGTCGGCAGGTTTATGATCAGTTTGACGGGGCCATCGCTAGTCTGGAAAAGGAAAATTTACATAGCGATAACAAGCTGATGGATATCGAAAAAATTGACCTTGTGGATGTTAGTCTTTCCGGCTCACTTGCAGAAGTTACCGTTGAATTTACCAGTCATATGATCATGGCGACACGTGACACGGGTGATAAAATCATTGAAGGGAATACAGATAAAGCGATTAAGATCACCGATATCTGGACTTTCTGCCGTGATGTAAAAAGCGCTGATCCTAACTGGACGTTAGTTGCCACAAGAACCGGGTAGTATGTTATAAAATCATGCGGAAATTTGTTATCATTAGCGGAGCAGGAATATTATTGCTTTTGTCTCTATGGCTTTTGATAAGGGTGCCGCGCGTGCCGGTGGACTATGTGAAAATACCTTACAGCGACCTGAAAAACTGGTCATCTGATCAACAGGCGCTGGCCTTCATTGCCTTTAAAAAATCCTGTACCGTCTTTCTGTCACAACCCCTCACGAAAAAAATACAGCCAGAAAGGCTTGGTGGAACTGCTCGTGACTGGCAAGAGCCCTGCTCAAAAGCTGAAAAACTGAACGGTCTTTCGGATCAGCAATCACGGGATTTCTTTGAGCGCTATTTTGTGGTTGTTTCTTATGGCGCGGATACCGAAGGGTTGTTTACGGGGTATTTTGCGCCGGAATATGACGGTAGCGCCATACAGACGGCTAAATATAACTATCCCCTCTATGCCGTGCCAGAAAACTTAAAAACACTGGACCTTGGTCAATTCAGCTCATCTTTGCGGGGAAAATCCATCATTGGACAGGTGAAAGACGGCGAATTTATTCCCTATGAAGGCCGGAAGAATATTGATCAGGGCGTACTGATCAATCAGAATTTGGAGCTGGTTTGGTTAAAAGACCCGGTAGATTCTTTTTTTATGCATATTCAGGGGTCTGGCGTTATTCGTTATGAGAATGGCGACCGGAAAACATTTGGCTATGCGGGAAAAAATGGCAAGGCCTATCATTCCATCGGTAAATTTTTAATTGAAGATGAAGAAATTTCCCGGGAAGAGATGTCGATGCAGGCAATTCGGGAA
>DAOWHQ010000238.1:0-5967 GCA_030641355.1 Alphaproteobacteria bacterium
AAAGGGCAGAATATGTTCAATTTCTGCCTCCCCATTAAATAACATGGCTGCTGAAATAATCTTACCTGAAAAAGGGCAATGACGTGTAAACTGATCCGTTCCTAATTCTTCCCACAGGCGGATTTTCTTTAAATCCAGCCCTGATGGATCACGGCCATTATTTTGTTCGCGGAATAAAATAGCCCTGCTATCATTGGCCTTGCCAAATATCTTGTTTTGTTTGGCAATATCATCCCGCGCTTTGGCGGTTTTCTTTAAATCCCGAACAAGTTCTACATGAATTTCGGACGGCGGTCCAAAGCGGTCAATCAGGCGATTGATGAGTTTGCGTAATTGATTGAGTGCCACATGCACCGTAGGATTATTTATCTTGCCATAATGCTGTTCAGGATATTTTACAACATCAAAATCTGTTGGCTTTGCTCCAATAACACTGCCCTTTAACAGTTCACCGTAATAGGGAAGCTTTTCCAGAATGCTGTCCACCTCATATCTACTATGATGAAAGAAAACTCCGTCATCATCATAAACTTCGCGAACCGCAGCATCATAACCCATATTTTCCTCACGCATAATTGCCGCACAGCGCGTCATGAACTTTCGAGATAAATGTGTCGTAGCGGAAGACAGTTTAAACTTGCTAACGGCCTTTGCCTGTTCTTGGGTTAAAGAAAATTCGACTATCAGGTCGTTGATTAACCGGTCATCATCCTCGGCATCATGTAGCATTTCCAGAATATCATTTTGCTTATCCGGGGACAATTCGTCCCAAATATTCCCCAACATTTCAGGCTTTCGCATGGTGAAGGCCGTGGCATTGCCGTTTAACTTGTCACGCGGCCCATTTTCCAGATTGAACAGACATTCTCGCGGGAAAACAGGACGGCCATCGGAATTCCTTAATTTCCGAACAGCACCGAATGCAATGGTTTTCTGCCTATTCAGACACTTAATCAATCTGGCTCTCTGGTTATCATCCAGTTCGTTCTTTTCCTGATTTTCATCATAATATTGAAGATTGCCGACCTCCTGTAAAATACGAAACTCATGGGCAATGGGCAAATCTTTATGGGCACGATATTCCTCAATGAAAAATTCACAACGGCCCCGTTCCACAGGCTTCAATTTCCGTTGGAAGAAAATCCCGTCAAACCCCTGATCCTTATTGCCATTTCGCAAATCATCCCAATCAGTCGGAGATAAGATTTGCGATGCTTCTTGCCTGACCCTTATTTTATCAAATTCATGGATATACATGGCCCGATCAGCATAAAGGTCACCGTCTTCTCCCCGGAATCTGACGGACTTACCCTTTTTCAGCCGGTCATTCAGCCATTGACCTAGAGTCTGATCACCCAGTTTCTCACGCAGTTCAGAGATTTTCGGCTTGATCTTGCCTGTTTCCTCATCATCACCATCACTCTTTCGGTTGGATAAAAAGCCACGGCGTTGGTTGATATGGAATAGTGCACGACCCAATTCATTCGGGCTTAAGGAACGCTCAACCGCCTCTGCCCGTAAGTAATAAGGATCAAGTGTTTCAAGTTCCTTACGTGCCTCTGCATCTTCTGGCATCAAACCTAATTGCACTAAACGACTAATTAATTGATGTTTACGGCGTAACCTGCGGTCACGATTTCGTCTTGCACCACGGGCCAGTCGCCTTTCTACAGCCAGAATTTCTCCAACCCTGTCTTTACTTGAAGGCTCCCTACCATCAGAAAAAATTCTGACCCCTGAATCTTTTAAATCGACCACTTTACCAGAGGCATTTAAGGTGAAAGCCGCCCAGCCCAAAGAGTTGGTCCCCATATCCAATGCTAATCGCCAATTCATATTATTCCCCTTTGAGTTAGAATTATCAATTTTATATTGACTTATGGTTGCACAGGAAGCAATCTCTTTCTTGAGTGTAGCTACTCAGAGATCTTGGCAACTCGTTAACACGATTTATGTCATAAGATTTAAAGACTGGGTTCGCCCAGTCTTTTTTCGTTCCAAGGGAATAATAAAAATTTATTTCTATGAAACTTTCAAAAAACAATTCAATTATGCTTTTCTACTGGTAAACTTGATAATGACTACCCAGTTCTCTTTTTCATCCTGTCGGGCGCACCAATCATTTCCAGTATTAGCCAAAAACTCCAGCCTCTTTAAAATGTTCAACCTGCTCTTCAGAAAAGCCGAATTCTGTTGCCAGTGATGCATTATGTTCGCCCACCGCACAGCCCTTGAAGTGAAATTGGGGGGGGCTTTCTGACATTTTAATGGCGCAGCCAATCTGTTTGATACCATCAACCTCTACAGTCATGCCCCTGCTGATCAATTGCTCATGCTCGCAGGCCTCTGGCAATGTCAGCACAGGTTCCACACAGGCATCTACGTCCTTGAATAAGGCCCGGCATTCCTCATAATTCCTATTTTTTATATTTTCCGCGATCTGCTGTTTAAATTCTATTTTCTGCTCAGGGTCAGTTGAAAAAGCCAGTTTCACAAGATCCGGCCTGTCTAATGCTACGCATAATTCCTGTCTGAATTTCGGCTCCAGACTACCGACCGAGAAATAGCGCCCATCACTGGTTTCATAATAATCATAAAATTCACCGCCATTTAACATCTCCTGCTCAGGTCCGGTACTGACGCCAGCCCCAAGACAATTTGATGCGGCGATGGAATTTAAGGTAAAGGCAGCGTCAGTCATGCTGATGTCAACATATTGGCCTTTGCCCGTATCAGCACGTTGAATGACAGCAGCCAAAAGCCCCACCACCAGATGCAGCGAACCACCCGCGAGATCGGCTATCTGAATACCCGCCGGAACCGGGGCCTGTCCCTTTCGGCGACTATGGTCCTGCACACCGGCAATGGACAGATAGTTATTGTCATGTCCGGCCCTATCCCGATAAGGCCCGGTTTGGCCATATCCTGTTAATGAACAATATATCAGCTTGGGGTTTACAGCTTTGAGGACATCATAACCTAACCCCAGTTTATCCATAACGCCGGGGCGGAATTGCTCTACCACAATGTCATACTCCATGATCAGTCGTTTTATGATCTCTATGGCTTCAGGTTTCTTTAGATTCAGGGCCAGTGATTTCTTTGATCGATTGATATAACGATGCAGGTAAGTGCTATCACCGTCTTTTGCACCCATCAAGCGTGTTAACTCCACGCGGTCGGGGGCTTCAACCCGAAGAACATTAGCGCCCAAATCTGCTAGCATCAATGTGCCGAACGGCCCCGGCAACAGGGTCGAAAAATCGAGTATTTTCAATGATGACAGAGCAGACATAAACAAACCTCTTGATAGGGAAAAATATTATTTAATCAGGTCGCGACTGATAATTTCTTTCATGATTTCTGATGTGCCGCCGTAAATGCGCTGGACACGGGCATCGGCAAACTCACGGGCAATGCGATATTCCGTCATATAACCATAACCGCCAAAAAGCTGTAGACATTCATCGGCAACGACACCCTGTAATTCAGTAGTATGGAGCTTGGCCATGGAGGCGGTCGCCGTATCCAGCTTACCCTCTGCCAACAGCAGGACACATTGATCAACAAAGGCTTTTTGTACCCTGACTTTTGTCGCCAAATCGGCCAGTTTAAAGCGGGTATTCTGAAAGTCCGCAATACGCTTGCCAAAAGCATTGCGCTCCTTGACATAGTCCAGCGTGATATCCAGCATTCCTTCACAGGCGGCCTGTGCGCCAACAGCCAAAATCAATCGTTCACGGGGGAGTTCCTGCATCATGGCGATAAACCCACCATCCAATGGCCCGAGCAGAGCAGTATCACTGACAAAAACATCTTCAAAAAACATCTCCGAAGTATCCTGACACTGCATACCTAGCTTTTCCAGTTTGGTGCCACGGACAAAACCTTTGGCGGTAGCCTCAACTATAAACAGGGAGACCCCCTTCGCACCCGCCACCGGATTGGTTTTGCCGGCCACAATGACAATGTCACAATGCTGCCCGTTAGAGATAAAAATCTTACTGCCATTAATCAGGTAGCCACCATCGACTTTCTTGGCGGATGTTTTAATATTTTTCAGGTCACTGCCCGCCCCCGGCTCTGTCATGGCGATGGCGCCAACATATTCCCCCGTTGCCATTTTAGGCAGATAGTTTTTCTTTTGCTCATCCGAGCCCATATTGACAATATAATGGGCCACAATACCCGCATGAACCCCCATAACCCCCGCAGAGATAGAGGCCATACCACGGCGACTGAAAATATCAATAATCAATGCGGCAAATTCAAAACCAACCCCAATACCGCCGTATTCCTCTGGCGTGTCAACGCTGAGCAGGCCCGCCTCACCGATCTTGTTCCATATTTCGCGGGGCATCCATTTGTCCCGCTCCCACTCTGCGTAATGGGGTTCTATTTCCTGATCAATGAATTTATTGACTGAGTCCGAGAAAATTCGAAGATCTTCATTCATCCAGCTACAATAAAAGGGTACCATAAGTTTTTCCTACCTGAGAATTCTACCGCCTGCAATCAGTAGAATTGACCTCATAAAATTAGTTAAATATTTTTTTAAGACATTAACGCTTCTCAATAATTAATTTATCAAACAACCACATATAAACCTTTTATTCACACCTTTACTTTAAATAATTCTAATATAATAATATAACGTGAGTTACATGAGTATAAAAACGCAAAGTAATATATATTATCCTATAATAGTATTTACGATACTATGTCTTGCGGGACTTGTTGGTGCTTTTTTTACGATCTATCAACAAAGGGATTTTGTGGAAATAGATTATACTAAGGCCGTCCTAATACAGACCAGTGCAATATTAATTGGCGCAACCCTAGCTTATATGCTCAAAAAGACAATATTGCAAAGTAGAGACCTCAGGAAAGAAATATTTCATAGAGTAACCGAGATAAAAGAATATATTCAGGTCCGTGAGGATTCTGAAAATAATAACAGGTTACTAAATGTGGTTATGGACACCCTAACCCAAGGTATATGTGCCTTTTCACCGGAAATGACCCTGCTGAAATGGAATAATAATCTGGAAGCCATACTGGACCTGCCGAAGGGTACGGTAAAAGAAGGCCTTCTCTATAAGGTCTTTACCAAACATCTCGATCAGATTTCCTGCCATATCACAGAATATGCAAGCACCAGTTTACATATGGTTGAAGATAGTTTTCTGAAACAGGATATTAGCTATTTTGAGAGAAATCTGAAAGATGACCGCACGCTGGAAATATCTATGACACCTATGCCTGATGGGGGATTTGTTGTGGTTTACTCCGATATTACCCAACGGAAAAAAGCAGAGCGCGTTATCCGTCATATGGCGCATTTCGATTCACTCACCGGGCTGGCGAACCGAGCCTATTTCACCGAGAAGCTGGAAGGCCATCTCAAACAGAACCGTCAAGGCGATCATACGGTCGCACTCGCCCTTATTGATCTTGATAAATTCAAGGATGTGAATGACACTCATGGCCATCCCATGGGGGATGCCCTATTGCAAAGAGTGTCAGAAATTCTAAAATCCAGAGTTAGGGATAATGACTTCGTCGCCAGGATCGGGGGCGATGAATTTGCTATTCTATTCCCCAATACCAGTGAAATAGAAGAAGTTGTCGTCCCCCTGAACCGTATGCTGGATAAATTAATGAAGCCCATCCTCATCAGGGGTATCAAACTCAATATTGGCGCCAGTATTGGTATTTCTCTTTACCCCGAACATGCCACATCAACAGAAGATCTGATCAAGGCCGCTGATGATGCCCTATATTCTGTCAAAGAAAATGGCAGGGGAAATATCGAGGTTGCTTCAAAACCCGTCAAGAAAGCCAAGATATCTATTGTATAAACTATTTCCTGATTACCCCGGCTAGAAGGGAATCAAAAGGCCCGATGCAGGTTTTTCCTCTACTTGAATTGAAATATTACTGTTTACCGCATAAAAATAGCTGAAT
>DAOWHQ010000096.1:0-4586 GCA_030641355.1 Alphaproteobacteria bacterium
AGTGGGTATTTTGAGAAAAATCGGACATTCTGAATGGAAGATATTATGCGAGGAAAACCCCGAACTTGGAAAGTTGAAACTACAAAAGGTGGTCAGGGATAGTTTGCCCTGTATCGTCTCAAAAGATGGCCGGGTAATATTGCCGGATTTTATTCAGGGTTTTGAAAAAAACGGGTTCCGAGCAAGTTTTAAGGGATGATTTAGTGGAAAAATGCTGAAAATCATATAAAAAGTTAAAATAAACCACTAAAAAAGCAGACTCTGGCTTGTTTGATATATAAAAAGTATTATTTATGGATAATAATTAATTGATAATTGAAAGATGCGTGAAATATGGGACGTAATATTGCTTTATGGGCGATTATCATAATCCTGCTCCTGACATTCTACTCTGCCATGAATGGCGGCGTGCGCCAGAATGCACAAGCAGAAATTGATTTCTCTACTTTCCTCGACAAGGTTGATTCCGGTCAGGTTACTAAAGTCACCATTCAGGGCCGGGATATTGTTGGCGAATATGGCTCAGGCGCCAGTGGTCAATTTCATACCCATGCGCCGGATTATCCCAATCTTGTCGCAGACCTGCGGACCAAGGGTGTAGCCATTACGTCAACCCCTGTGGAACAGGGGGGCTTTATGAGCATCTTCCTGAGCTGGTTGCCGATGATTGTTCTGATCGGAGTGTGGATTTTCTTCATGCGACAGATGCAGGGCGGCAGCAACAAGGCTATGGGTTTTGGTAAATCCAAGGCGAAGCTGCTCAATGAAACTCATGGACGGGTCACATTTGATGATGTGGCCGGTATTGATGAAGCCAAGGAAGAGCTGGAAGAGATCGTAGAATTTCTTCAAGACCCGATGAAGTTTGAACGGCTCGGCGGTAAAATTCCCAAAGGCGCATTGCTTGTAGGCCCGCCCGGAACCGGTAAGACGCTTCTTGCCCGGGCCATAGCGGGGGAGGCTAATGTGCCTTTCTTTACCATTTCAGGTTCTGATTTTGTTGAAATGTTTGTCGGGGTCGGCGCCAGCCGAGTGCGGGATATGTTTGAACAGGCCAAAAAAAATGCACCCTGCATTATCTTCATTGATGAAATTGATGCGGTCGGGCGGCACCGTGGCGCGGGCCTCGGTGGTGGTAATGATGAACGCGAGCAGACCTTGAATCAGCTTCTTGTTGAGATGGATGGCTTTGAAAGCAATGAAGGCGTGATCCTTGTGGCGGCAACCAACCGTCCGGATGTACTGGACCCGGCCCTTCTTCGTCCCGGTCGTTTCGACCGTCAGGTCGTTGTCCCCATGCCCGATATTGTAGGGCGGGAGAAAATCCTGAAAGTTCATATTAAAAAGACTCCGAAACTGGCAGCGGACGTGGATGTCCGGGTTCTTGCCCGTGGCACACCCGGTTTTTCCGGTGCTGATCTTGCCAACCTGATTAATGAGGGTGCTTTGCTGGCGGCCCGTAAAGGTAAGCGGGTTATCAGCATGATCGACTTTGAAGAAGCCAAAGACAAGGTCATGATGGGTGCGGAACGGCGTTCCATGGTGATGACTGAGGAAGAAAAACGCATGACGGCCTTTCACGAAGCTGGTCATGCCTTAGTGGCGGCAAAATGTCCGGCATCAGATCCCATTCACAAGGCGACAATCATTCCGCGTGGTCGCGCACTGGGCATGGTGATGCGCTTGCCGGAACGGGACAGCTATTCCTATGCCCGCGAAAAAATGCATGCTGATATAGCCGTTTCGATGGGCGGACGTGTGGCAGAAGAAATCTGTTTTGGTTATGATAAAGTGTCCTCCGGTGCTTCTGGTGATATAACTATGGCTACGAACTTGGCTCGGGCGATGGTGACCAAATGGGGCATGAGTGAGAAGCTAGGTCTTTTGCAATATGGAGAAAATCAGGAAGAAGTATTCTTGGGGCATTCTGTAGCACGTAGTCAGAATGTTTCAGGGGCTACCGCGAAAATAATTGATGAGGAAATTCGCCGCCTTGTAGATGAGGGCTATCAGCACGCCAAGAAAATCTGTACTGATCATAAAGATTTACTGGATAAGATCGGCAATGCGCTTCTGGAATTTGAAACCCTGACCGGTGATGATATTAATGACATCATCGCGGGCAAGGATATTCATAAAGACCTGTTCGATGATGGCGGTTCTGATGACGAGCCTCATACGGGATCTGTTCCAAGCTCAGGCAGCAAGCCTGATGATGACAAGGGTGGGAATTTCGGTTCGGACCCTGTTCCCGAAAATTAATGCACGGCCCTGTCGACAGCAAAACTTATCTACAGCCTCTGGGGTTACTCAGGGGCTGTGCTGCTTCTGAGGCCGTGGATGCGGGTTATGCTCACTGGTTGGCGGGTGGCCCCATCGCTTTTAATATGGTCAAAGTAATTTTCCGTCAGGCGAGGGCACGTCAGGGCGAGGCGTTGGTTCCGATTATTGAACTTGATCAATATGTCAGCGATCTGGCGACTTTTCAGCAAGAGGAAATATCAGACCGGCTCAAAAATATCACTGCGCCGCGGGCTGCTTGTGGCCCCTTTAAGTGGCAACGGCCCCTGCTTCAGGGAATAGTCAATGTCACACCGGATAGTTTTTCTGATGGGGGTCGTTACGCAGACACAGGCCGGGCAATCGCCCATGCGAAGGCTCTGATAGATCAGGGGGCGGATATTATTGATATTGGTGGAGAGTCTACCAGACCGGGTGCTACCAGTGTCTCCCTTGACGAGGAACTGTGCCGGGTGATTCCGGTCATCGAAGCCTTGGCGGATATGTCTGTACCGTTGTCCATTGATACCCGCAACAGCCATGTGATGGAAGCGGCGTTGAAAGCCGGGGCCAGCATAATAAATGATGTGAGCGCCCTGACCCATGATGCGTGGTCACTGGAATATTTGGCGGGGGAAGGTTGTCCGGTCATTCTTATGCATAGTCAGAATGACCCTGAGAATATGCAGGATGATCCCTATTATGATGATGTTCTACTTGATGTTTATGATTATCTGGAAAAACGGCTGGAAATATGCCAAGATGCCGGTGTAGATCGAAATCGCATAATTATTGATCCGGGTATTGGCTTTGGTAAAACCCTTGCCCATAATATAAAATTACTGGCTAATTTATCGTTATTTCACGGGTTGGGTGTGCCCCTGCTTCTGGGTGTATCAAGAAAGAGCCTCATAGGGCATATTTCGAGTGAAGATAACCCCGATGAAAGGCTTGCCGGTTCACTGGCTTTTGGGCAGATGGGCTATGATCAGGGGGTTCAGATTTTGCGGGTTCATGATGTCAGGGAAAGCAGGCAGGCAAGAGATATGTGGGTTGCTACGGGGAATTAGTCTATTTGTCACATTTCCAACATAGTTAAGGCGCTTTATATATTTATTCAGTATGTATTAAGAACTAAATGCTAATAATCTGGTAATAGCGATAATAAAAAAGCAAAAAAATATGGCACGGAAATATTTTGGGACTGATGGTATTCGCGGCACAGCGAATGAAGGCAACATGACCGCAGAGGTCGCCATGCGAGTGGGGATGGCGGCAGCAAAGCATTTCACCAGAGGGGATCACCAACATCGTGTTGTTATTGGCAAGGATACGAGGCTTTCTGGTTATATGCTGGAACCGGCTCTGGCCTCTGGCTTTATATCAATGGGTATGGATGTGATCATGGTCGGCCCCATGCCAACACCGGCGGTGGCTATGCTGACCCATTCATTGCGGGCGGATCTTGGCGTTATGATAACAGCGTCCCATAATCCTTATCAGGATAATGGCTTAAAATTATTTGGCCCCGATGGTTATAAGCTCTCCGATAAAATTGAGGTGGAAATTGAACGGCTCATGGATAATGGTTATGCCGATAATCTGGTGCCGTCCGCCAAGCTTGGTCGGGCAAAGCGGCTGGAAAATGCCGTTGGTCGCTATCTGCAATTTGCCAAAAATACCTTTCCTAATAATCAACGTCTGGATGGCCTGAAAATTGTGGTGGACTGTGCCAATGGTGCGGCTTACCGTACAGCGCCAAATGTATTATGGGAACTGGGCGCAGAAGTTATTCCCATCGGCGTTAGCCCAAATGGCACCAATATCAATGACAATTGCGGCTCCACCTATCCGGAATTGATGTGTGAAAATGTCGTGCTGCATAATGCTGATATCGGTATCGCGCTTGATGGTGATGCTGACCGGCTGATTATTTGTGATGAAAAGGGGACGATCATTGATGGTGATCAGCTTATGGCGACTGTGGCAAGCCATTTGAAATCAACCGGAAGATTGCGTGGCGATGCGGTGGTGACAACGGTCATGTCTAATCTGGGGCTTGAAAAATATCTGGAATCCATCGGGATTGACCTTATTCGCACCCAAGTAGGTGACCGATATGTGGTTGAAGCCATGCGGGCGCAAAACCTTAATTTGGGTGGTGAGCAGTCCGGCCATATTATACTGAATGATTTTGCCACGACGGGCGATGGCCTGATTGCGGCCCTGCAGCTATTGTCGGTTCTGGTGTTAACGGGAAAACCCGTTAGTGAAATTTGCAATCTATTCTCGCCATATCCTCAACT
>DAOWHQ010000144.1:0-11897 GCA_030641355.1 Alphaproteobacteria bacterium
AGAATGTTTACCGGGTTATGGCGCGGTTAATGACCACGGACCTGACGGTTACCATCACCGGAGAATCCGGGACCGGCAAGGAGCTTGTTGCCCGCGCCCTGCATGATTTTGGTAAGCGTAAAAACAATCCCTTTGTGGCGCTTAATATGGCGGCGATCCCACGGGAGCTGATCGAAAGCGAGCTTTTCGGCCATGAAAAAGGGTCTTTCACTGGGGCCGATAGCCGTAGTTCCGGGCGGTTTGAACAGGCGCAGGGCGGAACTTTATTTCTGGATGAGATTGGCGATATGCCTCTAGAGGCACAAACACGTCTGCTCCGGGTATTGCAAGAAGGTGAATATACGACTGTTGGCGGTCAGAGGTCTATCAAGACTAATGTCAGAATCATATGTGCCACCCATCGGGATCTTAAGTCATTGATAAGTCAGGGCCTGTTCAGGGAAGATCTATATTATCGCCTGAATGTCGTACCGCTTAGAATTCCACCGCTCAGGGAACGAATTGATGATATTCATGATCTTATGCGTCAATTCCTCAATAGTTATGCTCAGGAAAACAACCAGACCCCCAAACTTATCGAGACGGATGCTCTGGATTACCTTAAGCAATATGCATGGCCGGGAAATGTCAGGGAACTGGAAAACCTGTGTCAGAGAATAGCCGCCCTGTACGTGGAAGAGACCATCACTCTTGATATTGCCCGCTCTGAAATGGTTCCTCTTTCAATAGGAGATCAGAGTAAAACTGCTGATGCGCCGGCCAATGAAACACTTCAGGAATCTATCAATCGCCACTTGAAAAAATATTTTGATGCCCATCTCCCCCATGACCTGCCGCCATCGGGGCTGTATTCTCGCCTTCTCAGGGAGTTTGAAAAGCCACTGATCGAAAACACGCTGACCGCTACACGTGGTAATCAGATAAAAGCTGCCGAACTATTGGGTGTTAACCGTAATACATTACGCAAGAAAATACGGGATCTTGATATCGACATTCCTAAAAGATAAAGAACTATTAGTCTGTTGCATAATTGCAACAATATGATATTCTGGAACTTCGGTATTTATTTTTTGAGTGTTGCTATTTTATGGACAAGAGAAAATCAAAGCCATTTCGCAAGCTACGGTCTTGGGCAAGAAAGGTTAATCTTGCTAAAAAGTCGGCTTATGGCCTGACTGTGGCAGCTGTGGTGTCTGTATTTGCCACCTTTGCCACATTTTCCAATGTGGGGCCTTTTCTGCCCACTTCGACCACCCTTTTTGTTTTACTGACTATAAATCTGACCATATTACTTGTATTGGGTGCTTTGGTGGCCCAACAGATTGTACAGCTTCGCGCCACCCAGAAGGCAAGTGCGGGCAGTTCACGCCTGCACAGACGTATTGTTACCTTGTTCAGCATCGTGGCCATTACCCCGACCATTATTGTCGCTATCGTTTCCGGTCTGTTTTTTGAATTTGGTATGCAAAGCTGGTTCAGCGATAAGGTTCGCACAGCCCTTGATAGCTCTCAGGCCGTAGCAGAAGCCTATATCGAAGAACATAAAAAAGCCATTCAGGCCGATGTATTGGGTGTTGCCAGAGACCTGAACGCACAGTCTTTTGCTCTATCGCAAAATCAGGTTCTTCTTGAACAGGCTCTATCCGTTCAGGCCCAGTTTTTAACCTTATCAGAGGCTATTGTCTTTGACCGAAACGGGCAGGTCATGGCCCGCGCTAAAACAACTTTAACCCTGATAGGTGATTCTTTTCCCTTGGCCGCACTGGATATGGCAGCTAAAGGAAATATAGTTCCCATTGTTGGGGGCGAGAATGATAATAGGGTGCGGGTACTTGTTGCTCTGGATGGGTTTCTTGGCCATTTCCTTTATATCAGCCGATTTGTAGATCCCAAGGCTCTGGCGCTTGTTAAGGACACTACGGATGCGCGATCTGATTATATGGCGGCATTGGGGGATCAATCCCGTTACAGGTTATGGTTTAACCTGACTTATATTATCATAGCGTTCTTAATTCTCTTTGCTGCGGTGTGGTTGGGAATTGGTTTTGCCAGAAAACTTATGGAACCAATCACAAACCTTGTAGATGCCTCGGAAAAGGTAGGTAAAGGTGATTTTACCGCCCGTGCGCCCATCAGAAAGGGTTATGATGATCTGGGCGGATTGACCCGTGCCTTTAATAAGATGACACGGCAGTTAGATCAGCAACAAAAAGATATTAAGCGGGCGAATATAACGCTGGAAGAAAGACATCGCTTTATGGCGGCTGTTTTATCAGGGGTTTCTGCAGGGATTATGGGACTTGACCCATTGGGGAATGTTACGTTGCCAAATAAATCAGCGGCCAATATGTTGAATCTTGATATTGACCAAATTCCGGGAGCAAAAATTCAGGATATTATGCCGGAGGTCGAGGATCTTTTTAATAAAATCAGAACTACAGAAAATCCGTCAGTACAGGGGCAGATTGTCATCGAACGGGATGAAATTAATCTTAATCTGATGGTCAGAATAACCGCCGAAACCAAAAAGGGTGAAATTCAGGGTTTCGTGATCGCCTTTGACGATATTACAGAGCAGGTTGCCGCTCAAAGAAATGCCGCATGGTCAGATATTGCCCGGCGGATTGCCCATGAAATAAAGAATCCTTTAACACCTATTCAATTGGCTGCGGAACGATTGAAACGCAAATATTTGAAAGAAATTGAAAGTGATCCGGCGACCTTCACCCAATGTACCGATACCATAGTCCGGCAGGTTGGTGACCTAAGGCGCATGGTAGACGAATTCTCCTCTTTTGCCCGGATGCCAAGCCCTATAGTAAAGATGGAAAATCTGACAGAAATCACCAAACACGCTTATTTCCTTCAGGAAGTGGCCAATAATAATATTAAATTTGAACTGGATTGTGGGCCGGAAATTCTCAATATTGAGTGTGATGCAGGCCAGATAGGGCAGGCACTGACCAACCTGATTAAGAATGCCACGGAATCCATTGCTGCAATGGAAGTTTCAGCCAAGAAAAACGGTGGGGATTATCAGGGCAGGGTAACAGTATCAATTCTGGATAATAATGGGGATACAAGTGTTAAAATTGCCGATAATGGTGTGGGTCTGCCGGAGCATCTGATAGATAAACTAATAGAACCCTATATTACAACCCGAACCAAAGGCACGGGTCTTGGTCTGGCGATTGTTAAGAAAATAATGACGGACCACGGCGGGGATTTGCATTTGGAAAATAATAAAAACATAGGGGCAACTGTGACGTTGGTATTTAATAAAAACGTACATTTCCAAAATAACATACCTGATAACAGTGTAAGGATGGCGTATGGCTCTTGATATTTTAATTGTTGATGATGAAGCCGACATTCGTGACCTGATTTCCGGTATTCTGGATGATGAGGGCTATGAAACCCGCACGACAAAAGACAGTGATAGCGCGCTCTCGGAAATAGAATCCCGGCGCCCCTCGCTGATCATTCTTGATATATGGCTACAGGGTAGCCGTATGGATGGTCTTGAACTTCTGGAAGTTATTAAAAAATTACACGTGGATCTTCCTGTCGTCATTATTAGCGGACATGGCAATATTGAAACCGCAGTCTCTGCAATCAAGCTCGGCGCTTATGACTTTATCAGCAAGCCTTTTGAGACGGATAAACTGCTTATTCTGGTGGAAAGAGCTACGGAAGTAGAGAAACTCCGCCGGGAAAATACAGAGCTCAAGGAGAAAATGGGCTTTGACGTGGGCCTGACCGGCTCATCATCTGCGATAAATCTAGTACGTAATACCATTGACAAGGTCGCGCCAAGCGGTAGTCGGGTTTTGATATCCGGTCCGCCCGGTTCAGGTAAGGAGGTCGTTGCCCGCCTTATCCACAAGCAATCCAAACGCGCCAGAGGTGCCTTTATCGTGATCAACGCGGCTAGTATTTCTGCCGATAGCATGGAGAATGAGCTATTTGGCATGGAAGAATCCGGCGATATAAAAAAAACTGGTGTATTCGAACAGGCTCACGGCGGCACTCTGTTCATTGATGAAGTGGCTGATATGCCGCAAAATACGCAGGCAAAGATACTTCGTATATTGACAGATCAGACTTTTGAACGGGTAGGCGGCAATAAAAAGGTGCTGGTAAATGTTCGTGTGATCAGTGCCACCAGCCGCGACCTGAGAGAACAGATAAACAACAATCTTTTCCGGGAAGATCTGTTTCACCGTTTAAGCGTTGTCCCCGTGCATGTGCCCCCGCTTATTCAACGGCGTGAGGATATTCCGGCATTAGTGCATCAGATTATGAACCAGCTTTCCGTTGCCACTGGGTTCTCACCCAAGAATGTTGATACCGATGCTATGTCGGCTCTACAGGATCATGAATGGCCGGGCAATGTGCGCCAGCTTCGCAATGTGGTGGAGCGGTTATTGATCATGTCAGCAGAAAATGAAACAATTACTATTGAGATGCTGCCGTCTGAAATAATATCAGATATATCTGTGGTCAGGCCAAGCATGAATAATGATATTATGTCATTGCCGCTTAGGGATGCCCGCGAGAAATTTGAACGAGAATATCTGAAGGTTCAGGTAAGCAGGTTTAATGGAAATATATCGCGGACCGCTGAGTATGTCGGCATGGAGCGTTCTGCTCTTCATAGAAAGCTTAAAAGTCTGGGCCTTGCCGGAAACGAAAAAACGGGTGCTTAAATGAAAAAACGACCTAAAAGGGTGAGATAGAAAATGAAAGTTATTGTCTGTGGAGCAGGGCAGGTTGGTTTTAACATTGCCCGTCATCTTGCAAGTGAACAGCATGACGTAACCGTCATTGACCGTTCACCCGAACTGATTGCAAAAATACAAAGTTCTCTGGATGTGCAAGCCTTTGTGGGCTACGCATCACATCCGGACCTTCTTGAGAAGGCCGGCGCCAGAGATGCGGATATGATCATTGCAGTGACCCTGTTTGATGAGGTTAATATGGTGGCCTGTCAGGTGGCGCACTCCCTGTTTGGGGTGCCAAAAAAGATAGCGCGGGTGCGGGCGCAAAGCTACCTGCGTTCCATGTGGCAGGATCTTTTCAGCCGCGACCATATGCCTATTGATGTTATTATCTCGCCGGAGGTAGAAGTGGCGCAGGCCGTGATAAGACGTCTGGAGGTTCCCGGGGCCTTTGATATGGTTTCCTTTTGTGATGGCAAGGTTCGGGCTGTTGGGGTACGGCTTCGGGAAGATTGTCCGGTAGTTGACACGCCACTGCGTCAGCTAACAGAATTATTCCCTGATCTGAATATTATTGTTACCAGCATCATTCGGGATGGCAAACTGATTATCCCTTCAAGCGATGACCAGCTATTGGTCGGTGATAATATATATTTTGTCTCCGAGAGCGATCATGTGGAACGGGCGCTCAGTGTATTTGGCCGTGATGAGGAAGAGGCCCGGAAGATAGTTATTGTTGGCGGCGGTAATGTGGGGGCGTTCATTGCAGAGCAACTTATCCAAAATGATTCAAAAATCCAGGTGAAAATCATTGAATTTGATACGGAAACAGCTGAAACCATTGCCAAGAATATTCCAAAAGCTATTGTTCTTAATGGCGATGCACTGGATGTTGATATGCAAAAAGAAGCTAACGTAAAATCTGCCGAGACAATCATTGCTGTTACCAATGATGATAAAGTGAATATCCTGTCCTCATTATTGGCAAAACAGGCCGGATGTCGCCGCGCCATAACCCTGATCAACAACCATACCTTTGGCCCAATGACCTATTCTGTGGGTATTGATGCCTTTGTGGACCCGCGACAGACCACTGTTTCAAGTATTCTGCAACATATGCGGCGCGGTCGGATAAGGTCACTGCAAAATCTTGCAGGCGGTGCGGCAGAAGTTTTGGAAGCTGTGGCTCTGGAGACCTCGCCTCTTGTCGGCAAGCCCCTTAGGGAGGTCAGACTGCCTGCGGGTATCATCATTGGCTCTGTTGTGCGGGATGGTCAGGTTATTGTGCCCAAGGGCGGGACGATCATTAAACCGAACGATATTGTGGTGATCTTCACGCGGCTTGAAATGATCAAGAAAGTGGAAGAACTCTTCTCTGTCCGTCTGGAATATTTCTAATATGGTAGCAAGGATAGGCAATATTATTGGCTGTCTGTTGATGGTTCTTGGGCTTTGTGAGATGCTCCCCGTCATAGTTGCGCTTGTTGAAGAAGAAAAAAATCTGATATTACCCTTCATTGTCAGCTCATTATTCACCATTTTTGTTGGCGGAGCATTATTTCTTTCATTTCAGAATCCCAAGGACAGAGCCTCGCGTCATGAAGTCATCATGCTGATGATTGTCATCTGGTTTGGGCTGCCCATATTCGCCTCTCTACCTTTTATGGTCACCGGGTTCATGACCAAATTTGCGGATGCATATTTTGAAGCATCATCTGCCTTGACAACGACGGGCTCCAGCCTTGTTATAAATCTGGATCTTGTGCCATCAACCTTACTTTTTTGGCGGTCTTTGTTGCAATGGCTGGGCGGTATATTGGTATTTGTGATGACAATAGCCATTCTGCCGCTTTCTTCCATTGGCGGTATGAGTTTATTTCGCAGCGTCCTGCCGCATGGCGAGGGGGATCATTTGCTGGCCCGTATCAGGTATGCCTTTGCCCCCCTTATCGGGGTTTATATTGGTATGACTACAGCCTGCGCGATCTTGCTGGTTATATTTGGTATGGGTGGGTTTGATGCCATGCTCATGGCGATGGCCACACTATCAAGTGGGGGGTTCACTAGTCAGGGAGCCTCTGGGGTTAATTCCATGACGGGGTTAACCGAATTTATTCTAATACCCTTCATGATTTTTGCTGCCACCAACATGACATTTCACTGGGCATTCCTAAAGCGGGGCAGGGTAGGCATATATCGACAGGATCCGGAAATTTTAAATTTCCTTTATTTTTTGCTTGTGGCGGCATTCTTCATTTTCATTAGTATCCTCATATCTGGCGATATGGGGGACATCAGCATATTGGAGAAAGCAGGAATAGCAGCCTTTACCGCAGTTTCAAGTATGACAACTACTGGGTTTTTACCGGACTATGCAACGTCTTTGCCTCTGGGGGTCACGATTATCTGTTTGGTACTGTTGTTCATCGGGGGCACTACGGGGTCAACCGCTGGTGGATTTAAAATATTGCGGATCAGCCTGATGGCGCGACATGCAGATAAAGAAGTCAGCAGGCTAACCTACCCAAGCGGTATCACTCCGGTATCGTTTAGTGGTAATGTGGTCTCGCAGCCAACCTTAACTTCCATCTGGACTTTGTTGTTCGTTTTCGTTTCTGCGCTGGCGGTCATTACCATTCTTTTTGGGGCTATGGGGTATGATCTTCAATCAAGCTTTGGCCTGAGTGTGACCAGTATTTTCAGCGCAGGCGGCCTGATTCCCCTCATCAGTCCAGACTTCGTTGGCTATCACAGCCTTTCATATGCTGGAAAATGGCTTAGTTCCTTCGCGATGATAATCGGCAGGCTTGAAATTATCGCCTTGTTGGTGTTTTTAATGCCATCCTTCTGGAAAAATTAAAAAATTATAAAATAATACAATCTTATGGTTTGAGGAATTGTTTGCCTATGATAAAGTAACGTTACTAGCGATTTGTTCTTAAAACAATAATGAACCATAAACAGAAGAATGGATGTATATATGTCTGAAAAAAATCATAACTTACAAGACTCATTTCTAAACCATATCCGCAAAAACAAAACCCCGATCACTGTTTTCTTAGTCAATGGCGTAAAACTACAGGGTATTATTACTTGGTTTGATAATTTTTGTATTCTCCTGCGGAGAGATTCCAGTGTACAACTGGTCTATAAGCACGCTATTTCAACGATAATGCCAGGTGGACCGATCACGTTGTTTGATGCAGCGGAAGAGGAAAATCAGGACTAATCTAAGAAGTGCCTATGACAAAACGTACTGATTTCGATCAACTTAAGTTTCGTAAGAAAAAGATAAGTCTGGACTGGGGCGCCTCACACGGTAATGGTGATGATGCCCCAGACCATATTGCGCACGCCAATGTTCTGGTTCTGCATCCCTATCACAAGGCACGGCATTCTGCCCGAGTGGGGGCAACGTCCTTCCTGCGTTCGCCGGAAGCCCGCCTAGAGGAGGCTGTAAGCCTTTGTCAGGCTCTTGAGCTGAACGTAATGCAGTCAATATTGATCCGTCTATCTAAAGTCACATCCGCCACCTATGTGGGGCAGGGTAAGCTCTTGGAACTCGCGGATATTATTTCTGTAGAAAATATTGAACTTGTTATTCTGGACTGTGAACTGACACCGGGACAACAGCGCAATATTGAGCGGCTTTTAAAAGTTAAGGTCATTGACCGAACTGGTTTAATTCTGGAAATTTTTGGAGAACGGGCGCAGACTAAAGAAGGCGTGCTTCAGGTAGAGCTTGCCCATTTGACCTATCAAAAGAGCCGCCTTGTGCGTTCCTGGACCCATCTGGAGCGCCAACGCGGTGGTTTTGGCTTTTTGGGCGGGCCCGGTGAATCACAGATTGAATCTGACCGGCGGATGATCGGGGACAGGATTAGCCGTATCGGCAAACAACTGGACGAAGTGAGCCGCACCCGCGCACTTCACCGTTCTGGCCGTAAGAAAAGCCAGCAGCCCGTCGTGGCGATGGTTGGTTATACTAATGCCGGGAAATCGACATTGTTTAACTATCTGACAGATGCAAAGGTAATGGCAGCGGATATGCTATTTGCCACGCTGGACCCAACCATGCGGGAAATTGAATTGGTGCCGGGAAAAAAAGCTCTTCTTTCAGATACAGTTGGCTTTATCTCATCGCTACCGACACAGTTGGTCGCCGCATTCAAGGCCACGTTGGAAGATGTTATAGAGGCCGATCTTATCCTGCATGTACGTGATATCTCACACCCCGATACGGAAGCACAGAAAGAGGATGTCATGACAATCCTCCTGTCACTCGGCTTGGAAGAAGGGCCGGATTGTCCCATCTATGAAGTTTGGAGCAAGATTGATCTTCTGGATGAAGAACAGCGTCTAACCTATGAAAATTTAGCATCTTTTAAGGAGAATATTACCCTTATTTCTGCCATAACGGGGGAAGGATGTGATGAATTCCGGCTTGAATTATATGATATATTGGCAAAGGGTACTAAAATCCTGAAAATTGCCTATGAGCATAATCAGGGGGCCGCCGTGGCGTGGATGTATAAACACAGTGAGGTACTTGCCCGCAATGATACTGAAAGCGGAACAATTCTCGAAGTGCGCGTGGACGCAAAATTACTTGGACGTATAGAGAAAGACCCCGGCTTAATCGGCAGGGTCATAAGTTGATGAATATTGACCGCATCAGCGAAATTGTTATTGCCACAGCAAAACGAGAAATCCTGCCACGGTTTAGAAATCTCAGAGAAGAAGATATTACTGCAAAATCACCGGGGGATATGGTCACCATAGCGGATTTAGCAGCAGAAAAGGCACTCTCAGAGGAACTAAACAGGTTATTCCCCAAGGCTATCGTCAGCGGGGAAGAGAGCATTGCAAAAGAACCGAATTTACTTCAGGACGTTATTACTTCGGAACAGGCATTTTTGATTGATCCTGTTGATGGCACTAATAATTTCATAAAGGGGGATTCTGCATTTGCGCTAATGCTTACGGAACTACGGCGGGGTGAGGCGGTCGCCGCATGGATATATCTTCCGGTCAATGATGAGATTGCCGTAGCAGAAAAAGGCGCGGGGGCGTCTCTAAATGGCAAGAAAATTAAGATACCCGTTCGAGAATTTGATCCTACCAATATGACCGGGGCGGCGCACCTTAACCGCTTTCCGGAAAACCGCCGCACAATAGCCAGAGAAAATTTAAAAAAATTCAACCAGAACCAACCCGCCTTTTGTGCCGGATATGATTATATAGCCCTGACAAAAGGGGATAAGGATTTTTCAATTTATTTTCGCACATTGCCGTGGGATCATATGCCGGGCGGTCTTATCTATAGCGAAGCCGGGGGCTATGTCCGCACCCTCTTTGATGCTGATACCTACACCGTCCATGATAATGACAAAGGATTGATGTCTGCACCAAACAAGGATCAATGGCATAAAATAAGGGAAATGGTCTTTCCAGACTTATCCATCTGATCACCAAACTGTTACCAAGTCTGAATTTATTAAATTACAGCTTAACGCAGATTGCACGATTGCTGGAGTCAAAATAAATCGTTGGAAAAATGGAGGCGCGGACCAGATTTGAACTGGTGTACACGGATTTGCAATCCGCTGCGTAGCCTCTCCGCCACCGCGCCTTTGTGCTCAATAATAGCTTCACGTCTTTTAACTTAATGGTTTGGGAAGTCAATGTATTATTTGACCATATGGCATTTCCTTTATTGTAAAGGCAACACGTAACCTATATACAAAGGCATTAAGAAAAATATATATATTTCAGGAAATTTTCTATGTCAGATACAGCAATCGCGCGCCAACATATGATTGATGGACAACTTCGCCCTAACGAGGTGAATGATGAAGTTATTATCGGGGCAATAGCATCAGTTTGCCGTGAAAAATTTGTGCCAAAGAATTTAAGCGGCGTTGCTTATCATGATAATTATATTGAGGTCACACCGGGACGAAGTCTTATGGGGCTAATGGTCTTTGCCCGCCTTGTTGATGCCGCTAAAGTTAAAGATACCGACCTTGTTCTGGATGTGGCTTGTGCCACTGGATATTCCAGTGCGGTTTTAGGCCGACTTGCTGAAGCCGTAGTTGCTTTGGAAGAAGATCAAAAACTTGTTGAAATTGCAACCGATGTGCTGGCCGTGGAATCCTGTGATAATGTAGCCGTGGTAACCGGATCACTTACGGAAGGTCTGGCCGCGCAAGGGCCGTATGACCTTATCTTTATTAACGGTATGATAGATCAGCTCCCCGATACTTTGGTCGACCAGATCGCAGACGGGGGCCGCTTGATTTGTGTATTGAATGATAATGGCGTTGGCAAGGCAACTTATGTGACCTGCGAGAACGGAATAATCGGTAAGCGGGTGCTGTTTGATGCTAACATTCCATCGCTTGATGCCTTTAAAAAGAAAGATAAATTTGTATTTTAGCAACTAATGTTGACAGTGCTCACAATATTACGGTATTTTGATTAATCGTTTATTGGAAAAAATTAATTACTAGGGTTTGGGAAAATGAAAAAAGAGTTATGTTTTACACTATTACCTGTCTTGATGACGATGACGATGACGATGACGCAATTCGCACAGGCTGAAACATTAGAAGATGCAATGGTTACGGCCTATCTTAATAATCCGACATTACAGTCACAACGGGCCTCTCTCCGGGCGCTTGATGAAACGATAAATCAGGCAAAATCGGGTTGGCGCCCCTCAATTGTTGGCACAGGGAAATTCGGATACCGTCATTCTGAGAGCGTTGCCACATTTGCATCAAACGGGGATACGAACCCCAGAAGCATCGCACTGGAACTACGTCAACCTATCTTCAAAAGTATGCAGACAGTTAACAGCACCAGCGAGGCCCGCAATCAGGTTAATGCCGCCCGTGAGATACTGATGAGCACCGAGCAGCAAATTTTACTGGCTTCAGTCACGGCTTATGTGGGTGTCCTCAGGGATTTATCAGTATTAGAACTGACCGCAAATAACGTTACTGTTCTTAAACGTCAGCTAGAAGCCAGTGAAGACCGATTTCGTGTTGGTGAGATCACCCGAACGGATGTTGCCCAGTCCAAGGCGCGCCTGTCACGGGCAATTTCTGAAAAAATTCGTGCTGAAGCTACTTTAACTTCTAGCCGTGCCGCTTATAGAAAGACCATAGGAAA
>DAOWHQ010000270.1:0-14561 GCA_030641355.1 Alphaproteobacteria bacterium
TGCGCCCTTACCAAATTCCGCCTGCCGTTTCATATGGCGCAGTTCCCCATGAACCGGAACCAGTATTTCGGGGCGTATCCAGTCATACATTTGGCTAAGCTCCATCTGTCCCGGATGGCCGGAAACATGGACGAAGGCATCCTTTTCCGTGATGATTTCCGCACCAATCTCCACAAGCGCATTATGTAATCGTCCAATATGCAATTCATTGCCCGGTATGATTTTGGACGAAAATATCACGGTGTCGCCCTTGGCGATGGTCACATCCCGGCTATTGCCCTGTGCGATACGCATCAGCGCCGCCCGTGCCTCTCCCTGACATCCGGTACAGATGTATAAGATTTTCTCGTTGGGTAGGTAGCCCGCTTGCGCTTCATCCACTACTCTTGGGAAATCCTTCAGATATCCGGCTTCTATAGCAGCAGCAACATTCCTCTTCAGCGACCGGCCCACCAAACAGACCTCGCGGCCATTATGCCTCGCCGCCTGTGCCAGCGTATCCACCCGCGCCACGTTGGATGAGAATGTAGCGCAAAAAACTTTGCCCTTTTTCGCCGATAACATCTGGGTGATACTGTCCCGGACCTTACTTTCCGATCCCGAAGGCTCCACATTAAAAACATTGGTGGAATCGCACACCAGCGCCAGAACACCCTCATCCCCAACCTGTCGCATCCGGTCTTCATTTGTTTTTTCGCCCAGTAGCGGCTCCGGGTCCAGTTTCCAGTCTCCGGTATGGAATATTGTTCCCGACTCCGTGGTTATACGTACGGCGTTAGGTTCCGGTATGGAATGGGTCAGGGATATAAAATCCACCGTGAAGGGGCCAACCTCAACACTACCTTCCAAAGGCACTTCGATCAGGGGAACCTCATCTAGAAGCCCTGCTTCGGCAAGTTTAAGCCGGATTATAATCATGGTAAAGGGCGTGGCATAGACCGGACAGCGAAACCGCCGCCAAAGGTGCGCCAAGGCCCCCACATGATCCTCATGGGCATGGGTGATGATAAGGCCCACCAGATTGTCTTGGCGTTGCTCAATATAATTTGTATTGGGCATGATCAGGTCAATACCCGGCAGATAGGTGTCTGCAAAGCTAATGCCGCAATCCACCATCAGCCATTTGCCCTGTGTCTTATACAGGTTCAGGTTCATACCAATCTCACCCGACCCACCAAGGGGCAGGAAATACAGGTCATCTTTATGGTTACGCTGTGGCATATATTTTATATATTCCGGCTATAAATTTCGAAAAGACCATAGGTGGTCAATTCCTGATCGACAACCTCTATAGCCTCTACCTCATCCATAAACAAGGGCGCCAGACCGCCTGTTGCCAGAACTTTCATCGTCACATTCGGATGGTTTTCAGAAAACTCTTGCTTGATGCGCTGAACAACCCCTTCGACCAGCCCCACATAGCCCCAGAAAATGCCGGACTGAATGGCGGTTACCGTTCCCGTACCGATGACCTGATCCGGTTTTTCAACCGCAACGCGGGGCAGTTTCGCCGCCGCCATATGCAAGGCTTCCACCGAAAGGTTAACACCGGGCGAGATAATACCGCCGCAATAATTGCCGTGTTTGTCAATGATATCAAATGTGGTAGCGGTGCCGAAATCTATTATGATCATGGGGCCACCGTATTTTTTATGGGCGGCAACCGAATTCACAAGTCGGTCCGCACCGACCTCTTTCGGATTGTCCAGTTTAACCAACAGGCCCAAATCAAGGTTATCTTCCCCAACAACCAAAGCCGTGCAGTTAAAATAACGCCGACAGAGAAGCTGTAAGGGAAATAAGGCCTGCGGCACCACAGTCGCGATAATTGCGCCGGTAATATTCTTCGGTGAAATACCTTCAAGATTCATCAATTGGGTCAACCACACCATATATTCATCGGCGGTTCGGCTCGACGTGCTTGATATACGCCATTTATGACGAAGCTCCGCCCCGTCATGTATGGCAAAAACAATATTTGTATTTCCGGCATCAATAGCAAGAAGCATAATTCATCCTTAAGCGAAAAAAACATCACCTGCGGTAATATGTCGTCTTTCGTTCCCCACCGCAAGTATTAGTGCGCCATTTTCGTCCAGATCGACAAAGCGGCCCCGCAGCTCCCCATCCGGCAAACGAACGATAATTTACTCCCCCAATCCCATAGCATTGTCTTTCCATACCTTGCGGATCAAACCAAAGCCATGATCTTTCCAACGGGATATCCAGTGATCCATAGACACCATAAGACTTTCCATAACCTGTTCCAGTTCAGTCTCGGCATTTTCATGCTTCAGGTTGGTGGCGGGATATTGTGACCTCGAAGGATGATGCTTAACATTGATGCCAATGCCGATGATAACGTGAGAGGGTGTCGCGCCGCCCTGCCCCGCCGTTTCCAGCAAAATGCCGGAAATTTTCTTAGCCCCCACCAGAATATCATTGGGCCATTTGCATTGCACATGACCGCTGGATTGCAAAATATCCGCCACGGTATCCCGAACCGCCAATGCCGTCACAAAAGAAAGCTGTGAGGCGGTGCCAAGATCGCAGTCGATGCCATATAGCAGAGATGCAAAGAGATTGCCCTGACGCGATACCCATTCCCGGCCACGGCGACCCCGTCCTGCGGACTGCTCACTGCTCACGACCCAGACATTGCCCGCGTAGCCCTCGTCCGCAATACGGCGGCATTGTGCATTTGTGCTGTCCAGAACGTCAAATGCCCGAAGGTCGTAACCTTCGGGCATATTGAAAGAGCTTTGCAAAGCCATGATTTACGAGATCAAAGCCGCGGCAGCCATTCTGGCATATTCGAGAACCGGGGCGTTAATCTGTGGCAGAAGGAACAGGATCAAAAGTGCGGCACCGACCCCCATGATAGCGGTCATATTGAATGATTTCTGAGGTACAAATTCACCCTCCGGCTCATTGAAATACATGACCTTAACCACATTGAGGTAGTAATAAGCGCCAACCACACTGGCAATCACCCCGATCACCGCAAGGGCAATCAGTCCATAATTGGTCGCCATGGGATCCGCAACGGCGGTGGCGATAACCGCCTTGAACACATACCACTTACCCCAGAATCCCGCCAGTGGAGGAATACCCGCCAGTGACAGCATAAAGATGGCCAGAGCCGCCGCCATACCGGGGCGCGTCTGGGCAAGGCCGGACAGGTCAGAAATATCCTCAACCATGCCGTTTTTGCGGCGCATGGACAGGATGCAGGCAAATGCACCCACATTCATCACCAGATAAATAGTCATGTAAATAACCAGACCACGAATACCCTCTTGACTACCCGCCGCCAGACCAACCAGCGCAAAACCGATATGCCCGATAGAACTATAGGCCATAAGCCGCTTGATATTGGTTTGCACCACAGCAGCCACAGAACCCAGCACCATAGAGGCCAGAGACATAAAGACGATCACCTGAGACCATGATTCCGATAATTCACCGAACGGAACATAAAGCACCCGAACCAACAGGGCCAGAGCAGCTACCTTTGGCGCAACGGCAAAGAAAGCTGTCACGGGGGTTGGTGCGCCCTGATAAACATCCGGTGTCCACATATGAAACGGTACAGCAGAAATTTTGAAAGCCAGCCCCGCCAGCACCAAGACCATACCAACGATCACGCCGATATCAGGACCATGTGCGCTTGCATGAGCAAGATTAGCGCCGATAACAGTAAAATTAGTGCTGCCGACAAAGCCATATATCAGGGAGCTACCAAACAACAACATACCGGACGACAAAGCGCCAAGCACAAAATATTTCAAGCCCGCTTCGGTGGCAAGCTCGCTATCCCGACGAATGGACGCCAGCACATAAAGGCTGAGGGATTGCAGTTCCAGCCCCATATAGAGTGACATCAGGTCATTGGCCGAAACCATAACCATCATACCGAGGGTCGCTAGCAGGATTAATATGGGATATTCAAATCTCTCCTCCTGCTCATCGCGAAAATACTGTACGGACATAAGCACCGCGAAGGCAGAGGCAATCAGCACCAGTATTTTCATGAAGGAAGTAAAACGATCCACCACGAACATATCACCGAAGGTATAAACCGCAGTCTCACCCCATGTCACCGTAATAAACAGGGTCACGATCATCAGCGCCGCGGCCATCAGCGACACAAAGCCCGTGGACTTGTTGCCACGAAACACACCCAGCATGAGCAAGGCCATAGCACCAATGGCCATGAGAATTTCGCCATATGCCGGTGCCAGATTAGGAAGCATTGTTTCAGTCATCTTGATTTCTCCCTAATGCACTGCTGTTTCAGCAGCCGCAATAAGGGCTGCCTGATGATTGGTAATAAGGTTTTCAACGGACACATGCATGAAATCCATAAATGTTGAGGGGTAAATCCCCATCCAGATGGTGAAGAATACCAAGGGCGCGAATATAAGTATTTCCCGCTTGCTCATATCCAGCATATTTTTCAGATCTTGTTTAACCAGTTCGCCAAACACGACCTTACGATAGAGCCACAGCATATATGCTGCGCCCAGAATAAGTCCTGTTGCCGCGAAGAATGTTGCCCAGATGCTAACCTTAAATAAGCCGATCAGCACCAGAATTTCACCAACAAAGTTACCGGTTCCCGGCAACCCAACCGATGCCATGACAAAGAACATAAATGTCAGCGCATATTTCGGCATGATATTCACAAGCCCGCCGTATCGTTCAATATCGCGAGTATGAAGCCGGTCATAAATAACCCCGACACATAGGAACAAGGCACTTGCCACCAATCCATGCGCCAGCATCACCATGATCGCGCCCTCAATACCCTGAGAGTTAAAAGTGAAAATGCCGAGCGTTACAAAACCCATATGAGCCACAGAAGAATAAGCAATCAGCTTTTTCATATCCTGCTGCATCAAGGCAACAAGCGAGGTATAGATAATAGCAATCACCGACAGTGTATAAATCAGCCAAGCAAGCTCCACCGATGCTACCGGAAACATAGGCAGGGAGAAGCGCAGGAAGCCATATCCACCCATCTTAAGCAGGATACCCGCCAAGATAACCGAACCGGCTGTTGGTGCCTGCACATGGGCATCGGGCAGCCACGTATGGACCGGCCACATGGGCATCTTGACCGCGAATGAAGCAAAGAAAGCTAAGAACAGCCAGACTTGCGCATTGGTGTCAAACCCATATTGCATCAAGGTTGGAATATCGGTCGTACCCGCCTGAAAATACATATAGAGCATAGCCAGAAGCATCAGCACAGAGCCAAGCAGCGTATATAGGAACAGCTTGTAGGAAGCATAAACCCTCCTCGCACCGCCCCATACCCCGATGATCAGGAACATGGGGATCAGGCCGCCTTCAAAGAACAGGTAGAATAACACAATATCCAAGGAGCAAAAGACCCCGATCATCAATGTTTCCAGAATCAGAAAGGCAATCAGATATTCCTTGACCCGGTCCTTAATCACATCCCATCCCGTCAGGATAACGATTGGCATGATAAAGGTGGTCAGCATGACAAACAGGATTGAAATCCCGTCAATACCCATATGGTAATTGATGTTATCGCCAAGCCAGCTTGTTTTTTCCACAAATTGGAAATCGGCGGTTGTCTTGTCGAAACTGAACCATAGGATCAGGGAGGCGAAAAAGGTGAAAACCGTAACCCACAGGGCGGCATTGCGCGCATTGCGGTCAGCGTTCTCACCCTTGGTCAGCAAAACAAATACCACACCGAGTAACGGCAGAAAGGTGATAATCGAAAGAATTGGGAAATGTTCCATTAGCTTGCTCCCCCGCCAGAAATAAAGGCGAACCAGGTGACGAAGGCAGCAACGCCCATTAACATGGCAAAGGCATAATGGTAGACATAACCACTCTGCAATGCCTTAAATTTACGGGCCAGTGTCAGAACACCGCTCACCGCACCATCCGGACCATACCGGTCGATGATATTCTCATCGCCCTTCTTCCAAAGGAAAACCCCCAGTTTCTTGGCAGGTTTGACAAACAGGAAGTCATAAATCTCATCCACATACCATTTGTTATAAAACAGGTTATAGAGATGGGTAAAGGTTCCGGCAAAACGACCCGGAATATCAGGCCGCAGGATATAGGCATAAACCGCAATCAAAAAGCCCACGACCATAACAACAAACGGTGCCGCCACGACCCAACCGGGTACATGATGCGCTGCTTCCATAACATTATGGCCCACGTCTTTCAGGAACAGGGCAGAACCCCAGAAATCTTCGTAATTATGACCGACAAAATGTTCCTTGAACAGATATCCGGCAGCAATCGCCCCCGCAGCAAGAACATACAAAGGCATGATCATCCATTTTCCACTTTCATGGATATGGTTCTGTACAGATTTGCTAGCCCGGCTCTCACCAAAGAAAGTCATGAAAATCAAACGCCAGCTATAGAAGGATGTGAGCAACGCCGCCGCGATACCCATGGCAAAAGCATAGCCCCCCATAGACGAGCCAGAGGCAAAGGCTGATTCAATGATCATATCCTTGGAATAATATCCGGCAAGGAACGGAAAACCGGTCAGAGCCAGAGTGCCGATGAGCATTAAATAGAATGTCGCCGGAATTTTCTTACGCAGGCCACCCATTTTCCGCATGTCCTGCTCATCGCTCATGGCATGGATCACAGAACCGGAGCCTAAGAACAATAATGCTTTAAAGAAGGCATGAGTGAACAGATGGAAGATTGCCGCCCCATAAGCCGATACGCCAAGCGCAAAGAACATATAGCCAAGCTGTGAGCAGGTGGAATAGGCGATGACCCGCTTGATGTCATTCTGTGTCGTGCCGATGGTTGCAGCAAAGATCGCGGTTGATGCCCCGATGAAAGCGACAAAAGCCAGAGCATCAGGCGAGAATTCAAAGATAGGAGAACAACGCGCCACCATAAAGACACCCGCAGTCACCATGGTCGCCGCATGAATGAGCGCAGACACAGGGGTCGGCCCTTCCATAGCGTCCGGCAACCAGGTATGCAGGCCAAGCTGGGCTGATTTACCCATGGCGCCAATGAACAGCAGGATACAGATCGTTGTGATCAGATCCAGATCCATCCATAAGAAATGAATTGTCTGACCCTGAAGGCCCGGAATAGCGGCAAATACAGTTTCAAAATCAACCGCACCCGTCACCATATAGATGGCAAAAATGCCCAAGGCAAAACCAAAGTCCCCAACCCGGTTAACAAGGAAAGCCTTGATAGCCGCCGCACAGGCAGAAGGTTTCTTATACCAGAAACCAATCAGGAGATAAGACGCAAGGCCCACCCCTTCCCATCCGAAAAACATCTGGATGAAGTTATCCGCCGTTACCAGCATCAGCATGGCAAAGGTGAAAAAGCTCAGGTAGGCCATAAAGCGCGGCTTATGGGGGTCGTGGCTCATATAGCCAATGGAATAGATATGAACAAGACAGGAGACGGTATTAACCACCACCAGCATCACCGCTGTTAAGGTGTCAATTTTGAAGCCCCAGTTGAAGCTGAGATCACCGGACGTTATCCAGTTCATGATCGTCACATGATCAACGGTATGACCCAGAGCAATCTGGAAAAATACGATCCAGGACAGAACCGCAGACAGAACCAACGCACCGCAGGTTACAAACTGTGAGCCTTTATCGCCAAGCTGTCTGCCGAATAATCCGGCTATGATGGCGGCAAGGAGTGGCCCGAAAACAATTATCTGATACATATTATGACTTATCCTTCCATCAGATTTATGTCTTCAACCGCGATCGTACCGCGGTTTCGATAATATATGACGAGGATAGCAAGTCCGATGGCTGCCTCCCCCGCCGCAACCGTCAGGATGAACATGGTGAATATCTGTCCAACCATGTCATGCAGGTACGAAGAAAATGCGACAAAGTTGATATTGACCGCCAGTAGAATAAGCTCCACCGACATCAGGATAATAATCACATTCTTTCTATTCAGAAAAATGCCGAAGATGCCAATGGTAAACAACATGGCCGCAACGGTCAGATAATGCGCGAGTCCGATTTCCATTTCTTTTCCCTACCCTAACCCTTGTCCGGGTTTAACCTTTACAATTTCGAAGGCCTCTTCACGACGCCTCATAACCTGTTTGTTGATATTCTGTTTCTTGACACCGGGACGCTTGCGGTGGGTGAGCACGATGGCTCCGATCATCGCCACCAGCAGGATCAGGCCCGCCATCTGAAACAGGAAGATATATTTAGTATAAATCAAACTGCCGAGCGCTTCGGTGTTCGACATTTCCGTCAAGGCCGGAATGGCAGTTGCCGGGTCTGTAATAACCGGGTCGCCAAGCCCCCAGCCCATACCCACCAGAACCAGTTCCGCTAGCAGTACAAGACCTATCAGGCCACCTATGGGCAGATATTTCTGAAATCCTTTGCGCAGTTCGCTGTAATCAATATCCAGCATCATCACCACGAACATGAACAATACCGCCACCGCGCCCACATAGACGATCACCAAAATCATGGCAACGAATTCAGCACCGAGCAAAACAAAAAGTCCCGCCGAGTTAAAGAAGGCCAGAATGAGATACAACACGGAATGCACCGGGTTCCGGCTCGAGATTACCATGATCGCGGAAAATACCGTGATAATGGCAAAAAGATAAAAGCATAAAGTATAAATCATATTCCCTACCTATATGGTGCATCTAGTTTAAGGTTCGTGGCAATTTCCTGTTCCCACATATCACCATTTTTCAACAGCTTGGCCTTGTCATAAAGCAACTCTTCATGGGTTTCTGTGGCAAATTCGAAATTCGGCCCTTCCACAATCGCTTCCACCGGACAGGCTTCCTCGCAATAACCGCAGTAAATACATTTGGTCATGTCGATGTCATAGCGGGTGGTGCGGCGGGTGCCATCATCGGCCACAGCGGCTTCAATGGTTATGGCCTGCGCGGGACAAATAGCCTCGCATAATTTGCAGGCAATACAGCGTTCTTCGCCGTTTGGATAACGGCGCAGTGCGTGCTCGCCCCTGAAACGCGGGCTGAGTGGCCCCTTTTCATAAGGGTAGTTGATGGTCGCTTTTGGCCGGAACATATAGCGGAATGTCAGCCACATGGCTTTGACAAATTCGCTAAGTAAGAATGTTCGTGCGGCGTGTTTGAGAAGTGTCATATCATCTTTTCCTTATGCCGGTATCTTGTCGGTTAACAACAAGAAGAACCCGGTTAATACGACCCAAAGCAGCGAGATCGGCAGGAATACTTTCCAGCCCAGACGCATCAGCTGGTCATAGCGGTAGCGCGGTACAGTTGCTTTAACCCATGCGAATACAAAGAACATGAAGAAGATCTTGCTAAAGAACCAGATCCAGCCCGGAATGAGATATAAAGGTTCCCACTCAAAGGGCGGCAGCCATCCGCCAAGGAACAAAATGCTGGTCATGGCACACATCAAAATGATGTTGGCATATTCGCCAAGGAAGAACAGCGCAAAGGCCATGGATGAATATTCAACCTGATAACCGGCGACAATTTCCGCTTCGGCTTCGGGAAGATCAAACGGCGGGCGGTTGGTTTCCGCCAGTGCCGAAATGAAGAATACGATCAGCATGGGAAACAACGGCGAGAACCAATAGCCATTGACACCCATGAAGGTATCTTTCTGCGCCAGTATAATTTCGCTCAAATTAAGCGATCCAGCGGTCATCAGCACGGTCACCAACACAAACCCAATGGAAACCTCGTAAGACACCATCTGAGCTGCGGAACGCAACGCACCCAAGAAGGCATAGCGCGAGTTACTGGCCCAACCGGACAGGATAATGCCATATACTCCAAGGGACGATACGGCGAACAGATACAAGATACCCACATTCAGATCAGACAGCACCATGCCCACATCAAAGGGGATCACCGCCCAGCCAACAAGGGCCAAAAGGAAAGTCAGCCCCGGCGCCAGCAGGAATACAAATTTGTTGGCACCGGCGGGAATGATGGTTTCTTTTAAGAAAAGCTTCAGGCCATCGGCGAAGGATTGCAATAATCCCCACGGTCCGACCACATTGGGACCACGGCGCATCTGCATCCCGGCCCAGACCTTCCGGTCCATGTATACGCTCATGGCAACTGCAATAAGCAATGGCAATACAATCACAAGAATATTGGCAATAATACCAAGTAATGTCGATAGCCACGCAACAAGCGTTACTTCAAACCCAAGAAAACTTAAAAGACCTTCAATAAAATTTGTAACGTAATCAGTCATTAATTGCCTCCGCTACAAATTGAGCGCCATCGTAAGCACTGCTACATTCCGCCATAACTTTTGAGCTCCGTGCGATCGGGTTGGTCTGATAAAAATCACCGATCAGATTTGTTATCGGTGTATCAGACGCCTTGCCCGCTACTCCGAATTCATCCCAAGTCTCACTTGGTACCTGATCCACCTGACCCAGATGCGGATAATCGGCTACCAAGTTGGCCCTGAGTTCCGCGATGTTATCAAAGGGCAATGTCACCCCGAGTTTTTCTGACAGGGCGCGTAATATGGCCCAGTCTTCGCGGGAATCGCCCGGCCCGAATATGGCCCGTGGTGCGCTCTGTACCCGACCTTCCATATTAACATATGTGCCCGGTTTTTCCGTATAGGCAACGCCCGGCAGGATCACATCAGCTTGCTTAACGCCTTCGTCGCCGTGGCTGCCCTGATAAATCACAAAGGTTTTTTCTAGGCGCGAGGTATCAATCTCATCCGCACCCAGATTAAAGACCACATCAATGTCACCCTTGGCTGCCCCGTCCAATATACCTTCGACACCGTTATCGCTCACCAGACCAAGGTCCATGGCGCCAACGCGGCTTGCGGCTGTGTGCAGGATGTTAAAGCCATTCCAGTTCTCACTGATCATGCCATATTTATCGGCAATATCATGAGCCAGTTTCAGGATCGCTGCACCGTCAGCATGACCAACCGCACCGGACCCTAGAATGATCATTGGCTTCTCGGCTTTTTTCAGCGCCTTGGCAAAGTCACCCTTGCCCGCCAGCACTGCTTCCAATGCCTTAACCGTACTGCCCAGATTTTCCACAGGATAAGTCAGATTTTCAACCTCCCCAACGGACGCTATCGGGCCACGCTTGGAAAGGTAACGCAGGCGGACATTCAAAACAGCCGCTTCCTTGCGGGGGTTTGTGCCCACGAGCAAGCAAGCACCTGCTTCATCAATTCCGGCGATACTGCTGTTAAACAAATAGCCAACCCGATGTTTACCACCGTATTTGGCACCGTCCTGACGACAGTCAATAGTCGTGCTACCCAAAGAACCCATCAAACCTTTCAAGGCATACATACTTTCCAGATCACAAAGATCACCGATGAGGGCGGCAATTTTCTTGCCTTTCACTTTTGACGCTATGACGTCAAAAGCTTCATCCCATGAGACGGGCTCTAATGTGCCGCCGCGCCGCACATACGGCTGATCAAGGCGGTTATATTTCAAACCATCAACAGCTTGGCGGGTTTTATCGGAAATCCATTCTTCGTTCACATCCTCATGAACCCGTGGCAGGAAGCGCATCACTTCGCGGCCCCGCGCATCGGCACGGACGCTGGAGCCCATGGCATCATGAATATCGAAAGTTTCCGTTGATTTCAGTTCCCATGGCCGCGCCGTAAAAGCATAAGGCTTGTTGGTCAAGGCCCCCACGGGACATAAGTCAACCACATTGCCGGAAAGTTCGGACGCAAAAGGCTGTTCCTGATAGGTCGTAATTTCCAGATGATCACCGCGACCAATGCCGCCCAAGGCCGGAACGCCCGCGATTTCTTCGGAGAAGCGCACACAACGGGTACAATGGATGCAGCGGGTCATCACGGTTTTCACCAATGGCCCGAAATCATCCTTGGATACGGTACGGCGGCTGTCTTCGTATCGGTTATCATCGCCACTGTAGCCGAGATATTGATCCTGAAGGTCACATTCGCCGCCCTGATCACAAACCGGACAATCAAGAGGGTGATTGATCAGGGTAAATTCCAAGACCCCTTCCCGACCGCGTTTCACTCTATCGCTATTGGTATGAATGACCATACCGTCACCAGCAGGCATGGCGCAGGACGCTATCAATTTCGGCGCCTTTTCCATTTCCACAAGGCACATCCGGCAATTGCCGGAGATGGACAGACGTTCATGATAGCAGAAGCGCGGTATTTCTATACCCGCAGCCTCACAGGCCTGTAGGACGGTTGACCCGCCTTCGACCTCTACTTCAATTCCATCAATGTTAAGCGTTGGCATTATTTAAACTCCACACTTCATCACGCCGCGGTACGGCTTTTTTTATATTCCATAATACGGCGTTCCACTTCGGGCCGAAAATGACGGAACAGACCCTGTATGGGCCATGCCGCAGCATCTCCAAGCGCACAAATGGTATGCCCTTCAATTTTTTTGGTCACATCTAGCAGCATGTCAATCTCTTCCAGCTCAGCCTCGCCCGTCACCATGCGTTCCATGATTCGCGCCATCCAGCCCGTACCTTCGCGGCATGGTGTACATTGACCACAGCTTTCATGCTGATAAAAAGATGCCAGACGCGCAATGGCTTTGACAATATCGGTAGATTTATCCATGACGATAACCGCCGCCGTGCCAAGGCCTGTGCCTTCGGCCCGCAGGCTATCAAAATCCATCAGTACCGTATCGCAAATGCTTTTGGGCAACATATGAACGGATGAGCCGCCCGGAATGATCGCCAGCAGGTTATCCCAGCCGCCGCGAACACCGCCCGCATGTTTTTCTATAAGCGTCTTTAACGGGATACCCATTTCTTCTTCAACATTGCACGGATTATTCACATGACCGGAAATACAGAATAGTTTCGTTCCGGTGTTATTTTCACGGCCAAGCCCCGCAAACCATGAACCACCACGGCGCAGAATAGTCGGCGCAACGGCAATTGATTCCACATTATTCACCGTCGACGGGCAACCATATAAGCCCACATTGGCTGGGAAAGGAGGCTTCAGCCGTGGCTGGCCTTTTTTACCTTCAAGGCTTTCGATCAATGCAGTTTCTTCACCGCAGATATAAGCGCCAGCACCCCGATGGACATAAACATCAAATTTATATCCGGTACCGCAGGCATTCTCGCCGATCAATCCGGCAGCGTAAGCTTCCTGAATGGCGGCATCCAATACATCAGCCTCATGAACAAATTCACCGCGTATATAAATATAGGCAGCACAGGCCTTCATGGAGAAACCCGCAATCAAGCAACCTTCGATAAGCTTATGAGGATCATGGCGGATAATTTCCCGGTCCTTACAGGTTCCCGGCTCGCCTTCGTCAGCATTAACCACCAGATAATGAGGACGACCATCGGACTGACGGGGCATGAAAGACCATTTCAGTCCGGTGGGGAAACCCGCACCGCCACGCCCGCGAAGGCCGGAAGCTTTCATTTCGTCAATGATCCACTCACCGCCTTTTTCAAGCAATTCTTTGGTACCGTCCCAGTCGCCACGCTTTTTCGCGGCGTCAAGGCCATAGCTCTGATAGCCATATAGGTTGGTAAAGATACGATCTTTATCTGCAAGCATTATTCCTGCCCTCCCTGTGCGGCACAAAATGCCTTCAATGTGGTCGGCCCACCCTGAGGGGATGATTTATGACGGTCTGTGGTCTGAGGGCCAGCCACGGGAAGTTCACCGCTTTTAATGGCCTTGATGAATTTCCGGGTGCTATTATCATCCAGATCTTCGTAATATTCTTTTTTATAGGCGATCACCGGCGCATTAACACAGGCTCCGGCACATTCCACCTCAAGCAGGGTAAATTCACCATCATCCGTGGTTTGGCCAAAACCAATACCCAGCTCATCCTTACAGGCGGCAACAACATCATCCGAGCCACGTAACCAGCAAGGCGTTGTGGTGCAGACCTCAATCACATGTTTGCCCACGGGCTTCAGATTATACATGGTATAAAAAGTAGCCACTTCCTGAACGCGAATATATGGCATTTCCAGCATATCGGCGATGCATTCCATCACCGGAACCGAAACCCAGCCGTTATTCTGCTCCTGAGCGCGCGTCAGCAGAGGCATCACGCCGCTCTGTTTGCGACTCTCGGGATATTTAGCCAACTGGCCTTTCACCCATTCCATATTTTCGGAGCTAAAGACAAAGCTTTCCGCATTTCTTACACTGATGTTCATCGGTCAACCTCTCCGAACACAATATCAAAGGAACCCATCAATGCCGGAACATCTGCCAGCATATGACCCCGCGCCACATGATCCATGGCCTGCAAATGAGCAAAGCCGGGGGCGCGTATTTTGCAGCGATAAGGCTTATTGCTGCCGTCTGAAATTAGATAAACCCCAAATTCACCTTTGGGCGCTTCTACTGCTGCATAAACTTCACCTTCGGGAATTTTAAAGCCTTCAGTGTAGAGTTTGAAATGCTGAATCAAGGCTTCCATTGACGTCTTGATTTTATCGCGGCGGGGCGGTGTCACGGTATGATCAGCGGACAACACATCACCCTTGGGCATTTTCTCGATACAGTGACGAA
>DAOWHQ010000231.1:0-5258 GCA_030641355.1 Alphaproteobacteria bacterium
AACCGCTCCTTGACTGGGTATCAGAGACTCATGATATCACGTTGAAAGTCACCACCGGCATTTTGCATGTGGAACAGGATGTGGCACGACTAGAGAAAACCCTGCAAAACATAGATAGTTTCCGACTTGCGGCTTTTTACAATATCACCACCCTATGCGGCTCGGTTTCGGTAGCGCTCAATGTTCTTGGCGGTAATATTACGGCAGCGCAGGCCTGGACTGCGGCAGAGCTTGATGAAAATTACCAGATCGCCCAATGGGGTATTGATGATGAGGCTAAAGTCCGGCAGGATAATATGAAAGCCGAATTGGATGCCGCCGTACGGTTTCTGGACTTAATGTCTGGGGCGTCCTGATATTTTCCACGGGCTTAGGAAGCTATCACCATTTTCCTGCCATCGGCTGGCCTTGATATGATAGGCCTTGTCCAGATTTTCCGGCGTTAAAACATGGCTTACGTCGCCAGAGCTAAGCACTCCCCCTTTATTTAACAGAACAAGTTCATCGCAATACCGCTGAGCAAGTGTCAGGTCGTGGAGGACAATTAACACCCCGTGGCCTTCTCGTGCCAAACCCTGCAATATATCCATAACCTGCAACTGATGATAAGGGTCCAGAGAGGCGATAGGCTCGTCAGCACAAAGATAGTCGGCCTCAGACACAATGGCGCGCGCTAGCATGACGCAGGCTCGTTCACCACCGGACAGAGTTGTCACAAGCCGCTCGGAAAGATGCAGTGTATCTGTCTTTATCATGGCCTGATGGATGATTTCTTCGTCCGATGTGCTGATCTTCTGCCAAGGGTCAAGATGGGGGATTCGACCAAGGGAAATGATATGCTGCACGTCAAGTGGCCAATGGACTGGCGCGCCTTGAGCTGCATAGGAAATCTTCTTTGCCCGCTCTTTTAATGTCCAGTCGGACATCCTCTCATCATCCAGTGATATTTCTCCGGATTGCGGGGTCACTAACCCTAAAATAGCCCTTAGCAAAGTGCTTTTCCCAGCACCGTTGGGGCCGATTAGACCTATTACTTTTCCTTTTTGAACTGTAAGGGATGCGCCTTTCAGGATCGTATTATCTTTAATGGTGACGTGAATGTCACGGGCTTTCAATGTCATCTCATCGCCTCCCGCGTTTTATATATAATATATAAAAACAGGGGTGAGCCGACAAAAGCCGTCACAACACCCAGACGTAATTGACCATGTCCCACAGGCACTCTGGTAATCAGGTCGGCAATGGTCAGCAATATAGCTCCCATCAAGGCACTGGGTATCAGAAGGCGACCGGGGGCGTGACCGATAAGGCTGCGCACCATATGAGGTACCACAAGGCCGACAAAGCCGATGGCCCCGCAGACCGAAACCGTCGCCCCGACACTGATGGCACTGCCGATTATAACTTTCATACGTAGTTTTTTCAGATTTATACCAAGGGTATGTGCAGTATCTTCGCCCAGACTGCTGGCGTCCAGTCCCTGACCCACGCCGCGCATGATCAGCCAGCCGCCAATAATGAACGGCCCGGCAAGGGTGATGTCGGTCATGGTTCTGTTTTCCAGCGAACCCAGTAGCCACATGATCATATCCTGCAATGACATGGGATTTGGGGCAAAATTCATGGCCAGCGCGATGGCCGCTGTGGCCAGTGAACTAATCCCAATTCCGGCAAGTATCAGGGTCAGGACACTGCTGTCGCGGCTGGAGATAAAGGATAATAATAACGTCGCCAGTAACGCCCCGCCCATTGACATGATCTGAATGGACAGGGGAAAGAATGACGACAGACCAAAGTAAATGGCAATGACAGCCCCAAGTCCGGCGGTGGCGGAAACACCGATGACGCCGGGATCTGCAAGCGGATTTCTAAGCAAACCCTGCAGGGCAGCACCAGAAAGACCCAGAGATGCTCCGGCTAATATTCCCAGAAGAACACGGGGCAGGCGTAGTTCAATAATAATAATTTCGGTAGAGGTTTCTGCCGTACCAAACAGAGCTGACAAAATATCACGGGCCGGAATATCCACAGCCCCGATGAATAGCGACAGGAAGGCTATAACCAGCAAGGATAAGCTCAGCATAGTGGTAAGGAGTGGGCTATTGATTTTCATTCTAACAACTTCTCCAGTTCATCATGGATATATTCAGCAGCATCAACGGAAAAAATCCCGTTGCAAGATAAATAACGGCCCGGTACCATAATCGTGGGGATTGTGTCGATCATCTGCCTGATACGTCCATGGCGCGTTAAACTCCAGTTTGAAACATGGATATTTTTTTCATTAAAAAAGCTACCAATTATTATATCCGGCGGGTTCTGAACCAAGGCTTCCAAAGGTAACGGTTGCCAGCCAATAAGTCCCTGTTCTTCTGACATAGAGGCAAGCCCCGCCAGTTTTATGATCCCATTGACAAAGGTGTTTTTCCCCGCTGTTATGCCGCCCGGTGCAATATAAGCGGCGCGCAGACCGCTTGGGGCCCGTTTCTTTAATGCCACCAAGCGTTCCTGATGGTCGTTGATCATTTCTTCAGCACGTTCGGATTGCTGTAACGCTGCACCGATACGGCGCATATTTTGATATAACATTTCCGGGCCAGTGCCATATTCAGCCGTGGCGACCGGAATATTTGCCTGCTTTAACAAAGGCAGCATACTAAAGCCGCCCCAGTTACGGATCACCACATCGGGGCCCATCTGAAGGACTTCTTCGGAACTGGCTCTGAATAGGGGTAGGCCCCGTGCTTTATCCTTGAAAAAAGAATGCCCCTCTATGGCTTGAGTGGTCAGGGACATGATCTGATCCCGGTCAGCGAGTGACAGCATGAACTGATCCGCGCAATAGTCCAGAGAAACAGCTTGCGGTTTTTCTGCCGCTTGAGCAAAGGGGGTAAATGCCGCAACAGACAGCAAGATAGTTATCATCACTAGTGTTGCGGCATTGATCATATGTTAGAATTTCCCTCTGACACCCAGATAGAACGACTGGTCAGGCGTGCCATATCCGGAGACTTGCTGATATTCCTTCTTGAAGAGGTTATCAACTCTGCCGTAAACTTCAACTGTATCGTTTATGGCATAGGATGCTCTTAGATCAAAGCGTGTCCATCCCTCGGTAGCAGGTGAGAAGAAGCTACCTTCTTCCTTGCCGTTATAGGTCATGCTGAAGGCTAAGTTTAGACCACCCAAGGCTTGCCACTGGATTTCGGCAAAGGCGGCATTACGGGGTACCCGAATGAGGTCAAGGCCGGTATCTGCGTCTGTGGCATCGGTAAAGGTGTAATTTCCGCTGATGAACAGGCTATCTGTTACTTGAGCATCAAGGAATACTTCCAAACCTTTGGTGCGAGCTTTTGCAATGTTGTTGTAACCAACCACGAAATCAAAATCGATCAGATTTTTAAATTTTTGATCAAAATAGGTCGCCCCTAAATGAATTTTATCATCCATGAAGCCTTGCTCAAACCCTATTTCCCAACCATTTGATTCTTCTGCTTCCAAGTCAGAATTTGGTACAGTAACCACACAGAAACTACAGGCAAAAGTCAGCTGAAAGATTGTTGGAGCTTTAAACCCTTCGCCCCAGTTGGCAAAAATCTTAGTATCAGAATTTGCAAAATAATAAGCACCAGTGATGCGCGGTGTCGTGGTGCTGCCATATTGGCTATGATCATCATAACGCAGACCTGCGGTAAGCGTCAGCCCGTCAATTCCCTGCCAGCTTAATTCCGAAAATACGCTGTCGATTTTAAATTTCATCGGTGAGGCGGCTTCGGCCTTTGTTTCTTCATGTTGAAGGCCCAGGGAAATATTAAAGTCGTCACTTACTTCGTAATGTCCAAAATAATCCAGATTGAAACGGGTTCCTTCAAAACTTAGATAAGATACTGGTGCGCCATTGGCTTCACCATCTCTGTTTATTTTGGAATATTCCGCTGAAAGGGTATTTTGGAATTTGCCATCCAGATAGTTAAAGAAGCCGCGAGCTGCAATCAGAAATTCTTTACTCAAGCTCACCTCATCCGTATCGGTTAAGACGAATAAAGGGAACGGGAAACCGTCAAATTCTGTACGGCTGTCCACATATCTGCTGATTAGTTGCAGGCTGTGATTTTCGGAGATTTTACCTGTTATTTTACCGTGCAGGGATATATTGCTATAGCCATCTTTCTCTGTATTGCCGTCATTCTCATCGGCCTTTGAGATTCCGTCTGTGCTAATTCCGCTTCCAGACAGGCTGAAATTTAACTTGTCATTGCCGCCGGCGATATGCCCGCCACCACGAATAGTATTGAAAGAGCCGCCCTCAATAAAGAGACTGCCAGCCAAGCCATCTTCGCCAGTAGGTGTGATGACATTGATCACCCCGCCCATAGCATCAGAGCCAAAAAGAATTGATTGTGGGCCGCGCAGAACTTCTATGCGCTCAATACCATTGGGGTCAAGACTTGCAAAGTTAAAGCCACCGCTAGGGGAGGAGACATCGTTTATATGAATACCATCAATCAGAACCGCCGTCTGTGCTGTGCTGGCACCGCGAATACGCACCGAAGCGACACCACCAAAGGCACCAGTTTGGTTTAAGGACAGGCCGGGAACATTTTGCAGAATATCCTGCACAAATACTGTCTGGGAATTTTCCATATCTTCGGCGCTGATCACTGAAATACTACTGCCGATCTCTGACAGGGGCCGTGCATAACGGGTGGCAGTTACAACAACTTCTTCCATGCCCTCCTCTGCAAATGCAACAGGGGACAGGGCCGCTGACGAGAGCAGGGCTATTGTTAAGGGTGTTTTTAAATTCATTATTTAATCCTCATACTTATATTTTAAAAATACGTGTGAGGAGCTTTTATGGGTATATCTTAGACATCCCGCACACGGTAACAATTGTCACCTATGCGGAAAACCGCTCTGTCCTATTAACCCGATAGTCAGAAGGGGCGACCGGATGGCAGGTTTCCTGACTTATGCCATAGCGGCAATTACAGTTGCGGGTACAGTCTCGGTATCATCACCGTGTTCCCTATTATCCTCTTGCGAGGCACCATCGTTGGGGACAGCTATAGTGAAGATTCGAGAGGCTGGCAAGGAGATTTATACTGGATTTTTAACTTTCCTGTTTCAGATTTAACTTTTGATATAAATATCCAAGGCCGATCAACGCCCCGCCCAGTCCCATGAAGGACATGGCGCGGGCCAGCCCTTCCAGTTGGCTCATATCAACAAGGAAAACTTTCACCACCACGATACCC
>DAOWHQ010000237.1:0-5604 GCA_030641355.1 Alphaproteobacteria bacterium
AAGATGGAAAAGCCGACCCCGCCGAACAAGTATTCCTTGCGTTTAACGCCTTCGTATCAGGAGGAAATATGACGGGACAGTTTATTCGGTTATGGAATCACGGCAATGGGTGTTGGGAACTTAAGCTAACAGACTTGAGAGTTTTTGGATGGTTTGTAAAAAAAGACGTATTTATTGCATGTTTCTGTGATTTAAAAAACAACCTCTGCGGCGATAGTCCCCTAAGACCAAAATACTATGAAAAAAAAGTAAGAAAATACAGAAAATCATTAGATCTTGATGAACAAAAATATATAATAGGTGATGTAAGAGATGTCATATCGAATTAAAATAAGTCAAAAAAGAAAGATTTTTGCACGACTACTAGGCGAGATCCACGATCAACTATATCAAGCCTTCACAAAACGTGCTGAAGAAGACGGACTAACCAAAACCGGCTTGGCCAAAAAGCTTGGCGTCCACAAATCACTGATAACTCGCAAATTTAATGGCACATCCAACTTATCTATAAGGACTCTGGCAGAAATGGCTTGGGCAATGGAACATCATCCTGAATTCAAACTAACTCCAATGAAAACTATTGGTGGAAACAAAACCACCTTTGACCATTACTTCAAGACAGAAACCGCCGAAAATGTGATTATACAACCAGATAACAACAAAATTGAATTACCTACAAAACCAAGAATGATACATTCTTTTCAAGTGAGCCGCTCATAAAATGACACTATTTGCATATACAATATTTTGTGATGATACCCGCATAGAAAAAAGCAACAAAACGATTTATATTGGAACATATGATGGAGAAATAAATCTTTTAGGAAAAGATGAGGTCATGTTACCTAAATTCTCAATAACCATTGCACTTTGCATCACAAAAGAGGATAAATATGAAAATGCTGAATATGTTATTGAAATTCCAGAAATGGACCCAATAAAACTATCCCCCCCCCTCCCAGATAATTTTGAATATACTGACGATGCCACCCGCATGACGGTAAAGATTCATCTGGAACTTATTAATGTCAAAATCAAAGCAGAAACAAAAATAATCACCTACGTTATCGTTGACAGAAACCGTATTGAATCCGATAGACTATTTATCATAAAAGGTGAAAAACAAGATAACTTTGCAGAAGCTATTACACTGTAACGATAATATTCTTTTAAAATTTACAATTTCTGCTAATTAAATTCTACTCTCTGTATCCACTTCACCTAAATATACAGCAGTTGTAAGTGACAAACCCAAAAAGATTATTTAGAGTACCTAAATACCTTATACAACTTTGCGCCTTTGGCTTAACAGCAAATGTTGTATAAGATATCAGTTAAGGGAAAATATATCTATAATATAGGGAAAATAAATGACTAATACAGATAAGGCTGATGCCAAATCAGGTAAGGGGAATTTCTGGTTCAAAATACCACTTTGGAAACGTATTATTGGTGCGTTAATTTTAGGCGCACTCATTGGTAGTATATGGGGTGAAGGTGCTGCTAACATCAAATGGATTGGTGACATATTCATTCGCCTGATCCGCATGATTGTTGTGCCTTTGGTATTTGTTACGCTTGTCTCTGGTATTGTCGCAATGGGAGACCCTAAAAAACTGGGCTCAATCGGCATTAAAACCATGAGCCTCTATATTGGGACGACTGCGGTTGCAATTATAATTGGTCTTGGCCTTGCGACAATAATTCAGCCGGGTGTAGGCATAGACATGATGGGGGCAACAGCAGAAGCTCTGGCCCCTGTAATGCCACTCGGTGAAAGATTGATGGGTATTGTGCCTAAAAACCCCATTGCAGCTCTGGCAGATGGTGATATTCTGGCGGTGATCTTTTTTGCTATTATCTTCGGTTCCGGGATTATGCTCGCTGGCGATAAAGGTAAAGCCGTTGCGAGCGTAATGGATAGCGCAACGGAAGTAATGTTAAAAATCATTCATATGATTATGGAAGTGGCGCCTTTTGGGGTCTTTGCACTGATTGCTGCGACCACTGGCGCAAAAGGAATTAATGCACTTGCTGATGTTGTGCCATTAGCCCTGACATTAACGCTTGGCTTTTTACTTCATATGATAATTACCCATGGCGGCATCATAAAATTCATGCTTAAATTGCCGGCAACCCGCTTTTTCAAAGACATAATAGATGCTCAACTTATCGCATTTTCCACATCATCAAGCAGTGCCACAATGCCTGTTACAATGGCAGTTGCTGAGGAAAATTTAGGTATCAAGACCCCTGTAGCATCCAGTGTAATACCACTTGGCGCGACCATTAATATGGATGGTACAGGAATGTATGTGGGTGTCGTTGCTATTTTTGCAGCCCAGTCCCTTGGCATCGATTTGACTATCGTTGATTATGGCCTGATAGCGCTTACCACGACACTTGTCTCAATAGGGACAGCGGCAGTACCAAGTGCCAGCCTCTTTCTTCTTGCCGCAGTGTTGGGCGTAATCGGGGTTAGCGGTGAGCAAACGGCACTTGTTGTTGGCTTCTTGCTGCCATTTGACCGCCCGCTTGATATGATGCGAACTGTAGTCAATGTCACCGGAGATCTGGCAGTGGCAACAGCTGTTGCTAAATCTGAAGGCGAGTTTGATGAAGATATCTTTAGAGCCAACCCTAGAGTTTAACCAAACGCGAAACCTAAAAAAAATAAATCGTCGAGTGTAATAACGCTCGGCGATTTTTATTTGTTTACCTCATAGGCATTTATTTTGTACAAGTAGCCATCAATACAACGAGTGCCATAATTAAAAAGTAAACATGATGTTTTATTTGATCGATAACTATGACAGCTTTACCTATAACCTGTATCATTATATGGGGGAAATTGGTGTGGATGTGGAAGTTTTCCGCAATGATGCCATTACTATCGAAGACATATTAGCCAAAAAATCCTCCGGCGAGATTGAGGGCGTAGTCCTGTCCCCCGGCCCCTGCACCCCAAATGAGGCCGGTATCTGCCTTGAGCTGATCAAGCAGGCGCAAGGCAGTCTGCCAATTATGGGCGTCTGTCTTGGTCATCAATCCATCGGTCAGATATATGGTGGCAAGGTTATCCGCGCCCCCTACCTGATGCATGGCAAGGTCAGCGATATTCACCATAAAGGCATGAGTATTTTTAAAGGATTCGCATCTCCCTTCCGCTCCACCCGTTATCATTCACTGATTGTGGAGCGCGACAGCCTGCCCGATTGTCTGGAAATCACCGCCGAAACCGAAGACGGGCTTATTATGGGGCTATCACATAAAAGTCACCCTGTCCACGGCGTACAATTCCACCCGGAGAGCATCGAATCCGAAAATGGTCATGATTTGTTGAGAAACTTTGTGGACATCGCCAGAAAGCATAATGAAAAATGAGTCCTGATTTTAAAACACTGATCAACAAAATCGCTTCTGGAGAGAGCCTCACGCAGCAGGAATCCCGAAGTGCTTTCAATTACATGATGAGCGGGGACGCTACAGGCGCACAAATCGGCGCTTTCCTCATGGGACTGCGCCTGCGCGGTGAAACCATCGAGGAAATAACCGGTGCCGCCGAAGCTATGCGCGCCAAGGCCCATTTTATCAAGGCTCCGGAAAACGCCATTGATACCTGCGGCACGGGCGGTGATGGATCGCATACCTATAATATATCAACCGCAGCGGCCATTGTATTAGCCGCCAGTGGCGTCAGTGTTGCCAAGCACGGCAACCGCGCCATATCGTCCAAATCCGGTTCCGCAGACGTGCTTGAAACCCTTGGCATTAACATTGACGCCCCGATGGATGTAGTTGAACGCTGTGTCGCCGACATCGGCATCGGATTTATGATGGCAACCCGTCACCACAGTGCCATGCGCCATGTGGGGCCATCGCGCACATCCCTTGGCACACGAACAATTTTCAACCTTCTCGGCCCCCTGTCCAATCCTGCTGGTGCCAAATATCAGGTGATCGGCGTATTTGACAAGAAATGGACTGCCCCCCTCGCCGAAGTATTGGGCAAGTTGGGATCAGAAAAGGTCTGGGTCGTTCACGGCGCAGATGGTCTTGACGAACTGAGCATTTCCGGCCCTTCATATGTCTCTGAATATACCCAAGGCAAGGTGACATCATTTGAGGTAACACCGGAAGATGCCGGATTAAAAAACTATGCCCTTTCAGAAATTCGCGGCGGCGATGCGACACATAATGCCAATGCCCTCAGGGCTGTTTTGAAAGGCGCTAAAAATGCTTACCGTGAAATTGTCCTGCTTAATTGTGCGGCGGCATTGTTGGTAGCAGGAAAAGCAGAAGACCTGAAACAGGGTGCGACCATTGCCGCCAAAGCTATTGATAGCGGGGCGGCGCATAAGAAGCTAGACCAGTGGATAACAATGTCAAATGAGTAATATTCTTGACAAAATAGCCGCCGATAAGCGTCTGCATATCGCGGACTGTAAAGAACGCACATCCCTTGCCACATTGGAATCTCAAGCAAAAGAGGCTTCGCCCGTACGCGGTTTCTATAAAAACCTGTGCACAGCAAAAGACGAAGGCCGCTTTGGCCTGATTACCGAGATCAAAAAAGCCAGCCCCAGCAAGGGACTGATCCGGGAAGATTTCAATCCGCCACTGCTCGCCCGTGCTTATGAGGGTGGTGGATCAAGTTGCCTGTCTGTGCTGACGGACGTGCCATATTTTCAGGGCTGTGATGATTTTCTTATCGCGGCCCGTGCCGCCACATCATTGCCTGTCCTGCGCAAGGATTTCATGATTGACCCTTATCAGGTGGTGGAAGCCCGTGCCATGGGTGCGGACTGTATTCTGCTGATAATGGCTATGCTGGATGATGCCCTTGCCCGTGAACTGGAACAAGTGGCAATGGAATGTGGCCTTGATGTTCTGATCGAAACCCATGACGAGGCGGAAATGGAGCGCGCTCTTAACTTAAAAAGTCCGCTCATAGGCATAAACAACCGGAACTTAAAGACTTTTGAGGTTTCTCTTGATGTCACTCTGCGACTTGCAGAAATGATTGATTCCAGTAGAATGTTGGTAAGTGAGAGCGGTATATTCACCCATGAAGACTTGCTGATGCTACAGGATAAATGTGGTATTAACTCATTTCTTATCGGGGAATCCCTGATGAGACAACAGGATGTCGCCACCGCGACCCGTAAATTAATTGAAGGATAAATAATGTCTAAACTAACCCATCTGGACGCTGACGGTAAAGCAAGCATGGTTGATGTATCCCTGAAGCAAGAAACGCACCGCCGTGCCGATGCCCGTGGACGGATTACAATGGCACCTGAAACATTGGCCCTGATCGAAGATGGCGGTGTTAAAAAGGGTGATGTTTTCTCCGTTGCCCGTCTGGCTGGCATCATGGCCGCCAAAAAAACCGCCGACCTGATCCCCCTGTGCCATCCCCTGCCCCTGCAAAACATACAAGTTGATCTTGAATGTAACGCCAAGGACAGTTGCGTTGAAATATTTGCCACCGCCAACCTCTATGGCCGCACAGGTATCGAAATGGAAGCCTTAAGCGCCGTATCCGTCGCCGCGCTGACCATCTATGATATGTGCAAGGCCGTAGACCGTGGCATGACAATC
>DAOWHQ010000178.1:0-4601 GCA_030641355.1 Alphaproteobacteria bacterium
AAGGAAGTTGTCCCGGACGATGAAATGACAAAACCGCTATCCAGATGGGGCGCATCCTTGAAACGCAGCCCCAGTCTGGATTTCTCAATCACAGTTTCGCCGTGACGGGATACCTTATAAAAAGGGACTTGGTTTTCAAGGTCTACGGTGACAATAAGCTGATTATCTGGTGAAGTGACCCTATAAAAAACAGAATCTGCCGCATTTGCACAACTAATAAATCCTACAATCAACAAAATAGCTGTTGTAGCCGTCTTTGAAATAACCCTAAAAATAACTTTTCTCCCTATATTTTTTTATATTACAATATTAAATATTCTGATCAGGCTCCATCAGCGGCGCAGTTATCAGCTATAAAGTCCCGATGAGACGGTAATTTTTTTATATTGCCATCAATAATAGACTTAAGGTCGGCCAGAAAACCCTTAAGATTGGCATCCGCCATAGCATCAGCTATTGGATGATAACTTTTAGGCCTTAAGCCCTGACCATACATGACCTGCAACCATGCAGCTTCCGAGAATAGTTCGTTATTTTCGCGGAAAATACGGCCTGTGGTTTCAAATAAATCCAACCGGTGCTGTAGGGATTCAGGAATTTCCATATCCTGATAATGACGCCAGAACGGGCTGTCTGTGCGTTCGCTTACTTTATAATGCATGATGATAAAGTCGCGGATACGTTCAAATTCAAAGCCAACCTGTTTGTTATATTCGTCTTCATTAGCCGTTGAAAAGCCCTTGGTCGGGAACATTTGTGCAAGCTTGACAACGCTATTTTGAATAAGATGAATAGCGGTTGATTCAAGCGGCTCCAGAAACCCACTGGACAACCCGATGGCGACACAGTTCTTATGCCAGAATTTTTCCCGCCGCCCGACCGTAAAGCTAAAGGTGCGCGGATCGGCTAAAGTTTCGCCTTCCAGATTATTCAGCAATATATCCGTGGCCTCATCTTCGCTCATAAAGTCACTGCAATATACATGGCCATTGCCCGCGCGGCTCTGAAGCGGAATACGCCATTGCCAGCCGGAACTATGGGCGATTGACTGGGTATAGGGGCGCAGACGTTCGCCATTTTCCGTTGGCACGGCGATGGCGCGGTTAACCCTGCACCAATCGGCCCAACTGGTATAGCCAACCCCAAGGGCGCCGCCCATCAACACAGACCGGAAGCCCGTACAATCAATAAAGAAGTCGCCTTCTATTCTTGTGCCATTTTTTAAAGAGATTGATTCAATAAAGCCTGTTTCAGCATTAAGCTGCGTATCAATAACAAGACCTTCTATGCGCTTAACGCCCAGTTTTTCACTACCCTGACGCAGGTATTTTGCATAGAGCAGAGCATCAAAATGAAAGGCATGGGTTACGCCCGACAGGGGAGAATCAGGGATTTTATCAAGGCGGGAAAATTTATCGGCCTTAGCCACCTGATAATTGAAGGAATAGTCCCATAAATCGCTGGTATCGCCATCGGCCTGTGCCCGCAGCCAATAATGATGAAACGGCAGCAAATCTATTTCATGGCCAATATTTCCAAAGGCATGCATATATTTATTGCCAACAGTACCCCAGTTTTCAAACTGAATACCAAGCTTAATCGTGCCTTGGGTTTTGCTTAGAAAATCATCTTCATCCAGTCCAAGAACATTATTAAAAACCTGTATTGGCGGGATGGTTGCTTCCCCAACGCCAATGATGCCGATGTCATCGGATTCCACCAAGGTAATGTCAATTTGAGGGCCAAGAAGCTTCGCCAGCATACTTGCTGTCATCCAGCCAGAAGTTCCGCCACCGACTATAACTATTTTCCGAACACTATCATCGTTCATGATTATATTAACTCCTGACCTTGGTTTTTAATTGTTCAAGCTGTACTAAAAAAACAGGCCCTTGTCGACGTTACATCTACAAGGGCCTGTTTAAATCTTATTCAAATCAGATTACATCCGGTAGTTCAGGCCGATCATGAATGTACGACCATAATTCTGGACGTCACGTACCTGACGGGCATCACCATTCTGGAATGTAGAGAACTTCTCATTGGTCAGGTTATTAACCTGGAACAATGCAGATAGTCCGTCTATGCCATGATCAGTGAAATCATAACCGATTTGGGCATCAATGATTGTTTCAGCTTTGATGAATACCATATCATTCGCCAGACTTAGGCCGGAAACTTGACCAAGGAAATCTGACCGATGACGTGCACTAACCCGTGCCTGAAAACCATGCTTCTCATAATAGAGTGTACCATTCAGAACAGTTTCTGACAGTCCTGGCATATCAATCTCGGGGGCATCCTTAGTTGGCCGTACAGAGGCCTTTGTCAGGGATGCACTAAAGAGAACACCAAATCCGTCAAGAGATTCTGAAACCAGAGAACCAGGTAGAGAGGTTGAAAATTCGAAGCCATACATTCCGCCGCCTTCGCCATTGGTAGGTGACCAAACGGAACCTAAGAATGTTGCTGGCTGCGCCTGACCCTCAGGGATAGTTGCTCCTGTAAAGTCCTGAATATTACCCTGGTCAAAATGAATGTTTTGCAGCTTCTTATAGAAAGCCGCCATTGCAACATAACCACCTTCACCGAAATAAGTTTCGAAACTCATGTCAAACTGGGTTGCCATCCATGGACGAAGTTCAGGGTTACCACCCCAACCGCTCCACGCAGACTGCGTAGGATCAGTGATGCTCGCATTGGTAGCATTATAGTTAAAGCCACGTGAAGCGTTCATTTTATCCATCGGCGCACGGGCCATAACACGGGCACCGGCAATACGAAGGTATGTATCTTCAGCAACTTCAAGGCTTAAGTTGGCGCTAGGCAGGAATGTCCAGTATTTGTCGCCACCTGTAACGTCTGAGACAACAACAGTACCATTGTCATTGATAGCAGCACGGCCTTCTGAACTCTGGTCCGTATGAACCGCCTGAACACCAATGTTACCTGTAAGACGATTACCATTAAACTCGGTATCGATATTTGTCTGCACATAAACATTAAAGACTTTTTCTTTAACCTTCCATGTATTCACGGCACGGGCTTGATCAACACTTGTCACATCAGTTTCGATGTAACCACCATCATCATAGAAAGCCAATGAATCGTAGCTAAGCATTGGGCCCATACCAAAGAAATCAAGCGATGTTGGCTCCAGAAGATATTGATCAGGAACTGTCAGCATATGATCCGGATCATCCAAATAGCCCTTCAATGTCAGGTAAAACCCGTTATCGGTCAGTGATTTATCACGTGTGCTATAGCGAGCGCCAATTTCAACACTACTGAAGGCGCTATCTTCAAATTGACGTTCTGCACTCAGACGAATAGCGGAAAGCTCATCTTTGACAACAGGTTTGTTAATAAAGCCATCCTGACTGTTTGGACCAAGTGGGTTACCCCAGCCGAAAGGTCCACCCAACTTGATAACATTCGGATCCGAATAATCAAGACCAGGTGAGAAAATAGCAGAACCATCGTCCGTCATTTTGAAACCGATCTCATCCGTAGCACCATTACCGTTGCCACGTCCTGTACCGGCATAGCTTTCCATTGCGCGCAATGTACGGTCAACTTTGGAATAAGCGATATCGCCTTCTACTGACCATTCGTCATTTACCTGATATTCAGCATTCCAGCCCGCAGACCATGTTGTAACATCACGGTCGGTGACATCATTACGAACAACAACAGCCGCGTCATTTATAACGCCTTCGGTAACCAGGCCATTTTCCACAGTTATAGGTGTAATGCCGCTATTACCCCATCCGCCGCCCCACTGGCCCGGAATCTCAATACCACGCAAACGCTGAACGTTGCTGAATTTTGAGTAATAAACATCAACAACCATATGAAGCGCATCATCTGGCTCATATTCAAACACACCCATAAGGCCGTCACGTGTCAGTTTATTTGATTTTACAAACGGTTTTGCACCACCAAGAACAAGTGGGTTATCACTATTATAATCAAGGTTTGGATAGCCCCATGCCTGCCAGCGTTCTTCCTGTGAAGGAGACACCATGCGGGCATAACCAAGCGCGATACCAATAGTATCATCAGCAAATTGATCAATATAAGAAACGCTGCCACGATATCCTGTGGCTGTTGTTCCGGCATTCAATGCACCAAGATCATTATATTCACCACGTACACCAATAGCAATTGACTGCTTACCATGGGCAAGAGGACGAATTGTATGAAGGTCAATGGTACCACCGATTGCTTGACCCATAAGGCCGGCATCTGGTGTTTTATAAACGGTTACGCCGCTCATCAGCTCTGAAGGATACTGATCAAATTCAACACCACGGTTGTTATTTGATGTAACCTGTTCGCGGCCATTCAACAATGCTGTTGTAAAGTCAGGTGACAAACCACGAATGGAAATCACATTGGCGCGACCATCAAGACGCTGTGCCGCAATACCGGGCAAACGTGCGATTGATTCTGCGATACTTGAATCCGGCAATTTACCAATGTCTTCAGAAGAAACTGCTTCGACAATTGATGAATTATCACGTTTTCTAGCAACGGAATTCATGATGCTGGCACGAATACCAGTAACGATCACTTCTTCCAGTACTTCTTCTTCGTCA
>DAOWHQ010000016.1:0-2492 GCA_030641355.1 Alphaproteobacteria bacterium
GAAAGCCATAAGAGGTTCCGGTTTTATAGGAAATATCGCGCCGTTTGGGCTTAAAACTTTCGTTGAGCAATCCCGCCGGGGCCTGTACCCCGCGCAATATATCTGCCAGATACCACAGGCTTTTTTTACCTAGAAACGCCTGACTTGCCTCCCGCGTAATCGGATATTTTCTGATATGTTCGAGTTCAGTTATGCGACCATCACTGGCCATGGCGGCATAGGTTCTGACCAGGCTCTCCAGCCTTGTGCCAACCCCGCCGAGCGCCACGGCAAGACCGGGTTTGGTACTTCTGCCCGGCAGGATCATCTCAAATCCGTGGCGGCGCATCTTTTCCACAAAAATCGTTGGCCCGACCCGTTCCAGAGCGATCACCGCCGGAACATTCAGCGATTTTCTCAGGGCGGTTTTCAGGGAAATATCGCCATAATGCTCATCCCTGAAATTCTTAGGTGCGTAGGAGCCAAAGGCGGTAGGCACGTCATTAATCCGGCTTTCGGGATGGGCCATCCCACGTTCCAGTGCCATGCCGTAAATCATCGGTTTCAGGGTCGAGCCGGGGGAACGTATGGCCCGAACCATATCCACAAAACCGTGACTCTGTTCATCATTATATTGAGCACTGCCCACATAGCTTAACGTATGGCGGCTTTTGTTTTCTACGATCAGGATGGCGGCGGAAGTCCCCACCGGCAATGTCTTTGCATAGGCCCGAATATTGCTTTCAGTCCAGCGTTGCAGGTCGGCATTGATCCATGTTTTATGGCTTTGCTCTTTCCCTTTCTGGAATTTCAGCCTGTCCGATAGCAGCGGGGCCAGCATGGGCAGGGGATTTGTTTTGGCGCTGACCACTTCCTTCAGGGCCATGTCAATAACATCGGGAGCAAAAGCGCCGCTTTGCCTGATGCGCTTTAATATTTTATCTCTAGCCTGCTTGGCCCGTATCGGATGTCGGTCGGGCCGGTTCAGGCTGGGTGACTGGGGCAGGGCGACAAAAAGAGCGGCCTCTCCGGCGGTCATCTGGCGCGGGCTGCGGTTGAAATAGGTTAGGCTTGCGGCCCTGATCCCCTCACGGTTGCCGCCAAAGGGGGCGATGGTCAGATACATGGACAGGATTTCATCCTTGGTAAATTTGCTTTCCAACTGTATCGCCCGGAATATCTCAATCATCTTAGAGGTGAAGGTACGGGGCCGGGGCTCCAGCAGCTTCGCCACCTGCATAGTCAGGGTGGAAGCACCCGACACGATCCGTCCTGATGATATGGCCTGTCCCCCCGCCCTGAGTAGCGCTAAGGGGTCTACGCCATAATGCTGATAAAAGCGTTTGTCCTCATAGGCAATCAGCATCTTGATATAATTGGGGTCCACAGCATCAGGCTTTACGGGAAGCCGCAGATAACCATCATTGGACAGGTAAATACGCAAAGGCTGATCCTGATCATCCAGTATTTCGGTGGATAATGTGTGGTAACGGTCAAGATTAAGAGGAAAGGCAAAGTTCAACACCACAAACAGGACAATAGGGCAGAGTAGCCCTAATGTTATTTTGGTGAATTTTTTGCCCATGACCGTCATTTTGTAATGGTCACAGAACTGACGGCCCCGCGAGCATGATATTGCGGTTTATACATATCCTCTACAAAGACTGCGGGAAGCACATAAGTGCCGGGGGTCACAGCGCGCACAATATAGGATGTGGTGAATTTCCGGTTATAGGAGCCAAGATCCATAGCCGCCACATAACGATCATCCCGCGCTGCTTCATAAAGAAAATATGATTTTGGCGGCAGGAAGTTCATCTCATCCTGCGAGTTATAACCGCCGATAGCTGAATTCTCGATCTCAAACCCAGCGGGCAGAAGATCGACAATCAAGGCTTCATGGTCAATTTTATTCTTCGACCAGCCCTGTATCACCACCACCATCATATCATTCTGTTTGATGGCCTTCAGATCGACAGGTTGTCCCGTAAGGCTGAGAATTTTGCGGGTGATCTGAAACCCATTGGATGCCGGACTCTGGGGGGCTGAGGGTACGGCCCGAATGGATTGTATAGCCCGGATAGGCGGCCTGCCAATATTCTCAATATCAAAACCCGTCATGACATCCTGTGGCTTCAGTCTGTAACGCAAAGCCTCTTTGGATGAGGGCAGATCTTTTTGATTTAGGGCCACCTGAAATCCGTCACTATTTCCCTTACTCATACTATGGGTCGCGAGCAACAGCCACGCCTGTTCCTGAGTGCTGAAATATTTCCGGCTGTCAAATTCCCGGTCCAGAGATTCTGCAACACGGAGCTGACGAACATCTCCGGCTGAGGCTTCGGCGATCAATGCCGCCAAGGCCGCCCCATCGCGCAGATCAGAGCCAAAATCTCTGAACTCATGCCAGTTTTTACCGGTTATTTCGGGGATAATTCTACCAGCGGCAAGATACATCAGGTTGGTATACTGAAATTTGGACCTGAACGAAGCTGTCGGTTTCATATATCTTA
>DAOWHQ010000224.1:0-23567 GCA_030641355.1 Alphaproteobacteria bacterium
CCCCCATATAATCGCGTCTGCTGCAACCAGTCCCATGCCAAAGAAAACCAGCGAATGGCTGCTAACTATCAGGCTGCGGGTAATCAACGGCCAGACTTTTTTCCGGATAAGATGCTCCGGCCCCAGAAGATAGAGCCGATGCCACAGGATGATCATGGGTATGGCCCATAAGAATGTGGTCAGAACCAATATGATAAAGGACAGGTTAAATCCTTCCGGCATTTTTTCTGCCAGAGGGGAAATTGAAAAGACCGGGTCAAGGGCACCAAAAAATCCCGACAGACAAAAGGGCAGTGCAGCGGCAAGGGAAATCATGACATGCTGAAATTTATAATGCCATAAACAGCCATAAGCCTGCCGAATAGAGGATTTAATACATAATTCTGTACATTCAAAAACTGTGGGCTGGGAGGTTTTTTTAATCATACCACCGATCCAAAATACTTAACAAGCTGTGCATATAAAGGCCGTTTAAACTCAACGATACTATCGACCAGCTCGCTCATATCCAGCCATTTCCACGTGCTAAATTCCGGATGATGGGTCTCCAGGTCAATATCACTGTCCGCCCCAAGATAGCGCATGAGATACCATTTCATTCTCTGGCCGCGGTATTTGCCCTTCCAGACCTTGCCGATCAGATGATCCGGAAGATCATACTGTAACCAGTCACCATGTTCCGTAATGATTTCGGCATTTCTGGTGCCAATTTCTTCTTCCATTTCACGAAAGACAGCAGTGCGGGGATCTTCACCCTCATCAATACCACCTTGGGGCATCTGCCAGGCTTCGACCATTGTATCAATGCGTTTGGCTACAAAAACCTTGCCTTCTGCGTTCAATATCATCATGCCGACACAGGGACGATAGGGACGAACGGCTGCTTCATTAGACATATTTATTTATTCCGTATATTTACAAAGAATACTATAAACTTGTTTGCGGTCATGATCAAAAGAATGTTACCTCCGGGATGGCATAAGGAACGTTACAGGCAATATCAGAGGCCGCTTCCTTGCGGCTTTTAAGTCGCCGGAATGTTACCTGATGGGCTGTTGGTTGGCGATGGCGGTTATGGGAACAAGATCAATACCGCGGGCTTTCAGCCCCTTCGCCCAACTTTCAAGTTCCGTTACGGTCAGGGGAAAAGCGCGGGCCACACCGAGCGCTGCGCCATAAGTGTGGGCGGTATTCTCTAATATAGTGAGATTTTGAGCAATCTCTCTCGAATTAATGACATTATCAATATAAAGATTATTAAGGGCGCGGGGCATAGCGATACGCCGCGCCATTTTGGCAGCCACACTGAAGCGGGTGGAGCGGGAGTCCAGAAACATTAATCCCCGCCCATTCAGATCTTTCAGAATGGGCTTGATATCTGCTTCAGAGGTAGTAAATTTTGACCCCATTTCGTTGATAACCCCCACATACCCCGTAACCTGCGATAACAGCCAGTCAAGTTTTTTCAGATTATCCCGCGCAGAGGCCCCCGTGAGCAGCGTATGGGGGCCGGGGTCATTTTCCGGATATTTAAGTGGTTCGGTCGGGATCATAAGAAAGGCTTCATGACCATATTCCCGCCCCTTATCCATCCATTTCTGTAATTCGCGGCCATAGGGTGAAAAGCCCAGATCAATCTGGCCCGGCAATCTCTTAATGGCAAAGTCGGTTGATTTGCTGTTCAGGCCAATTCCGGTGACAAGAATAGCTATTTTAGGGCGGTTTTTATCCTGAACCTCATAGGGTCGGGCATATTCTTTCCAAGCGACCATAGAATCAGGGCCAAGCACCGGCAGGGGGCCGTTGGCTCCCACCATCACCAAACCTTCTATGGGGGCTTTATCCAGACTTATGCCTGTGGGACTGTCTTCTGTCTCACTCTCGGTCTTGGGGGCAATTTCGTTCTTTTCATCCGGTATTTTTGTGTCAGGATAGGGTATGGTGCTGGCGATTGTAATATCGTGGTCTGTGGTAGGCACGTTAGCAATATGGTCTGTCTGATCCGGGCTTCCATCCGGCTCAGGGGGCAAGTCAGGAGAAAGGGATAACCAGGCAAACCCTGTTCCCAGTATGACAAAGACAAATATCCAAGCGACCATGAGAGGTCGAACGGCTCTGTCACGTGTTATGCTCGTTAGTTCTGGTGTATCAACCATTTTTATTATAACCGTTATTCTGAATTTCTGGCAATGGCCATGCCATGCAATAGATTGATGGCATAATTCAGTTGGTAATCGTCCTGAGCCGTCGTCACTACAGGCTCTTCATCCTTCTTTTCATCATCTTTATTGTCGTTGGCGGCGTCCTCCGGCTTATCGTCCTTGGATTCTTTTTGATCTTTATCATCTGATTTACCGTTTGGGTTGGCCAGACGACCCCGCAGGTCATTTTCAGAACGGCGGCGGCTGTTGATCTTTTTGGATTTATCAAATCTGATCTGTTCCACCATAATATCCGGGGTGATGCCCTCGCTCTGTATGGAATTGCCCGAAGGGGTGAAATAATAGGCCGTGGTCAGGCGCATTGCACCGTTGGCCCCAAGGGGAATGACCGTTTGTACGGACCCTTTGCCAAAGGACTGGGTGCCAACCACAACGGCCCGCCGATGATCCTGAAGGGCTCCGGCAACGATTTCCGATGCTGAGGCGGAGCCACCATTGATCAGGACGATCATGGGTTTGCCCCCGGTGACATCGCCTTTACGGGCGGGAAAACGCTGGACATGCTCATCGTTGCGCGTGCGGGTTGAAACAACCTCCCCACGTTCAAGGAAGGTGCTTGATACGGCGATGGACTGAGTCAGCAGGCCGCCGGGATTATTGCGCAAGTCAAGTACTATGCCCTGAAGATTGTCACCAAGTTCCTCGTTGATCTTAGTCAGTGCTTCCAGAAGCCCGCTCTCGGTTTTTTCTGTGAAAGAGGAAATCCGGATATATCCGACCTCTCCCTCAAGGCGGTGGCGCACTGATTTGAGAGTAATGGTGTCGCGGGTCAGGGTAATTTCAAGGGGCTCTTTTTCACCCTTGCGCACGACAGTTAATATGATGTCTGTGCCTATTTCGCCTTTCATCAGTGCGACAGCATCATTCAGGCTCATGCCCATGATCTGTTTACCGTCAAGCTTGGTAATATAATCGCCCGCCTGTATTCCGGCGCGGGTTGCGGGGGTATCGTCAATGGGGGACACAACACGCACAACACCCTTATCCAATGTTACTTCCATGCCTAGGCCACCGTATTCACCCTTGGTCTGTACCTGCATATCATCAAAGCTCTTTGGCGTAAGGTAGCTGGAATGAGGGTCCAGTGAGCTTAACATGCCGTTGATCGCAGCTTCGATCAATTCTTCATCGGTTACCTCACGTACATATTGGGCGCGAATTTTTTCAAATACATCACCAAACAGATTGAGCTGTTTGTAGGTATCTGTTGTTTTGCTCTGGGTTGTGGTAGCCCCAAAGAGCGTGACACTTATAATGGCTAAGGATACCATCAGGGTTGCAACATATTTTCTCATTTATCAAAGTACCTTTCTATCACGCGCCACAATCCACGGCAGCAGATTAATGGGTTTCCCCATTTGTCTTAATTCCACATATAAATTCTGTCCGGAAATATTTCCGGTTTTCTTTGCCTTATCTTTGTCGGCAGCCATTTGCCCGATGGGTTCACCCTTAAGTACCCATTGGCCGACTTCCACATCAAGACGGGTCATTCCCGCCAAAAGCGTATGATACTCTGGTCCGTGGGCGATAATCAACAATTGACCGTAAGACCTGAATTTTCCGGCAAATACAATGCGCCCTTCATGGGGGGAAATTACCATCGCCCGTGGCAGGGTATGAATGATAATCCCTTCTGAAGACAGGCCTTCCGGGTTTTTTGAGCCGTAAGTCCGGGTCAGGGACCCACGCGCGGGAAGGGGGATTCTACCCTTGGCTTTGGCAAAAGAAAGGGCGGCGCCGGGCCGCGAATCATATTTATTCTTCAGGTTTTTCTTGCGGGTTAATTCCCTTGCTTTGTTTTCCCGTTTAATCTTTACCATCAGATCCTTCAGGTTTTTGGCCTGAGCGGCGAATATTTTTAATTTCCGCCGTTCCGACCGGGTAGCTTCCCGAAGCTCTTTTTGCTTTACCCGCCGCGCCGCTAATAGCTCATTCATTTCAATCTGCTCAGAGGTCAGAGCTTCAAGAAGTGATGCCATCTCTTCCTGCTCCCGGCTGATTTGTTCCCGAACCCGGTTAAGGCGCGTCATATCTTTCTGGATTTCGTCCGCCCGCAGTTTTAATTCGGGCTGTATTATTTTCAACAGGCTGGCACTGCGCAGGCTATTGATTACTTTTTCAGGACGGTAGGCGACCAGCTCTGCGGGTTGTCGGCTTAACCGTTGCATGGCGGCGAGGTTTTTTGCCATCTGGCGGTATTTTGTTTTCAGGGATTTTTGCAGGTCACTTTCCTGTACATCAAGCATGCCAAGATGCGCTCCCTTTGTGGTAACGGCTTCCTCAGCATCCTGAATTTTCTTAGCGGATATCATCAGGTCCTGACGTAGGTCGGTAATTTTCTGATTAAGGGCAATGCTTTCTTTTTCAAGCTTTTTTGCACGCTTATCAGCAGCCGTTATTTGATCCTGTACCTTTTTCAGGGCCTCATCATTTTCCGCAATACCCTGATTAGCCAAGCTGTTTCCCGGTATTAACCAGAAAAGCGCGAACAGGATTACCACGGGCCATCCATTGCTCATATGGTGAGACAGTTTAAGCAGTAGCCTTGCTCCCCATTGTATCTTTCAACAGACAGTTTCCGGTCATGGCTTCAGGTTGCTCTAGCCCCATGAGGTGCAGGATTGTTGGGGCCACATCGGCCAGACAGCCATCTTCCAAAGTATAATTTTCGCCGCCATTCACCAGAATAAAGGGAACCAGATTAGTGGTATGCGCCGTATGGGGCTGACCGGTTTTCTGGTCTTTCATTAATTCGATATTGCCGTGATCGGCGGTCACCAGCATAGTTCCGCCAACATCTTCCAAAGCTGCTTTTAGCCGGCCAAGGCTATTGTCGACGGTTTCAACGGCGATTTTTGCCGCCGCCATAATGCCGGTATGGCCCACCATATCCGGGTTGGCAAAATTCACCACAATCAGGTCATATTTCCCTGACGTGATCGCTTTGACCAGATTGTCGGTGACCTCTGGCGCGGACATTTCCGGCTTCAGGTCATAGGTTGCCACATCCGGTGACGGAATCAATATTCGGTCTTCCCCTTGGTAAACCTCTTCACTGCCGCCATTAAAGAAAAAGGTTACATGGGCATATTTTTCGGTCTCGGCAATGCGTAACTGCTTCAGTCCGTTTCGGGAAATGACCTCGCCCAATGTGTCGGCGAGTTTCTCCGAGGGGAACAGGGTTGCCATAAAGGCGTTCAGGGCCACTGAATATCCACTCATACCAAGGCGGCTGCAAAAATTAATGGTTTTTTCTATGGGGAAGCCGTTAAAATCAGGGTCCACCAGTGCGGTCAGAATTTCCCGCGCCCGGTCGGCCCGGAAATTGGCCATAAGCAGGGCGTCTCCGTCTTTCATGCCGTCATAATCCCCGATGATGGTGGGCAATATGAATTCATCGGTGAGCTTGTCGCTGTAACCGGCCTCAACGGCCTCAACGGCACTGGGGGACTTGTTGCCCACAGCATCCACCAAGCCGTGATAGGCTTTTTCGACCCGGTCCCATCGTGTATCCCGGTCCATGGCATAATAACGCCCGGTCACGGTGGCAAAATTCACATTGTCAAAGGGGCTGATATCCAGTTCAAATTTTTCCACAAAACCTTTGGCGCTGCTTGGCGGCACATCCCGCCCATCCAGAAAACCATGAACCGCAACCGGAATACCGGCATCAGACAGGGTCTTGGCCAGTGCCACCATATGATCCTGATGGCTATGAACGCCCCCCGGAGACATTAGCCCCATAAGGTGGCAAGTTCCGCCGGTGGATTTCAGGTTGGCTATTGTGGCTTGTAAAGTTTCAATGTCAGAAAAGACACCGTCCGCGATGGATTTATCAATGCGTGGTAGATCTTGCAGCACCACCCGGCCCCCGCCCAGATTGGTATGGCCTACTTCCGAATTGCCCATCTGTCCGTTCGGCAGACCCACTCTCAGGCCACTGGTTTCAAGATAAGAAATGGGGCAGGATCGGGTCATTTGGTCAAAATTTGGTGTCTGCCCGAGGACGATAGCGTTATCCAAGGCCTCATTACGGCTACCCCATCCATCAAGGATGCACAGAACAACAGGTTTGGCTGGTTTCATAATATTCATTGGTCGTTTAAAATCCATCTTCAATATATAATAACATTTATAACAGAATCCAGGTTAAAGGCTTGTAAATTCAATCCTTATGATAGGGATGTCCCGCTAAAATACAGGACGCCCGATATAACTGTTCCGTTAACATGACCCGCGCCATCATATGGGGCCACGTCATATCCCCAAGCGATAACAGGAAATTCGCCCGCTTTTTAACAGGGGCGGCATAGCCATCTGCGCCACCGATAAGGAAAGTGAGGTTAGCCACCCCGCTGTCCTGACGGTCGCGGATCAAGTCTGCAAAATCCGTACTTCGCATAGATTTTCCACGCTCATCAAGTGCGATGACATGGGAATTATCAGGGATCGCCTTCAGGATCAAATCACCTTCCCGTGACATACGCTCCGCCCCCTTAATGGGGCGTTTCTCTTCAACCTCAATAATTTTAACGGGCCAGGGACAGCGTTTGAGATAGGTCTCAATCTGCTGGCTCTCCGGCCCTTTTTTTATGCGGCCTACTGCGATGATGGTAAGATGCATCAGGACTTAACTGCTTAGCACCTTGTCCGGGGTAAAATCGTCGGGACGGATATCCATGTCCCACATTTTTTCCAGATTATAGAAGCTGCGCACTTCCGGCCGGAAAACATGGATGATGGCATCGCCGGCATCAATCAATACCCAGTCGGCTTTCTCCAGGCCTTCGACCTTGGAGTTGCCATAGCCGGATTTCTTGATATTTGTGACCAGATGATCTGCAATAGCCGCGACCTGCCGCGTGGAACGACCCGACGCAATGATCATCGAATCGGCTATGCTGCTTTTCCCTTTAAGGTCTATGGAAATGATTTCTTCCGCTTTGTCGTCTTCAAGAGAGTTAATGATAACTCCCAGAAGGGTGTCCGTACTATGCGGTTCAATAGAAGATAATGTGTCATCTTCCGATGTGTTATTACTAGGCAATTTTGGTTGTAACCTCTTGGATTTAAAGTTTTTTCCGTCGTATCTCTGTGGATGACAACGGATTTTGTATATCCCGGATGAATATCCATGCCGGGGCTTTCCGTGAGCTGAGTGTTGCCGCTTGGCTTTCCGGAATTTGAGCATCCCTGAAAAGCTCTGCCGCGTCACTCTCCTCTACCGCCCTAGAATACATCGGACGATCAAAAATCGCAAATGCTACTGTGCGAACTATTTTCTTCCAGTCTTTCCATTGGGAAAACTGAGCCAGATTATCGGCACCCATGAGCCAGATAAAGCGTGTCTCGGGCAGTCGTTTTATTATACTGTCCAGCGTATCTACCGTATAATTTGACCCAAGCTGGCTCTCCAGATCAGTGATATAAATTCGGTCGTCCGTGGCCATCGCCCGCGCACTCTCCATGCGTTGATCAAGACCCGCCATATCATCCGCTGATTTCAGCGGGTTTTGCGGCGAGACCAGCCACCAGACCGCATCGAGTTCGAGCTTTTCCAGCGCGGAAAGGGTGATTTCCAGATGGGCAGCATGGGCCGGATTAAAAGACCCGCCCAAAAGCCCGACTTTCATCCCATTCCAGTGTTCTGGCCTGTCCCCTGTGGGAAAAATATTAAGCTCTGGTTTGGCCATCGCTCCTAACCTGATATTTATAACTGGTGAGCTGCTCCAGCCCCACCGGGCCGCGGGCGTGCATTTTGCCTGTGGAAATACCAATCTCGGCTCCCATGCCAAATTCGCCGCCATCCGCGAACTGGGTCGAGGTATTATGCATGACGATGGCACTATCGACGAGCGTGAGGAATTCTTCCGCCGTTTTTGCATTTTCCGTGATGATACATTCAGTATGCTGGGAGCCGTGGGCGGCGATATGTGCAATAGCCGCTTCTGAGCCAGTCACAGTTTTTATGGACAGTATACTATCCAGATATTCCGTGTTCCAGTCTTCTTCTGTGGCGGGTGTTACCGACGTATCCAGATCACAAACGGCATTATCACCGCGCAACTCACATCCGGCAATTTTCAAGGCATCCATAATGGCGGGCAAATGGCTTTGCAAAACGGCCTCATCAATCAACAGGGTTTCAGCGGCCCCGCAGATGCCAGTGCGGCGCATTTTGGCATTGAGCGTGATGGCAACGGCCTTTTCCAGATCGGCTTGTTTGTCCACATAGATATGGCAGATACCGTCAAGATGAGCCATGACCGGAACCCGGCTGTCATTCTGCACCCGCTCGATCAGTGACTTGCCACCACGGGGGACAATAATATCCACATAACCCACCAGCCCCAGCAGCTCACCAACGGCGGCGCGGTCCTGTGTCGGGATCAACTGAATACAGTCGGGGCTGAGGCCCGCCTCCTCCAATCCCTGAATAAGACAGGCATGAATCGCGCGGTTCGACAGGGCACTTTCACTGCCGCCGCGCAAGATACTGGCATTGCCCGATTTCAGGCATAAGGCACCGGCATCGGCGGTAACATTGGGCCGGGATTCGTAAATAATCCCGATCACGCCTAAGGGAACACGAACCCGTGAAATATTCAGTCCATTGGGCCGATCCCACTGGGCCATGACATCACCCACGGGATCAGGCAATTTTGCGATAGCTTCAAGGGAGGTGGCAATAGCTTCAACTCTTGCCGTATCCAAAGCCAACCGATCCAACATGGCACCGGCCAGACCCCGTGCCGTTGCAATCTCCATATCCTTGGCATTGGCGGCGAGAATATTATCTTTATCCGCCCGAATGTGGTGGGCAGCAGACACGAGAGCTTTATTTTTTTGTTCTGTAGGGGCATTGGCCAGCATCGTCGCCGCAGTATTTGCTGCCTTACCCATATCCTGCATCATATCTTTAATGGATTGCTCTGTCGTCATGGTGTATCTGCTTTCAGTTTATAACAAGGTCATTGCGGTGGATAATTTCATCCCGACCGCTAAACCCAAGTATTTGTTCGATCTCATGGCTTCTGTGGCCCATTAATTTGATCGTGTCTTCAGCATTATAGGCGATGAGGCCCTGCCCGATGGTTGTGCCGTTTACACAAATAATACGTATGGTGTCGCCACGGTCAAATTTCCCCTCAACCCGGACCACTCCCGCAGGTAATAGGCTCTTGCCTGATTTTAAGGCATTCACGGCCCCGTCATCTATGATAAGGCTGCCGGAGATATCCAGACTGGCGCCAATCCATTTTTTCTTGGCGGCCAGCGGATTGCCAGACGCATGAAACCATGTGCCCGCACCGCCGTTAAAATAGCGTTGAATGGGCGAGGTGGCTGTACCGTTGCTGATCACCATATTGCAGCCACTGGCGACAGCGATTTTTGCCGCTGCAATCTTGGTCACCATGCCGCCTGAGCCGAAGCCTGTGGATATGGGTTCTCCTGCCATATTCTCGATAGAGGTGGTTATTTCCCTGACCTCATGTATCAGTTCCGCAGATGAACAATGATTAGGGTCCGCGTTAAATAATCCATCTATATCCGATAATAAAAACAGGCAGTCGGCTTCACACATGCTGGCCACCCGTGCGGCAAGCCGATCATTATCGCCGTAGCGCACTTCATCGGTGGCGACGGTGTCATTCTCATTGATCATGGGAACCACGTTCAGTTCCAGCAGGCGGTTAATGGTGTTGCGTGCGTTAAGGTAACGGCGGCGTTCTTCCGTATCGCCGTAAGTGAGCAGGATTTGCGCCATGGGAATGTCATGCTTTCCCAGAGTGGTGCGGTAGGCAGTGGCAAGTTCAATCTGTCCGACTGCAGCGGCGGCCTGATTTTCTTCCAGTTTCTTGCTCATGGTAAGATTGAGAATTTTGCGACCAAGCCCGATAGAGCCGGACGACACCAATATCACCTGATAGCCCTTGGCGCGTAGGAAAGCCACATCACGGGCGATACCCTCTAGCCAGCCCACGCGAAGCTGTCCACTGTCCTTATGGATCAGCAGGGCGCTGCCGATTTTGATGATGATGCGCTTCCAGCCTTCACTGTGGCGGGTGATGATACTGTTTGTTGTCTCGTTCATATTGTGGCTCTGAATAAACGTTATAGGGGGGACCAGCCTCCGTCCTGATTTCCTTCTTTGTCTGTTTCGTCATCTGCCGGTCGGGCCTCTTCGCGCTTTTCAACCTCTTTAGCATGGTCAATATTTTTCAGAAGGGCGCGTAACATCTTTTCTATCCCGAAATGGGTTACCGCTGATATGGGTACTATCAGTGCATCGGTTACGGCGGAAAGTTCTTCCGACAGCATTTCGATCAATTCACTGTCCAACGCATCACATTTGTTCAGTCCGATAATCTCGGGCTTTTCTGACAGGCCGCCGCCATAGGATTCTAACTCATGGCGAATGGTCTTATAGGCCGCGGCCACATCGTCTCCGGTGGCATCAATCATATGTAATATGGTGGTGCAGCGTTCGATATGACCTAAGAACCGGTCGCCCAGACCGTGACCTTCATGCGCCCCTTCAATCAAGCCCGGAATATCGGCGACAACAAACTCTCGCTGGTCCACATGGACAACCCCCAACTGGGGCTTCAGGGTCGTGAAGGGGTAATCGGCGATTTTAGGCTTTGCTCGGCTGACTGCGGACAGGAAAGTTGACTTCCCTGCATTGGGCAGGCCCACAAGGCCCGCATCCGCCATTAGCTTCAACCGCAACCATATCCACATTTCCTCAGCAGGGCCGCCGGGGGTGGTGCGCCTTGGCGCCTGATTGACAGAGGATTTAAAGGCTGCATTACCCGTACCCGGATGACCGCCTTCGAGCATCATGACCATCTGACCCTCTTCGGTCAGGTCGGCCAGCATGACGCCGTAATCTTCATCAAAAATCTGTGTGCCGATGGGAACCTGTAGAAAATTGTCTTCGCCCTTGCCACCGGTACGGTTTTTGCCCATGCCATGACCGCCGCGCCCGGCTTTGAAATGCTGGCGGTAGCGATAATCGATCAGGGTGTTCAGGCCGCTGACGCACTCGATCAGAACATGACCGCCCCGGCCACCATTGCCCCCGTCCGGCCCGCCAAATTCAACACATTTCTCACGCCGAAAGCTCAGACAGCCGTCTCCGCCGCCACCTGACTTTATGTATATTTTGCTTTGGTCAAGGAATTTCATGTTATCTAGTCTATCCACAAATAAGAAAAAGGGGAATGAAAAACACTCCCCTTTTAGAATTCTGCATTTGAAAGTTGTAAGTTTTAGGCTTCGTCAACACAGACATAGCTGCGTTTTTGTTTGCCTTTATAGAAACGAACTTTCCCTTGCGTCAGGGCAAACAGGGTGTGATCCTTGCCCATGCCGACATTAGTTGCCGGGTAGAATTTAGTGCCCCGTTGGCGCACGATGATATTGCCTGGAATAACAACTTCACCAGCATATTTTTTTACACCAAGGCGACGACCCGCTGAGTCGCGACCGTTATTGGTACTACCGCCAGCTTTCTTATGTGCCATTGTTATTTCTCCTCGGTTTTCTTAGTGGTTTTCTTAGCGACCTTCTTCGCAGCTGGTTTTTTAGCTGCGGGTTTCTTTGCGGCGGCGGCTTTTTTAGGAGCGGATTTTTTTGCTACCGGCGTTTCATCTGCTTTCGCAGGCGCGGCCTTTTTAGGGGCGGCTTTCTTAGCGGCAGCTTTGCCTATCTCAAGAATACGCAGTACCGTCAGATGTTGACGGTGACCATTTTTACGGCGATAATTCTGCCGGCGTTTTTTCTTGAAAATAATGATTTTTGCGGCGCGGGACTGTTCAAGAATTTCGGCGGTTACAACGGTACCGGAAATTGTCGGGGTTCCTACCTTGACGCCTTTGTCATCACCAACCATCAAAATATGGTCAAGGGTGATTTTGGCGCCGGTTTCACCGTCCAGCTTTTCAACTTTAATTACATCACCAGCAGCAACTTTATATTGCTTTGCACCGGTTTTGACGACTGCAAACATATCTGTTTCCTTGTTTTATCTTCTGGTCATAGCCGGTAACCGATAGAGATCAGTATTTTCAGACCGGGGTATGACGAATGTCATCTTTATTATGCGGGACTCATGTCCCAATTAAGAAAGTGGCCGAAATATAGCGTTATAAGGCCTTCTGTCAAGAAATTTTATGAAAAATTCAGCCGCCTTCTGACAGGGTGGCAAGGGCATCGGGGTTTTTCAGGAAAACCTTGTGGGCGCCGTCCAGTTCAATGAGGCCGAGTTTATGGAGATTTGTGAATTGCCGACTGATGGTTTCAACGGTCAGGCCCAGAAAATCAGCGATATCCGTACGGCTCATGGGAATATCAATCTCATTATTATTCTGCCCGTCAAGACGGCCCGATTTCTTCTGCATTGTCATCAGAAAGCTACAGAGCCTTTCCTTGGCGTTTTTCCGCCCTAAAAGAAGCATCTGAGCATGGGTTGAATCCAGCTCGGTGCGGGTTATATCAAAGGCCCGTTCGCCCAATGCGGGGAATTCCTGAAAGGATTCGGTGATTTTTGCCCTTGTGAAACGGCAGATATCCACATCAGTAATGGCTTCTGCGGTAAAGCTGTATTTATCCTTGCATGACAGACCAAAAAAATCACCAGTAAACAGGAAGCTTGTTATCTGACGGCGTCCATCGGACAGCATTTTCGAAATACGAACAGCACCGCTTCTGATATTATAGATATAATCTGCATTCTCAGCCTCAGAACAGATAACCTGCCGGGCGGTTTTCTGAAAATCCGTTGAAATTTTAGAGAATTCTTTCAGCTCGTCCGCGTCCAGAACATTGCATAACGAAATATGACGTGACGAACAGCCTTTGCAGGCCGTGTTATAGGGGCAATTATTAGCCGCCAGCCGGAGAGACGTTTCTGGCTTTTCGCCAGATACTTTATATGGAGTTATGCTCAATTTGCTCAGTCCCTGTAAAACACTCGAAGTACAATACCCGTAATTTTTTTATTACTTTCCTAGTTTATAACATAATTATCTTAATAATACATGGTGTGAATTGAAAAAACAGGTCATGGCTGTAATTTATTGAAGTAATAGTAACTTGATAGGAGTCAAATTTACTTTCAGGCTTTTAATGTATAATATATCCATGAATTAAAACAGGAGAAGGAAAATGTCAGTACAGGTAAAGTATATTGTCGGATATGACGGGGGTGAACTTAGTATGCGGGCGGCGGAACTTGCGGTCGAGAAAATGAAATTCCGGGGCGGCGGGATTTTATTGCTGGCCTATATAGTGGACTGGTCCGAATTTGAGGTGATGTCCGTGGAAGAACTGGCCGTGCGCCACAGTCAGCATATGGAACAGCTGGAAACTGCCGAGCAGGATATTATGGCGCCAGCGCGTGCGAAACTTGAAGCGGAAGGCATTACCATAGAATCCCATGTACAGGTGGGTCATGCTGCTGAAGTTATCAGCGCACTGGCGGATGAACAGGGTGCGGATCAGATATTCATTGGCCACAAAAGCAGTGGGCTTTTAGCCAAGCTTGGTCTGGGCAGTGTTGCTTACGGTATATTACAGAAATCTAAAGTTCCGGTTACTGTGGTCCCTTAGGCTAGAACCCGTATGCTACCGATAATTTGATATTTCTACCGGGCATGGGCAACAGGTCTTTCAAGAAAGATGTATGTTGCCTGCGTTCTGTATTGCTCAGGTTTTTAGCCTGAAGCCGGATAGTCAAATCTCGGTCTTCGCCGTAAGGTCGCCAGAAAAAATCCAAATTAAATTTGGTATATCCTTCTGTCATTATCTCATTCTCGGACAGGTCAGTCTGGGCATCCACCAGTCTTATATTTCCGCTGGCTCCAAAATATAACCCTTCATATTTAAAGCCAAGATTGGCAGATTTAGGCGGAATACGGGGTATGTTTTCACCGTTATCTGTAAATTCCGCCTTGACGATATCGCCGGATATATTAAGCCAGAGGTTGTGATCGTTCTGATTGAATATGAGAAAGCTGCTTTCTAGCTCCGCCCCGTAAAATCGCGCGTCACGTTGACGAAATTCCAGAACATTTAAGCCGGCAATTTGCAATCCTGTGAATTGCTCAGAAATAAAGTTACCATACCATGTGTGATAGAGGTTGACGTTGGCCTTCAAACGCTCTGTTTCCTTTTTTAAGGTCAGTTCAAGGCTGGTGGCTTTCTCTTTTGTCAGATTAATATTGCCCTTTTCAAAGGCACTGGTAGCCAGATGCGGGCCGTTGGAAAAAAGTTCTTCTGCCGTTGGTGCGCGTTCTGTGCGACCAAGGGACAGGCCGATCAGACTGTCTGACGTGGGGTGAATGGCGGCACCGGCAGAAAGGCTTATATTATTAAAACTGCGTTTCTGGTTCAGGCTCTTGTTGTCAACAGTTTGATGATCGAAACGGGTTCCGAATTCCAGTGTTATGGGATCAAGTGATATTTCCTCAACCACAAAAACGCCCCATTGCAGGGTGTTTGTTGGTGGGACGAAGGCTTCATCACCAATGGCTTCAAAATCACGCTTGCGGATTTGCAAACCCATTGAACCATGAAGTTTTCCTATCTCCCGCTGGATCACTTCAATACGGCCTTCCCATCCCTTATTGGCGAAAATAGTACCAATTTCAGCCCCCTCCAGTTCTATATGTTCGTAATCGCCGTGACCAAAGCGCAGCCGGACTTCTTCAAAAATCAGGAAATCTTGTTCCAGATTGCCTTTCACATCAAACCGTTTTTGGTCAAGGGCTATCCGCACCTCTTCTTCTTCTCCTGGTACACCATAGTTGCTGTCATTCAGGCTGAAAGAAAGTCCAAACACGGCTTGCTTCCCGACCCAGCTTAGCCCGATGGCCCCCCCTTTATTGTCCACATCGGAATTTTCAACCTGACCGAATGTGCTATCGGCTCCCTGCGCCCTTAGAATGTCACTTTTAGCAAAAGCCGGAATGTTGTAATTCGCGGAATTTCTGAAATAACCATCAATATGTAACAGCAGGGCAGTATCTTCAGAGCCACCAATACGCGCATTTATGACTAGCCCGCCGGAATAATCCTCTGCGGCGGAGCCATAGCCAAAGCGCGCACGGCCCGTGAGCGTTGTATCTGGAATAACACTTGGGATCCGGCCATCAATGATATTGACCACACCACCGACGGCATTGCTACCATAAAGAAGTGTGCTGGCCCCGCGCAATACTTCGATGCGTTCGGCGGTCAGAGGGTCCGCCGCCACAGAATGGTCCGGTGACGTGCTGGAGGCGTCAATGCTGCCGATACCGTTTATCAGGATGCGAATACGGTCGCCGCCCAGTCCGCGAATGATGGGACGGCTGGCCCCCGGACCAAAAAAGCTGGAGGAAATACCGGGAATACCGGACAGGGTTTCCCCTATGGTGGCTTCCATACGTTGCTCAAGTTCATCAAGCCCGATCAGGCTGCTGCCCTGCAATACGTCAAGACGGGTTTTGCTGTGCGGCGCGCCGGTGGCAAAAACCTCTTCCATCTCATGACCATGATTATGGGGTTTTATGTCATCATCATAGGCTAGTTCACGCCCATATACAGATGTTATGGTAGAAAGAATGACTATCCCCGTCATGCCAGAATATATTATATTTTTCACGCTTTTCATTCGCCTTTTTCTGAACGAAAGCCACTGTGTTATAATATATCAAAAATATCAAGTATTATTTATTATTCATCAACTAAAAGTTGATCGATCAGGGCATGGGCGCTTGGGGAGTTCCAATGAGCGGAGCCGGTCATCAGTCCCATCTGTTTGCCTTGCCTGTTGATCAGGATCGTGGTGGGATAGCCGATGGTTTTCATGGCGGTGCCGAGGATGCCTCTTTCATCATAATAAAGATCAAGATTTTTGATGCCGATTTTATCGAGGAATATGCGTGATGGTTTCACGCCGCCCCGGTCAACAGAAATTAGTATCACCTTGAAATCATCACCGCCCCGGACTTCTTGTAAGGCATCAAGATCGGGCATTTCTTCCCGGCATGGAAAGCACCATGTGGCCCAGAAGTTGACCAGAAGAGTTTGACCGGGATTCTTATCAATAATATCATTCAGGGTCAGGGCATTGCCCGCTTCATCCCTGATTCTAATGTTGGGAATGGCCGGTCGGTTAGGATATGTGCGTAACAGAACCTTGCCGCCTGTCATGCTACTGTCCACTGAAATCAGTCCTTCATCGTGACTGGATTTTGCTTTATCGGGTGGACCAGACATGAAAATGGCGCTCAATATAATGGCGGCAAAAGCTACGATCATCAAAAGATTTTTATTCATATTCTTTGCTTTGTTTTCCTAAAGACAGACCATAAACTAAGGATATCGGGTAAAATAAACAAGAGCCTATTCGTTCAGTTTTTTGTGATCAAACGCTATAAAGCTTGCCTAAGGCACTGGATTATCGTATTTCCCGCCCTTATAATAACCATATAATAATTGACAGTTTTGAAAATGAGTGAAGATCATGGCATCTGAAAAAGACACAACATCGGGGCAGGCTAACAGCCTTTGGGGCGGTAGGTTTGAGGTCGGTCCGGCGGAAATCATGGAAAAAATCAATGCGTCTATTGATTTTGACAAGATTTTATACGCGCAGGATATTCGTGGCTCCAAGGCCCATTGCACGATGCTGATAGCGCAGGATATTATCTCATCGGAAGATGGGGCGAAAATTCTTGCCGGTCTGGATCAGGTGCAGGCAGAGATCGAAGCCGGAAATTTCACCTATGACGCGAAGCTGGAAGATATCCATATGCATGTGGAATCACGGCTGACAGAGATTATCGGCGATGCCGCCGGACGGCTGCATACGGCTAGATCTCGCAACGATCAGGTGGCGACAGATTTCAAGCTGTGGGTGCGCGATGCCATGGATCAGATGGATCAGGCTTTGAAAGCACTGCAAAGCGCACTTGTGGACAAGGCAGAGAAGAATGCCCATGTGATCTTGCCGGGCTTCACCCATTTGCAATCAGCACAGCCGGTGACCTTTGGTCATCATCTGTTGGCCTATTTTGAGATGTTCACCCGTGATCGGGATCGGTTGCGGGACGCGCGCGGGCGGCTTAATGAATGTCCGCTTGGTGCGGCTGCTCTGGCGGGAACGTCTTTTCCCATAGATCGTCACCAGACGGCAGATGCACTGAATTTCCGCTCACCCACCGCTAATAGTCTGGACAGCGTGTCTGACCGGGATTTTGCGTTGGAATTTCTGAGTGTAGCCTCCATATGTGCGACCCATGTGTCACGGTTGGCTGAGGAAATTGTCATCTGGTCCTCGGCCCAGTTTAATTTTGTCACCCTGAGTGATAAATTTACCACCGGATCATCCATCATGCCTCAGAAACGCAATCCGGATGCGGCGGAGCTGTGTCGGGCCAAGTCGGGCCGGATCATCGGTGCGCTGACCAGTTTACTTGTGGTCATGAAGGGGCTGCCGCTGGCCTATAGTAAGGATATGCAGGAAGATAAGGAAGCCACGTTTGATGCGGCCAATGCCTTTTCCCTTATCATTGCCGCCATGACAGGTATGGTCGGTGATATGAGGGTTAATGAAGGGCCCATGAAAGCATCCACAGAAAATGGGTTTATCACGGCGACGGATCTGGCTGACTGGCTGGTGCGGGTGCTGGATATGCCGTTTCGGAACGCTCATCATGTGACGGGTTCTCTTGTAGCACTCGCAGAAGATAAGGGTTGTGACCTTGACGGCCTGAGTTTGGCAGATATGCAGACGGTGGAGCCGATGATTACCGAGGATGTGTTTTCTGTGCTGACGGTGGAGAGTTCCGTGGCCAGCCGCACAAGCTTTGGCGGTACGGCACCGGAACAAGTACTGGCACAGGTCAAAGCCGCTAAAGAGCGTATTGAGTGATATTCAGAGGGAAAAAATAATGCGGAAACTAGTGTTTATTTTATGTCTGAGCCTTCTCTGTATGGGGGTGTCTTCTTGTGGCAAGCGCGGTGATCTTATGCCGCCACCCGGTTATGAGAAATCCTGAAATTTAACCCGAAATAAGAAAGTATAAGTTCATGGACCATTTTGGCTTTAGACAGGGTGAAATGCACGCGGAAAACCTGAGCATCAGCAAGATTGCGGCGCAGGTCGGCACACCTTTTTATTGTTATTCCACGGAAACGCTGATCCGGCATTATGATGTCTTTTGTCAAGCCTTTAAGGGGCATGACTTTCTGCTGTGTTATGCGGTCAAGGCCAATACCAATCAGGCGATAATCAAGACATTGGCTGCTCAGGGTGCAGGCGCGGATGTGGTCTCCGAAGGCGAGATGCGTCGGGCGCTTCTAGCAGGAATTCCGGCGGAAAAAATCGTCTATTCCGGTGTAGCCAAGACGGAAAGCGAGATGACTTTTGCGCTCGAACAGAATATTTTCCAGTTTAATGTGGAATCCGAACCGGAATTGCACCAATTGAGCCGGATCGCTACTAATATGGGCAAAACTGCCGCCATAGCCTTTCGCATTAATCCGGATGTAGATGCCAAAACCCATGCCAAGATTTCAACGGGGAAAGCGGAAAATAAATTTGGGGTTCCCTGGACCCGCGCCCGCGAGATATATGCCACAGCGGCAAAACTGCCCGGAATTCGGGTGCAGGGCGTCGACCTTCATATTGGCTCACAGCTCACCGACCTTGAGCCTTTTGCAGAAGCTTTTGAGCGCATAGTAAAACTGATTGAGGGCTTGCGGGATGATGGTCATAATATCTCCGTGCTTGACCTTGGTGGGGGTCTTGGAATTCCTTATGACCGTGAGGTGACAAAGCCGCCATTGCCACTGGAATATGGCGAGATGGCCAAGAAGATTGTCGGCCATCTGGGCTGTAAAATAATCATTGAACCGGGCCGTCTTCTGGTGGGGAATGCGGGCATATTGGTGTCAAAAGTGATTTATGTAAAGCAGGGCGAAAACCGTAAATTCCTGATTATTGATGCGGCCATGAACGATTTGGTAAGACCAAGTATGTATGATGCTTATCATGAGATTGTTGCGGTGAAGGAAAGAGACGGGCCGTCTTCGACCTATGATGTGGTGGGGCCGGTTTGTGAAACCGGGGATACATTAGCCCGAGGGCGGGAATTGCCGGATCTTGAATCTGGTGATCTGGTAGCGATCAGGTCAGCGGGAGCTTACGGTGCCGTGATGTCATCCACCTATAATACCCGGCTTCTTATACCGGAAGTATTGGTAAAGGGCGCGGATTTTGCCATCACACGGCCAAGACCGGATTATGATGACCTTATTGGATTGGACAGATTGCCAGAATGGCTGGATTAAAAGATAAACCCATAACCAACGCCGCCGCCCTCTATGCCGGGCTACTTCAGGCGGTGGCGTTATATCTTGTTTATCTCAGCATATCCCTTACCGATATATGGGGCTATATGCCCCCCCCGTTACAGCTTGTCGTCTATGGGATTCTGGCGATAGGGATGATGATGGTTATCCTGCACGGGTTGTTGATGAAAAGCCCATGGGGCTTGAGAGTAAGCCTAAAGGCTGCTTTTCTTTCGGTGGTATTATTGTCCATTGCTGGAATACTGGCGGGAACGGATAGCACAAGGCTGCTTGAGCTTGCGGTAAAGCCCCGGATGATATTCACCTATCCTGTACCGGAAATTATGCTGACCGTATCCCCGCCCGCCCATATGGAGGGGACGGAGGTTACCACACGAATGAGCCTGTCTGAGGGATTGAAACCCATGGCAGAGGGCAGTCAAATAAGCATTGATGTGAAGAATATATCCTTTGCCCCCACCCTGATCGTGGGTCAGAGGCAAGTGGGATTTTCTGCTGCCGAGGGTGGCGGGTTTGTGGCGCAATTCACCCTGAAAGAAGAAATAGTCTGGCAGATAAAGGAGGGCAGGCGTGTCATAGGGCATTGGCCGATAACCATTGTGGCCGATGATGCTCCGGTCATTGAACGGCTTGATTACCGCAAGATATTAACAGATGACGGGTTATTTGCTCTGTCCCTGCATTTATACGATGATTATGGCCTGCATGAAGTCGCGGTCGGGGTCGTGCCGCCAAATGGCGATGCCGATGATGTTCAGGACCGGACTTTATTGGAAATATCAGGCCTCAAAGAATTTTCCGGCGAAATTTATGTGAATCTTGCCGTATCTGAATTGGCCGGGAACAAGGCCGACCTTATTGTAGAAGTGACGGATCAGGCAGGACAAAAACAGCGAAAAACGCTTGCGGGCATAACTTTGCCGGCGCGGGAATTTTCCAATCCCCTGTCAAGGGACATCACCGATATTCGTCAGCGAATTGTCAGTGAGCCGCAGAATAGAAAAAAACTGGCCCGAAGGCTTATGTCCAAGGGATTGGTGCCGGATTATGGCCGGACCCCGGTCATATATTATGTGGTTCTTCGGTCGGCCTATTGGCGTCTGATCAGATCAGAGGATGAAGGTGATATAAAAAACGTCACCGATATTTTATGGGATCTCGCCAATCAGATGGAAGATGGCAGCAGGGGGGAATTTAGCCGTGACATACTGGCCCGGCTCGCGGTGTTGAAATTGACCTTGTATAAAGGGCAGGATATGGACAGGATAAGAAAAGAGCTTCAGGAGATTGATGAAGTTATTATTCTTTTCCTTCGCGCGCAGACAGGCTTGCAGGATTTAGAAAAATTTGATGTTAAGGAGCTGCGCCGGATATATGGCAAAATCCTAACTTTTAGCCACTATAAAAAATTTGATCAGGCCATTGATCTTATTTCTTACCTAGAGCAGGGGTTTATCTATCAGGACAAATACATATTGTCAGAAGACGGTTTCAGACGGTTTCAGATCGTCGCCCGGGCGCGTAATGCGGTGGGAATTCTTAAAAAAACCCAGCGGCAAATCATGTCCTATGTTTATAAAAGTTCGGTTGAACTGGAGCTGGTAAGTCTGGACTTGAAGACAGTAGGCAAGCTGAAAACAGCCGTTAACGGAGATATTCATAAATGGATAGCCCTACAGCAGAAGCTGGGGACGAGCCTTGAGGATCTGGCGCAGAGCCTGACAAAGTTAAGGGCCAATACGGATCAGGTTACCGGGGCCATAACTGATTTGATGCGGGATGTGACCCATAGCATGGAAGCGGGCGATATGGAGGCGGCAGCCCAGTATCAGAGCGAGATACTGACGTTGTTTAAAAGGCTGGAAAACATCCTCGATGAAGAAATGAAATATAGTTCGGAATGATATTGCTCTAGTGGGGGTTCTGCTGGTTTTTTAAAATATCGTCAACCGTATTGCATAATTCTTCCAGCGAAAAAGGCTTGCTGATCACGTCATGAATCAGACATTCGAGGTTGTGGGCCCGCTGGCGCTCATGTGAGTAGCCTGTCATCATCAATATAGGCATTTTCGGATGTTCCGAGGCGACCTTTAGCGCGAGGGCGATGCCATCCATTATCGGCATGACAATATCGGTCAGCAGTAGATCAAAATTTTCTGCTGATATGGCGTCGATAGCGGCGCCGCCATCTTCTACGCTTACCGTACTATGTCCACGGTGCTCAAGGGCTCTGCTGACAAACAGACGAACGGCCATTTCATCTTCTGCAATCAGAATATGTGCCATTTTTCATACTCCACTGATAATTCAGAGTCAGGATACTACATAATACTTTATAATATCTTTATGTCTTATTTTCGGCAAGGTATTATTTTTGAGCAAAAGTAACACTAATGCTGACGGCGTCATCCGGCGGATTGGGTAAAGACGTAACGAAAGCAACCTTTTCATCCTCTGAAATGGTTGTGGCAGATGGTTTAAAGGTCCATTCCCGAATGACCTGCCCCTGTGCATCCTTAAGGGAAATTCGGAGCAAAGGCAGATCATGAGTCTCATCGGTAAGATTTGTAATATTACCTTCTACCTTCAGGGTCACAACAGTGCCGTTCAGAATTTTGCTGGGGACCGTATTTTCAATTCTAAATAGATCTTCGGGGGGGATATTAACGGCGGGCTCTTTTGTATTCTGCTCCCCCTGATGGGCTTCACTGCTGTCCATGCCGCCATTATCTTTTAACCCAAGGGTCCGGTAGAGTTTTTGGGATGGCGGCCAGAATTCGCTTATGGTTGTCTGGAAGATAAGAACGCTTGTGATAATGATGGCAACGAAAGCGCCAAGGCCATACCATCCCCATAAAATGTCACCATGTTTATGGTTCTGAAGCGCGGGTAGGTTTGTGCCTTTGGGAAGGGGACGGGGCCGTTTTTGTCGCCGTGCCCGCCGGATGGCGAAATCATCTTCCGCGCTCTCCTCATCAGAGGCTGGCTGTTGCGGGGCCGGATCTTCCTGTTGCGGGTTCTCGGCCTCATCCACCAGAGCTACATCTTTGTCTGGCGCATCTTCTTTCCATGTATGTTTGCATTTGGCACATCTGACCGCCCGACCGTTTGGCATAAGGGCCTTTGGATCAATAACGTATCGTGCAGAACACTCGGGGCAGGTCAGGATCATTCAGAAGCCTGTAACTCTTATTATCTAATGGGTATATAACTTTTATATGTTTATAATCAGATGAAATGATTTACGCAAGAACTCTAAACTTATCTAAATGGTATAATTGCAATATATTTATAAGTTTACGACCCAGAAGCGAGTTGGTATGGTATGTCCAGATTACGGATAAAAGGCATCATATTAAAAGGACATGAATTAAGTGATCCATTTTGAAAATGTTGGTATGAGATATAGAATGGGGTCGGAAGTGTTAAAAGATATTTCTTTTAATCTGAAGCCGGGGTCATTGAATTTCCTTACCGGATCCAGCGGTTCCGGAAAGACCAGCCTGTTAAAGTTATTATATCTTGCCCATCGCCCGTCACGGGGCAAAATAACAATGTTCCGCGAGGATATGATCACCGCTGAACGTAGCGATCTGCCGCGCTTACGGCGCAAGATTGGGGTCGTGTTTCAGGATTTCAGGCTACTGGATCATTTAACGGTTGTTGAGAATGTTGCCTTGCCGTTGTGGATTGCGGGAGGGCGAGGCGCTGAAATTGAAAACCATGTGGAAGAACTTCTGTCATGGGTTGGTCTTGAAGGTAAGATGAGATCGCGCCCCCCCACCCTGTCTGGCGGGGAAAAACAGCGGGTCGCCATCGCCCGTGCGGTCATCAAGCGGCCCGATCTGTTGCTGGCGGATGAGCCGACCGGTAATGTTGATCCCGCTATTGCCAAACGGATCATGCATCTGTTTGTGGAATTGAACAAGCTTGGTACAACAACGGTTATCGCCACCCATGACATGGCTTTTGTCA
>DAOWHQ010000033.1:0-22956 GCA_030641355.1 Alphaproteobacteria bacterium
AGACCGGTATCGGTGAAAAACCGGGCCTTATAACCCGCATCGTAATCCGCCGCCGGAGTTTGAGGCAAAAGCGTCACCTGGGTGTCATCTGGCCTTGGCAATGATTCCCCCACAGCACCAAGCTTCGGATCACGAACATGAAAACGCTCCGTATAGGCCTTGGCAAGAGAACGGCAAATGTCGTCACTCAATTTACTTTTAGTGAAAAGATGGGCGGTTGTGCCATCATTATTATTGATAAAAACCACACAATGATCCACCCGCACCACCGCATTGACCAGATCAAACAGGCTGTCTTCAAATTCAGCACGGCCCAGCTTGGCGATGGTCTTGTTCAATCTGATCAACCAGTCTTCTGATCCTGCGATGGAGATATTTTTCGACATATGTCCGCCCTATTCCGTCCGGCTTTCATTATGAACATATTTTGCGCAGGAGACAAGCCATTCAAGTACGGAGTTACTGTCTCCGCCAGCCTGCAAAAACTCTGCAACCAGTCCAGAGATATGAGCCGTGCCCATGCTGGCACCGCCCACGCGGGAAGATGCGTTTATACCACGCGGACAGCCCCCGAAATCTGCCTGATCACTATCCAGATAAGATATTTCCCCGAGCGCGCAACGGGCATCCCCAGTGGCCCGAATGACCCCCGCATAAGACGAGGGATAAACCGCCGCCCCCTGCGCCGGCGCGGAGGCAATTAGAATAATTCCGGCATCCACAGCGCGGGCGCAGGCCGCGCCAAGTACAGGCCGGTCATGGGCCAGTCCCAGACTTAGGTTTATCATATCAACTTTTTCCGTGACCAACCAGTCTATGGCCGCCGCCACTTGCCGCGCGGTTGTCACCCCGCTGTCATCAAATACCTGAGCATTATAAAGCTGAATACTGGGCGCATGATGCAATATGACCTCGCAAACCAATGTGCCATGACCCAGCATATCTGGTCGGGTTCCACCCGCCATGAAGGCATTAACATTTTCCACCTGACTTTCCGATACCCCGCTATCCACCAATCCTAAGCGCACCGTCATGCCGTGATCTCCGTCAATATGCCGGCTTTCATGGAAAAGACCCGGTCTATATTTCGGATAACCCCCACATGATGGCTGATGATGATGCGGGTGCGGTCGGAAAAATTCCGGTCCAGCATCGCCTGAAATTCCGCTGCGGTTTCCGGGTCTACCGCCGACGTAGCTTCGTCCAGTATCAGCACCTGCGGATTCATCAGCAGGGCGCGGGCAATGGAAAGCCGCTGTTTCTGACCACCGCTTAATTGTGCGCCCCGTTCGCCTACAGGGGTATCATATCCTTGGGGCAGACTATCAATAAAGTCATCAATACGGGCGGCCTTGGCGGCGTCCGCCACCTGTTCCTGTGTGGCATCTTTGACCCCGTAGGAAATATTATCCCGCACCGTGCCATGAAACAGGATGGTATTCTGATCGACAACGGCAATGACGGCGCGCAATTCTTTCAGCGACAGATCAGGATAGGCCACCCCGTCCAGTGAAATACTACCCGCAACGGGGTCATAATGACGGTGAAGAAGATTGATCAGGGTTGATTTGCCAGAACCCGACGGTCCGGTAATCAATATCTTTTCACCGGGCTTAATATGAAGCGAGACCTCTTTAACCCCTCTGCCCTCTTCATAAAAAAAGCTCACCTGATCCAGCTTGATTTCGCCACGGGTATCCGCCCCGATCAGGGTGGGTTTTTCCGGATCGGTTACAGCAATTTTCTGGTCTTTCAGCTCCTGCACCCGCACCAGACTGACCATGGCCCGCTGATAGGCTACATATAGCCCAAGGAAGGTCTGCACCGGCCCCGTTGCCCGCGCCATATAGGCGGAAAAGGCAATCAACGTCCCAATGGTCGCCGCGCCCTGCGTGACAAAATAACCGCCCGCAATGAAAACGACTGCCGTGGCGATGGTGGTCAGCAAGCCCGGAATACCACCGGTCACATGATTGATGATCTGTAATTTCAGCAATTCATCAAGATAGCTATGGTTGAGGCGGCTCAGCCTATCCTGCTCATGCTTCGTCCCCGTCATGGACTGAATGAATTTTACCGAGGGCAGTGTTTCAATGAAAAAACTGCTCACATCGGCGGATTTTTCTCTTAATTTGCGACTTCCCTTTTCCACCTTTGGTCGCATCCGGCGCAGGAACAAGACCTGTAGCGGCAGCAAGGCAAAGGCGATCAGGGTCAGTTGCCAGCTAAGCACCAGCATGATCACCAGAGAGCCGATCAGGGACAATGTGCCATTGACCACCGCCAGCAGACTGTCGGTGGAAAAGCGCTGTACCTCTGCCACGTCACCGTCCAGACGCGAGACAATATCGCCCGTACGCCAAGCGCCGAAAAACTCCGGCGATAATTTCATCAGATGATCATAAACATCCTCGCGCAGGCGGAATAAGATCCGGCCAGACAACCCCACATAAAGCCAGCGGTTAAAGCCACTGACCACGAATACCACAAATGCCATGATGACGATCAGGCTGGCAAAACGGATCACCATATCCATATTGCCAACCATCAGGCCGTCATCGATTAATATCTTGGTAAAATAAGGTTGGGCCAGCGCAAAGCCGGTCATACAAGCCGCCAGCAGCATGACAAGGCTCAAGGATTTCACCTCAGGCCGGATGAATTTTCCAGCCCAGCTCAAGGCATATTGTATCTTGGTTATCGAAGCGGCCATATTTCCCTAATCAATGATACTTCTGGCAGCGAGCCATTTTCGCGCCGATACCACATTCTTTATATCCACGCCAAATTTCTTGGCATTGTCAGCATCCCCAACTTTACCATTCTTTATTAAGGTAACCAATTCCACCAAAGGAATATCATTCAATGTCCAGACCCCGCGCGGGTGGTCTGCGGTCACAATAAGGTCTTCCTGTGAGATAAACCCGTCTTTAACAACCGGTTTTTTGCATATTTCATAAGGTTTTGATAAAGGGTCGGGGTGTGAGGTTGCCTCTCCGGGTGGCCAGCTGCTGCGTGCCTTCCAGAAAGGAGCTTCAGGCCAACGCTGTTCGGATGCGTAAAATTCGCGCCCCATAAGGCAGCCACCTTCAAAGGCAAAATCAATGCGTTCCTGATAAAACTGCAATGCCAGCTTAGCATCCTCTGGTTTTTGCAACAGGGTATTGATCACCGGAGCCGCCGCGAGTCCACAGCCGATGGCATAAAAAATCCCGTTTCCTGAAAGAGGGTCCAGCGCCAGAGAACCATCACCAACCACCAGAAAATCATCACCCGCAACCGGCGTTACTTTAGTGGCGGCGGCGGTACGAACAGACACTTGGTCATCATGGGCTTCGGCACCGCGTAGCCATCCTTCTGCTTCGGGCAACTGATCTATCAATTGTGAAAAATACTTGTCCAGCCCCTCTTTCGAAGGCAGTTCCCCCTTCTCGCTGCTGACAAATATCTGTAGGATGGCCGTACCCTGCCCGTCGCGCAGATACCACGCCCAACCCGCAGGGAACGAAGCCACTGAGGTCATCGCAACAAGATCAGATGACACATTGTAGGATTTTAAAAGGGCCGAGGTTGCAGGCGCGGTAATATAATCATCATAGCCCGTCATCAATTTACGGCCTATGCGAGATTCCCGGCCACGGGCCTCCACCAGAAATTCTGTTGTTAGCGTCTCTGAGCCGTATGAAATATGCCATTTTTCCCCATCGCGTTCCACCTTATCTATGCGCCCTTCTATCACGGTGACGCCTTTGGCTTTTGCATCTCTCAACAAAGCCTGATCAAATAGCTGACGGTCGAGGATATATTCCCGATTCTGAATTTGGGAGTTTCCGTTCCAGTGGGCCGCCCGCTCCACCATGGGGCCGACGCTCGCTATGGTTTCATCAAAACCAAACCGGCGCAAACTATTCATCGGACGCTCCGACATCCCCTCCCACGCGGGAAAGGGCCGGGGGCGGGTGATCAGGATAACATCAGCCCCAAGGGCCACCAGCCCACAGGCGCTAAAAACTCCTGCCGGGCCACCGCCTATTATCACTATTGGTTCAGATGGAAAACTCATAAATATATAGTTATCATAAATATTACTTAATGGTGTTTTTTAATTGATATTAGCCCACATTTATTGTTATTTGAGTTATTATATAAAAATAAATACCAGAGGATAATATAATGAACATTCAAGAAATTTTTAGCCAGTTAAACCTGACCGATAACGACCTTATCGGCGGTGCGCTTGATGTCTATAGCCCCCGTGATGGTGCCCTTATCGCCTCGGTTCATATGGATAGCGAAAACGCGGCGCAGGATAAAATTGCCGCCGCGGTTACAGCCTTTAAAGACTGGCGCATGGTGCCGGCACCAAGACGCGGCGAGCTTGTCCGGCTCTTGGGTGAAATACTGCGGGAAAAGAAAGATGCCCTTGGCTCACTGGTTGCGCTTGAATGTGGCAAGATTTATCAGGAAGGTCTGGGCGAAGTTCAGGAAATGATCGACATTTGCGACTTTGCCGTCGGCCTCAGCCGTCAGCTATACGGCCTGACCATACCCTCCGAACGACCCGGACATAAAATGCGCGAATATTGGCAGCCGCTGGGGCCGGTTGGCATAATATCCGCCTTTAATTTCCCCGTGGCTGTCTGGGCATGGAATACGGCACTGGCGCTGGTCTGCGGCGATAGTGTGATCTGGAAGCCATCAGAAAAAACCCCGCTGACCGCCATTGCCTGCCAGAAATTATTTGAGCAGGCCTGCGCACGTTTCGGCGATGATGCGCCTGCGAATTTAAGCCAGACATTAATTGGTGAGCGTGATATCGGCGAAGTTATGGTTGCCGACAAACGAGTTCCGGTGATTAGTGCCACAGGAAGCTGTGCCATGGGCCGTATCGTCGGGCCAGTTGTGGCGGCGCGCTTTGGTCGCAGCATACTGGAGCTTGGCGGCAATAACGCCATTATCGTTGCCCCCTCAGCCGATCTTGATCTGGCTTTTCAGGGTATCCTGTTTGGCGCGGTGGGCACTTGCGGTCAGCGTTGCACCTCGACCAGACGGGTCTTTGTTCACGCAGATGTCTATGACAGTCTGGTGTCCCGTCTGAAAAAATCATATGGTGGACTTGCCCTCGGCGACCCCCTTGATCCGGCAACACTTGTCGGGCCGTTAATTGATAAGCAATCTTTTGACAATATGGAAACTGCACTCGCCTTAGCCAAATCAAATGGTGGTGAAATCATCGGTGGTGGTCGGGCGCTGGAAGATAAATATCCCGACGCCTATTATGTCAATCCGGCTATCGTGGAATTGACCGCAGAAGGGGCCAATGTGCAGGAAGAGACCTTCGCCCCGATCCTCTATATTTTCAAATATACTGATCTTAGCGAGGCCATCGCCCGACAGAATGACGTGCCGCAGGGCTTGTCGTCTGCTATCTTCACCCGCGATGTTCTGGAAGCCGAAACTTTCACCTGCGAATACGGCAGTGATTGTGGTATTGCCAATGTGAATATCGGCACAAGTGGCGCCGAAATCGGCGGCGCATTTGGCGGCGAAAAAGAAACCGGCGGTGGGCGCGAAAGTGGTTCGGATGCCTGGAAAGCCTATATGCGGCGCATGACCAGCACCCTGAATTACTCAACCGAACTCCCCTTGGCACAAGGCATTAAATTTGGCACAGAAGACTAAAATTCAATCCGCTGTACTTTTATGCGGCCATGGCAGCCGGGGTCCAGAGGCCGCTACTGAATTTCATTGTCTGGTGAGAAAAATTCAGGAAAGGCTTGACCCCCTGTCTGTCACAGGAGCCTTCCTTGAATTTAACACACCCGCCATCAGCGAGGGTCTGCAACATATTTATGATCGGGGCATACGGGATATTATTGTTCAGCCCGTAACGATCTATAACGCGGGTCATACAAAAGAAGATATTCCGGAAATATTGGCGCAGTTCAAAGAAAGCCATCCTGATGTTGATCTGCGGTATGGTTCCGCCCTTGGCCTTACCCTGCCGGTCATAGAAGCCGCCACCGCGGCCATACAATCCGTCCTACCGGACGCTGATCTGGAAGACTGTAAATTATTGGTGATCGGGCGTGGGTCCAAGGACCTCATTATAGCTGACCAGATCATAAATCTATGTCAGAAACTACACGAATGGATAGACTTTGGTGATAGCAGATATTGTTATTTCCAGACCAGCGCCCCGCTTCTGGAAGTAGCCCTTAATCAGGCGGGCCAGTCCCATTACCCCCATATTATCGTCCTGCCGTTTTTATTATTTTCGGGCCATCTGCTAACCGATATTCACGACAAAATTGACGTCGCCAGAGAGAAATATCCCGCTTTCAAATTTCATATAGCCCCCCACCTTGGCCCCCATGATTTCATTGCCGATGCGGTGATCCACAATATAAATTTAATTAAATAAACTGATCCTTCAAGCTATAGCGTGTGCCCGGATGGTAAAGCTGGACATAGGTGGCGACCTGATCTTTTACCCAAGTGCGCCGTTCCAGCAGCAGGCAGGGTTCATTCTCTTTTAATTTCAGGGCTTTGCGGACAGAATTTCTGGGGCTGATGGCAGATACCACATGCTCCGCCCGCTGCATGGGAGCCTCGCCCATTAAATATTCATACGGCGAAATTTTAGTCAGATCAACCTGACCAAAATCAGGAAATATTGCGGGATTTACATATCTGTTTTCCAGCTGAATCGGCATATGTTGTTCATAATGAAGGATCAGGCAGTGAAAAATATCTGATGTCGGGGGCAGGGACATACGCGATAAAATATCTGTCTTGCCCGCCATATGTGCCTGCGCCATAATCTCTCTGGAATAATGGTGGCCCCGGGCGCGGATTTCATCGGCAATATCATGAACCTCCAACAAATGGCTCTGGGCGTTGGGTTCGGCGACAAATGTGCCGACTCCGGCAAGACGCACCAGAAACCCCTCATCGGTTAATTCCCGTACCGCCCTGTTAACGGTCATTCTGGATATACCAAATATCCTGACCAGTTGATTCTCGGACGAAATTTTATCGTGCGGCTTTAAATCACCGGATTCAATCTGGTCGGTGATGTGCTTTTTAACCTTTTGATATAGAGGAAGGGCTGTCGTCTGTTTCATATCAATCCCTGAGCTTGGCTATGGTTTTGTGATAGTTGGAAATTATTTCTTGTTCCAGAGCATGATGCCTGTCTCTTATGCGCCATTTTCCGGCCACCATGACATTGCTGATGTCACCCCGGTTGCCGCCGAATATGACCGCATCCAGTATATTTTTTTCGGGAAGCTGACTTAACAAAGCGCCATCCAGAATGATTATATCCGCCCTGTAACCGACTGCAATGGCACCAGTTTTCTGACCTAAAGCCTGTGCGCCACCGCTTTGAATGGCATTGAACAGGCGGCTGCCCGTATGGGGGTCGGCATCAGATGCGGCAATATTTCGCTGCTGTGTCACAAGACGTGCGCCATATTCAAGCCATCTTACTTCTTCCATGGGGTCAATCAGGCTGTTGCTGTCCGAGCCGATGGAAATGCGCCCGCCGTGGCTCAGAAAATTGGCCAGTGGGAAAAAACCATCACCAAGATTGGCTTCGGTGATAGGGCAGAGAGACACCACCGCGCCGGATTTTGCCAGCGCCGCGGTTTCATCCGCCGTCATATGGGTAGCATGGACAAGACACCATCGCGGATCAACATCCAGATTAGACAGCAGCCATTCGACGGGACGTTGTCCATAATATTCCACACAATCCGCGACCTCTTTTTCCTGCTCTGCAATATGAATATGGATCGGCATTTTTGGGCCTATGACGGTCATGATTTCGGCCATTGCCGCTTTCGGCACCGCCCGCAGGCTATGAAAGGCAACGCCCAGATGCTGATCCTTCAAACGCTCCAACAGGCGCAGGTATGAGGTCACGTCATGACCAAACCGAAGCTGGTTTTTTTCCAGTGACGCGTTATCAAAGCCGCCCTGCATATAAAGCACCGGCAGATGGGTAAGGCCAATGCCCACCGTCTTTGCGGCCTCCACAATAGCCAGCGACATTTCAGCAGGATCATCATAAGCCACGCCACCCACCTGATGATGGAGATAATGAAACTCCGCTACGGCGCTATATCCGGCTTTGAGCATTTCAAGATAAAGGTAGGAAGCGATATTGGTTAAATCATCCGGATCTATGGCCCCCGCAAACTGATACATCAAATTTCGCCAGCCCCAGAAGTTATCCTGATGGCTTGCCTTATATTCCGTCCGTCCGGCAAGGGTTCTCTGAAAAGCGTGACTGTGGCTATTGGGAAAGCCGGGGACGGCAAAGCCGGATGTTATTTCTACCCTGACCTCACGGGAATCCGGCGTAACAGCGCAGATAAACCCGCTGTCATCAACCATAATGCTGACATTCTCATGCCATCCACTGGTCAGGTAAGCTTTTTCAAAAAAATATTGCTGCATAGATCCATCCCATGAACTATCCCGAATAGACCGCATGGGGATTTTATTGTCAATACTTGTATAGACTGATTTAAATTTCGGTTTTTTGTTTTTAATTTTTTAAGGTTTCTATTGTAATTTAGCATCGTCATAAAAAACCATGAGGATTTAACATGAAGTCTTTATTTTTCAAATCTACGGTCATCGCCCTGTCGGCAACCTTTATCATGCCCGTTGCGGGCTATTTTACCGCCATTGATACGGGCGATATCGCTCAGGCACAGGGCAAGAGCAACAAGAATAAAAATAAGAATAAGGCCCATAAGGATAACCGCTGGAACAGGGACAAACATAAAGGCAATAAGCATTACGAACGTCGGGGCGGGCGTGACCTGCTTGTGGTAGCCCCCCGCCGCCGCCATGTGGGTGAGATAGCCGTTGTCCGTCCTTACGGCCATGTTTACTGGGGTTATGGCAACCACCTATCCGATAATGACGCTTGGAAATGGCTGGCTTTTACCGCTATTACCCTGAAATTGCTGGATAATCTGAACGAGCAGGGCCAGCGCGAGCATGAGGCAGCTCAGGTCAGGGCAACGTCCGCCAATATAGGCGAGAGAATTAACTGGAATAGTGGCGATTCTCAGGGCTATGTAGTCACGAGGCGTGAAGGAATAAATTCAGCTGGCAAAACATGTCGGGAATTTCAGCAATCCATCACCATCAGCGGCAAAACAGAAGAGGCTTATGGCACGGCCTGTTTGCAGGACGATGGATCATGGAAAATGGTGTCTGAATAGGGTCTTTCCCGAAAGATTCTACTTGTCGGAAACGGCATGATTGCCTATTTATAACACATAATTATACCGCTGTAGCTCAGTTGGTAGTGTAACGCATTCGTAATGCGTAGGCCGGGTGTTCAACTGAATAGTATTTTATTTTATCCCTATTGCGGCCTCTAAATAACATTTTGAGCTTTTAAAACCTTCAATATAGTGACTTTGGTCACATAGGTTTTGGTGATTTAGTAATATATTCGCTGACAGATCAGACAAATGATAAATGCAAGGCACCCTATGAAACAATTCATGAGAAAAGCAGTTATCCTGCCTCTGATTTTTACGACCGCACTGCTTTTGGTGATTGTTATCGTAAAAATCAAACCCGCAATTGAATATGAAGAATTGCAATTTCCCACCAGAACCGTAAGCGTCATTACCGCACGGAAAATTCCCTTTCGGGCGCGAGCAACAGCCTATGGCCATGTGGAACCTACTGTTTTACTAAAAGCCAGAACCGAGATCAGCGGCAAGATCAGCTATATCCATCCCGATTTGAAAAAAGGTGCCAGTCTGGCTAAAGGCACAGTGGTTTTGCGCATTGAACCCACCACATTTGAATTTTCTCTGGACCAGAGTAAAGCCGGATTAACCAGCAGCCAATCTTCGCTGAAGCAGTTGGAAATTGAAGAAAAAAGCACAAGACGGTCTTTGGACATTGCCCGAAAAAACCTTGAGATTGGCCAAAAGGAAGTGGGGCGGTTTCGTATCCTGTGGGATAAGCGGGTCATCACCCGTTCGACCATGGACGGACAGGAGCAGAAAGTCTTGCTATTGCAGCAGCAAGTAGAAGAATTAAAGGGCAAACTTGCCACCTATGCCAGCCGCAAAGCCGCCACAAAAGCACAAATCAAAAAATCAAAAACTCAGCTTGCCCAAAGTCAGGATACCTTGGGGCGGACTGAAATTATTCTGCCCTTTGATGCGCGCATCGGTACGGTTTCCGTTGAGAAGGGTGAATTTGTGGCAGTCAGCAATTTGTTGTTTGAGGCACTGGGGACTCAGGCTGTTGAAATCGATGCCCAGATAACCATGAACCAGTTTTCCCCCCTGATTGCCGGCCTTGGCAGAGAAGCCGTCAACCTACAGAAACCGGAAGACCTGCAAAAAGCATTCTCACAAATGCAGCTTGGGGCAAATGTCAGTCTGGTTGGTGATACAACAAATTTTGCAAACTGGCAGGGGGAGCTATTACGTTTAGGCGAATCTATTGATCCGACCCGCAATACACTCAGTCTGGTTGTCGCGGTCAATAACCCTTACCGAGATATCATTCCTGGCAAACGTCCGCCCCTTCTAAAAGGTATGTATGTGGCAGTTGAATTTTATGCCCCGGCGCGGGAAATGCTGGTTTTACCCCGAAAGGCCGTTAATCAGGGCCGCGTTTACGTGGCAACAGCCAATAATAAACTGGAAATCCGACCAGTAAATATTCTCTATAAACAGGGGAAACTGGTTGTTATCGATGGCGGTATAAAGGAAGGGGAAAGGGTAATTGTCACGGATGTTATCCCTGTAGTTGAAGGACTGCCTCTTAATCCCCTATGGGCCGAAGACTATGAAAAGCAACTGGCCCTTGATGCATTAGGTAACTTCGCGGCGGGAGACAGCGAATGATTCGCTATTTTGCGGCCCACCCCACCATCAGTAATATCCTGATGATGGCCATAATTGCCATTGGACTATACTCCCTTGGGAGCCTTAATAAAGAATCCTTTCCCCTGATTAAACCCAGCAAGGTACAGGTTATCGTAGCCTATCCCGGCGCCAGCCCCACGGACGTTGAAGATGGCCTTTGTAACCCATTGGAGACTGCGACGGATGGTATCAGTTTTCTTAAAGAACAGGAATGTGATGCCCGGGATAATATGGCTATTTTTACGCTGGAAATGCAGGAAGCTGGAAATATCCGCGCCTTTACCGATGATATTAAAACCGAAATTGACGCCATCCAGAATTTTCCCGATAATATAGAAGACCCGGTGATCAAGCAGCTGGGCAGAATTAATGCAGTCGCCAATATTGCCATCACTTCGGATAAATTGACCCATAGTGAGCTAAAGGCTCTGGCGGAATATTACCGTGACCGCCTGATTGCCATGCCGGAAATTCCCATCGTGGCCATGGCGGGTTTTTCCACCCATCAGTTACAAATACTGATCAATCCCGATACCCAGAAGAAATACAATCTGAGTGTTCAGAATATTGCCGATCTCATTGCTGCGCAGGCGCTGGAATTGCCGGTGGGAATCTTAGAGGCCACGGAAACATCCTATCAGATTAAATTTAATAATGTACGCAAGACCATCGATGAACTGGCAAACCTGGTGATTATCAACACCCCTACGGGCGGTGAAATTAAGCTGGGTGATATAGCAACAATTCAGGATAATTTTGAAAAACCGGAAGAAAGTATCGCCCTCAACGGCAAGCCTGCGGCCCTGCTTAAAATCAGCAAGAATACCATTGATGATACATTGAAAGTAGCCGATGCCCTGACGTCATTTGTGACACAGGAAAATAAAATCCTGCCGAACGGTACCAAGCTGACCATCGTCAATGATATGTCCTCATCCGTTCGGGACCGCTTACAGCTTCTGCTGACCAATGGCTGGCAGGGGTTGATATTGGCAACCCTGATGCTACTGCTGTTTTTCTCATGGCGTTATACTTTCTGGATTGCGCTTGGCCTGCCCATATCATTCTTGGGCGGGTTGGCCATGATGGTCATATTTGGCGTCAGCATTAATATGATATCCATGGTCGCCCTGCTTATGGCGATCGGTATTTTAATGGATGATGCTATCGTTCTGTCTGAAAATATCGACCATGAATACCGCAAAGGGAAGTCACCACTAGATGCGGTTGTTGACGGTACGAAAAAAGTTTTTCGCGGTATTTTTGCCTCCTTCCTCACCTCCGCTATGCTGTTTGGCAGCCTGCTGATGATGAAGGGTGATATGGGACAGATTCTGGGTGTGCTACCCGTGGTTCTGCTGTCGGTTCTGACCATCAGCCTGATTGAGGCCTTTCTGATCCTGCCGCATCATCTCAAACAGTCCCTGATTCATACCCATCATAAAGAGCCCCCAAAATGGCGCCAGAAATTTGAAGCCAGATTTAACCAATTCCGCCACGCTGCCGCAGATGCTGCACAGGTCGCCATGCGTTTCCGCTATGCAACGGTGGGTATTGCTCTGGCCATGTTTGTTTTTTCCATCGGCCTGATTGCCACCGGTGCGGTTAAGTTCAAGGCTTTTCCGGATTTGGAAGGCAATAATCTGGAGGCCAGAATTTTGCTGCCGCAAGGCACCCCGTTGGCCGAAACCCAGCGGGTAGTGGATATATTGCTTAGCGCGCTGGAAAAGACCAATCAGAGCCTTAGCCAGAATGAAACGGAAGTTTTGGTTAAAAATATACAGATTTCTTATGGCGTCCACGGCGATGTGTCGGAAAATGGCCCTCATCTCGCCACATTAAATATCGACCTGCTTAACACCGAGAAACGCGATACAAAAATGACTGACCTGATCCAGCGGTGGAAAGACAATACGGGCGAGCTGCCCAATGTTCTCAATATCCAATATAAGGAACCCAAAGCCGGCCCAGCCGGACGCGCCATTCATATCCGTCTGAGCGGTCAGAATCTGGAAGAACTGTCGCGGGCTTCATGGGATATCCAGAACCGGCTCAGGGGTTATGACGGGGTTAATAATCTGCTGGATGACCTTCGTCCGGGCAAACCGCAATATAGCATCAGACTTAAAGCGGGCGCACTGGCCGCCGGAGTCACGTCTCGATCCATAGCGGCTCAACTGCGCTCGGCCTATCTGGATGTTAAAATCGCCGAGATTTATCAGGGACGCGAATCTTATGAAATCATTGCCAAGCTGAATAGCCCGCTTGATAAAGCATTAGGTGATTTTGATAATTTCACCGTTTTTTCAAACACTGGACAGGCCATTCCCCTCAACAGCGTTGCCATCATAACCGAAAGCCGTGAATTTTCGCGGATCGGCCATATCAATCATCAACGCACCGTCAATATATACGGCGATGTGGATGCGGATATTTCCAATACTTCGGAAATCATCGCCAGCGTGGAAAAATATGCGGCGACCCTGAAGCAAAATTATCCGGAAATCATGTTTAATTTCAAAGGCGAGGTGGAAAATGGCACCGAAACCAGAATGTCTATCCTATCGGGCTTCGGCCTTGGCGTATTTGGCGTCTTTCTATTGCTCAGTATGCAATTTCGCAATTACCGCGAACCGCTGATCGTTATGATCAACATACCCCTAGCCCTGATCGGGGCCATATGGGGTCATTTGATTATGGGGATTGATTTCACTTTGCCGAGCATGATCGGCTTTGTCTCTCTGGCAGGAATTGTGGTCAATGATTCAATCCTGCTGGTGGAGTTTGTCAAATTCCGGGTGGCCGACGGCATGGTCTTTCATGATGCCGCGCGACAGGCTGTCTTTGACCGTTTCCGCGCCATCTTTCTCACCTCTGTCACCACCATCGCCGGAATGTCCCCGCTATTATTTGAAACCAGCAGCCAAGCCCTGATCCTTGTGCCACTGGTCACCAGCATTGTATTTGGTATGTTAACCTCGACCGTTTTGATCATGCTGGTACTGCCGGCCATGTATGCCATTATGGAAGATATCGGTTTTGTAAAATTAGTGGCAAAAACATCCACAACCTGATCTTGTCTTTACTTGATATGGTTGGTAAAGTGGTCATATTCTTAAAGAGACCCTAACCCCAACTATGACCGAGCCGCTTTTTAATTTTCCTGATCCTTTTGAGGTTCTATCCCGCCTGCCGGCACTGGTGGTCGGCCCAAGTCACGGCACGATCCTGACGCCCGACGGCGAAGTGGTGGAATATGACTTACGCGATCTGAAAAAAATCATCCGGGATCAGGCCTTCCTGATCTGTAATCAGCGTGTGATATCCAAGCGGCTTGGCAAAGTTACTTTCCGGGCGTTTGATATATTGGAGCTTTTTGCCTTTATCCGGCCCGCAGAATTCTGCCTGCCCCTGCCATTTGGTCTGAAAGAAGCTCTGAATTTTCAGGGCATCGCGGACAGTCAGGAAGATGATGCCCTTGTGCTTTTACAATCCGCAAATAAATTGTTTCAGGAACTCACAGCACCAGATTATGGCTTTGCTGAGGGCGCGGCAGCAAGTGCAAAAGCACTGGCTCAGGCTGGATGGAACTGGGGGCCGCTAATTCTCGGTGGTCTTGGTATTGAGGAAAAGAGCCCGGACTATCATGTGTGGAACCACCTGCCCGAATGGCAGGAAGCCGCGCCACAACCGCCACCCGGTATCGAACCGGTAAGCGATGCAGAAAGCCTCGCCCGTCTCCATGACCTGTTGGGGCCGGACGCTGAAGAACGCCAAAGTCAGAAAGACTATGCCGCCCTGACCGCGCAGGCCTTTGCCCCGCCGGAAAATGACGATGAGCCAAGGTTTATTCTTGCGGAAGCCGGAACCGGTATCGGCAAAACTCTGGGCTATATCGCCCCGGCAAGCCTATGGGCCGAAAAAAATGACGGTACGGTCTGGCTGTCCACCTATACCAAAAACCTGCAACGGCAGCTGGATCAGGAGATGGATAAGCTCTATCCCGATCCCAAAATAAAAAAGACCAAAGTGGTCATCCGCAAGGGCCGGGAAAATTATCTGTGCCTGCTGAACCTTCAGGAGTTGTCACAGGGCGCCGCGCAGCCAGAGGGCCGCATTCTGCTTGGGCTGGTGTCCCGCTGGACGCGCTACAGTCGGGACGGCGATATGATCGGCGGCGACTTTCCCGCATGGCTTGGTGAAAACTTTGGCGGCAACCGCCTCAGCCAACTGACCGACAGGCGCGGCGAATGTGTCTATTCCGCCTGCGCCCATTACCGCAAATGCTTCATCGAAAAGGCCCAGCGCAATGCCAAAACCGCCGATCTTGTCATTGCCAATCACGCCCTTGTCATGGTGCAATCTGCCACCCGTCACGGCGAGTCCGATCTGCCGACCCATTATGTTTTTGATGAGGGCCATCATCTTTTTGATGCCGCCGACAGTGCCTTCTCCGCCCATCTCACCGGACAGGAGGCCCTTGAATTGCGCCGCTGGATCAGGGGCGCCGAAGAATCCAGACGGCGCGGCAAAGGCTTAAAAGGCCGGGTCGAAGATCTGATCAGTGATGATGATGATGCCCGACGCCTGTTGGAGCAGGTTATCACCGCCGCCCGCTGCCTGCCCGCCGATGGCTGGCATGGCCGGATCATGGATGAAGATGCCTTTGGCCCGACAGAAAAATTTTTAGAACTGGTGCGAAAACAGATTTTTGCCCGCAGTGGTGGCTCTGACAGTTATCACAGTCTGGAAACACCCGCGAGCCAGATCAGCCCCGACCTGCTCACCGCCGCAGATGAACTTCATGTGGCCTTTGGTGATCTGATACTGCCCCTGAAAAAGCTAGGCATCGCGCTACTTAAAAAACTTGATGATGAAGCGGCGGAGCTGGACAGCAATCTGCGTTCGCGGCTCGAATCCGTAGCCCGTACCCTGAAACGGCGGGCTGAAACCATTGCCGATGGCTGGATGCCCATGTTGGTCAGCCTGAAGGGTGAAAAAAACGAGAATTTCACCGACTGGTTTGAACTGGACCGCCTTCAGGGGCGCGAGGTTGATTGTGGTATGTATCGCCATTGGATCGACCCCAGCCTGCCGTTTGTGGAAACGGTGGTCAAGCCGGCTCACGGCGTGGTGATTACCTCCGCCACCCTGCGCGACCGTACCGATAGTGATAACCCCGACATCGAATGGCATGCGGCAGAGGTCCGCACCGGAGCGGCCCATATGATCAGCCCGCCGCGCCGCCAGAGCCTGAAATCACCGTTTAATTACGCCGAGCAAAGCCGCATATTCATCGTCAATGACATGAACCGCCGCGACCTTGACCAACTTGCCGCCGCTTACCGGGAACTGATGCTCAGCTCAGGGGGTGGCGCGCTGGGTATCTTCACCGCCATCAGCCGACTTCGGGCGGTCCACGCACGGCTTGTGGGTCATATGGAGCAGAACCATATCCCGCTTTATGCCCAGCATGTGGACCCGATCAATGTAGCCACTCTGGTGGATATTTTCCGCGAGCTTGAGGATAGCTGCCTTTTGGGGACGGATGCGGTTCGGGACGGGGTTGATGTGCCGGGGCCATCGCTGCGGCTTTGCGTGTTTGACAAGGTGCCGTGGCCGCGGCCAACCATCCTGCATAAATCCCGGCGCGAAAGATTCGGCAAACAAACCTATGATGATCTGATCACCCGGCTTAGGCTAAAACAGGCTTATGGTCGGCTGATCCGCAGGCAAACAGACAAAGGCGTCTTTGTCATGCTCGACGGGGCCACGCCGACCCGCCTGCTTACCGCCTTTCCCGAAGATGTCATAGTCGAACGTATCGGCCTTGCCGAAGCAATCCGTAAAACACGGGAATTTCTGTCCGACTAAACTTTATCTTTATAACGCTCGCTTTTGGGCCGGCTATGGTCTGACATATTGCCCTTTTCGCCCAAAAAATAAGGTTTCCATAAGGCGATGCCGACCGGAACCGCTATATTGAGCGCGAAGGCCGTGACCATCAGGGTATAGAATACTTCTTGGGTGATAATATTATTCTGCACATAGGCAATATCCATCACCACAAAGGCAAGCTCAGCCCGCCCCAGCATACCAATGCCGATCAGAACACTTTCGCGCCAGACAAAACCGCCGGTATATTTAGCCGCCGCCGCCGCCGAGATGATCTGTGAGAATAACAGACCCGATGTGAGAATAATCGCATGGGGCATAATGGTTATGAAAAGCTCCATATCAAAAATAATCCGGGTGCCAAGCTCAACAAAAAACACCGGCCCAATCCATGAGAAGGCCACATTATCAATGATTTTCTTGGTATTCTGATAATGATCCACATTGGGGCTATTACGGAATTTGAAATATTCCTCTTTCAGGATCAGTCCCGCCATATAGGCCCCGACCGCCGGATGAAACCCAAACTCATGAGCCAGAAGCCCCGCAAGGATCGCCACCAGCAACACGGTCAGGGTGGTATTTTCCCCCTTGCCAAAGGATAAGAGCTGCTTCACCCCTTTACCACCGATAAAGGGCAGTTTGGAAAAGAACCTGTTGTTGTTTTCTGGCAATATAAAGACGCCCACGAAGGTGATGATGACAAAGAATGCCGCCGCCTTACCGGCAATCTCCGCAATACCCCAAACGGTCAACATGGCCTCGCCCGTGGCAATAGGTACCAAAATGGCGACAAAAACCAGAGACGCAATGTCATCCAGTATCGCTGACGTCATGATACCTTTAGCAGCCAGCGTTTTATTCAGTCCGGCAGATTTCAGGGACACCATGGTTAGTGACACCGCCGTCGCCGTCATCGCAAGGCCGCACATTATTGAAATATTAGTGTCATTCCAGAAATATTCCGCCATGCTATAAGCGGTAAAGAAAGGCGCCAAGGCCCCGAACAGCGCAATACCCCAACTGCGTTTAATGCTTTTAAGAAAATCACTGGTGCTTTCCTCAAAGCCAAGCGCAAACATGATGATGATAATACCCAGCTCGGCAAACACCCGGATGAAAGGATCGCTCACCTCCGGCAATATGCCGGTATTGACCAGAACGGCCCCCATAAACAGGAAAAACAACACCGGCGTCATACGGGTTTTATCCGCCATAACAGACGCGACGAACACCGAGGCCCATATTATGGCCAGATAAACTAATGATTCCACGAAATACCCCTCTTTTTAAAAAGCTTGATCAGTTATCACACAAAAATACCGCCTTTTAAATAGGTTATTGCCTCACCCCCATAAAAACATGGACACCCGTTTTTAAATATGTCTATTTCAGGTCACTACTATGGGGAGAAATCCAGCGTGCAGATAGGTTATCTTGCCCTTAGACATTTGTCCCGTAAAGGCGCCTATCTAATAAACACTATATTCCATCATCGCTTGACTCGTTAGGTTACAATCATTTTTTTACCGGCCTCAGCAGTTTTTTTACCGCCGGATGAGGGCGGTGTATTGACGCCCTTTTCCGCCGCCGGACGCGCTGCGATACGGTCAAGCCATGCTTTCAGATGAGGCAGGTCATCAATATCAACACCGGCCCATTCGAACGACCTTACCCAGCTCCAATTGGCAATATCGGCAATGGAATATTCACCCCGACCAGCCCCTGCCAGATAATCCCTGCCCGCAAGCTGTGTGTCCAGAACCGCATACAGGCGCTTGGTTTCATGTTGATAACGGTCAATCACCGGCTGTATTTTCTCCGGAAAATAACGGAAAAATACATGGGCCTGTCCCTGCATGGGGCCAACGCCGCCCATCTGAAACATCAGCCACTGCATCACATCCATGCGGCCCTTGACATCGGTGGGCATCAGTTTTCCGGTTTTTTCCGCCAGATAAATCATAATCGCCCCGGATTCAAATATGACCAAATCATCATTATCCCGATCAATAATTGCCGGAATGCGACCATTAGGATTAAGGCTTAAAAATTCTGGGGCTTTCTGTTCACCACCCATCAGATCAAGGTGATGAACTTTATAATCCAGCCCCAATTCCTCCAGAACAATGGAAACCTTAAACCCGTTGGGAGTTGCCGCCGTATATAAGTCAATCATTTAAATTCCTTTGTTATTTTGTGGCCGGGAGGCATAATCCCAACCAGGCAGGCCCATACAAAGACATTTTTCCATACATATGGCTCCAATTTTCTCAGCGACCGCAATGGAGCCGAGATTTTCTTTCATTATTATGGAATGAAGCTGGAGAAATTTCTGCTCATATAAGCCATAATCCCGCATGGCCGATGCCGCTTCGGTCGCATAGCCCTTGCCCCATGATTCGCGCAGAAATGTATAGCCCAACTCGACCACCCTAGTGGCTTCCTCGCCTTCTGGCATGGTTTTCTGATCAATATAATAGGACGGCATATCATTTTCCCATATACCATAAAAGTAGCTCATGCCGCAGCGACCAACGGGCCTGTTATCCTGCTTTCGGATCACGATGCGCTGGCCGATGCCATGCTGCTCCTGAGCCTCAAGCAAATTATTCATATAGATGATATTTTCACCATGATTGCGCGTCCGGCCCCTGATATAGCGCATGACCAATTCGTCGCTATGCAACAGGTCTAGAAAATCAATGTCCTGCTCTTCAAAGGGTCTTAATATGAACCGTTCCGTTTCGACTGTCGTCATTCTATCTCCCTTATCTGGCAATAATATTGCCATCCTTCAGCTGGATTTCTATACTTCTCAGCGCTTCCCCATTACAAGGGCCGCCGAGACATTGGCCGGTTTTAATATCAAACATGGCCCCATGATTCTGGCACATGAAATAATTGCCCGTTTTTTCGGTAAAAACCCCCGGATTCATATTCAGTGGTAAATAGGCATGGGGGCAACTATTCTCATAGGCAAAAACATCATCACCAAGGCGCTGAATGAAAATATCGCACAGATCATCGCCTGAGGAATAGGAAAATTCTCGTGCCTTGCCATCCTTGATATCGGACAGGCGACAGATTATTTCTCCGGCCTTTGGCCCTCCCGCTATTTCACTGGCTTTCATTTTGGTTTCCACGGCCCAAGCGCAGGCATCCAAGGTTTAATCTCCACCTTGGCAAAAAGCCCCGCAATGGCATAGGGGTCCCCCGCCGCAAAATCTTCTGCGGCGGTGTGATCTACCACATCAATGATCAACATACTACCGCAAGGTTTAGGGTCATCGCTTTGCGACAGAAGCGGCCCCGCGAGCACCACACAGCCTTGCGTGGCCGCATAATCGAGATGGGCAGGGCGGTTATCCATACGGAGCGACAGGCTATCTGCCTTGTCTTCTGCTAAAATAATAAAATACATATCTGATCCTATGTTTCGCTAACGTAGGGGCGCTTCATGAGGTTTTGAACGATGTTTTTCACATTTCCGCCCTTATGAAGTATCTTATTCACTGCACCGGCTATGGGCATTTCGATATTCTCGCGCTCGGCTATTTCCGCCAGTATTCCGGCGGTATGGTAGCCCTCCGCCACGCTTATGCGCCCTGACATAATCTCTTCAACCGTCTTACCTTGTCCCAAGGCCATACCGAGCGACATATTGCGCGACTGACTGGACGAACAGGTTAAAATCAGATCACCCAAGCCGCATAACCCCATCATGGTTTCCCGCTTGGCACCAAAGGTTTCGCCAAAGCGGACCATTTCCGCCAGCCCCCGTGTGATCAGGGCCGCTCTGGCATTCTCGCCAAGTTCCAGCCCGGCAACAATGCCACAGGCCACCGCCAGAACATTCTTCACCGCGCCGCCCACTTCCGCCCCGACAACATCCCGTGACAAATACGGCCGGAAAGTTGTCTGACCCAGTGTTTCAGAGACATTCTGGGCAATCTGTTGATATTTTGAGGCAATGGTTACCGCCGAGGGCATACCCAAAGCCACCTCCCGTGCAAAAGTTGGCCCAGACAACACCAAAAGCGGAGTTTTGGGCATAACTTCTTTCATAACTTCATTCATCAACTTGCCCGAAGACTGTTCAATGCCCTTGGCACAGAGAATGATCGGGGTGCTTTCCGTAATATGAGGCATAAGCTCAAGGGCAACCGAGCGGACAAATTGTGCCGGAACCACCATCAGGATGACATCCGCCGCCGCTGCCTGCCCAAGGTCGCCGGTGGCCTTTAGCGTCTCTGGCAAGGAAATACCTGATAAAAAGTCTTTATTTTCATGGGTTTCGTTAATTGACGTCACGACATCATCTTCCCGCGCCCACAGCAAAACATTTCGCCCTGCACGGGCCGCCATTGCCGCAAGAGCCGTTCCCCACGCACCGCCGCCGATCACACTTATGTTATTATATATGGCCATATTTTTCTCTTATCATTCCTCTAACTTTATCTCAGGCCTTAACGCCAGCCCCCGTTACGGGTGGCGCATTTGGGTCAAGCGGCCACCGCGCCCGCGCGGCTATATCCAGCTCATCAATCATGCCAAGCTTAAGCCTTTCAACCCCGACCCAGGCAATCATCGCACCGTTGTCCGTGCATAAGTTCGGTGGCGGGGCAATGATATCAAAGCCTTTGGTGTCACAAAGTTGTCTTAAATTACTTTTTAAAAAGCTGTTGGCCGCAACACCACCAGCCACCACAAGAATATGGGGGCCATTGGGATATTGTTCAAGATATAAATCCAATGCCCTTGCCATCCGGTCAAGGATACTATCGCATAAAGCCCGCTGAAAGCTTGCCGCAAGGTCGTACATATCCTGTTGATTAATCTCATCGCCCAGCTTTTCCACTTCGCGCCGAACCGCCGTTTTCAGACCAGAAAAAGAAAAATTGCAGCCCGGCTTGCCCTTCAAAGGCCGGGGCAGTGCGAATCTGGTCTCATCACCCAGCTTTGCCGCATCTTCTACCGCCGGACCGCCGGGGTAGCTTAAGCCCAGAATTTTTGCAGTCTTATCGAACGCTTCCCCCGCCGCATCATCAATGGTGGTGCCAAGCCGCTGATAATCCCCAACACCTTTAACCACCAGTATTTGACAATGTCCGCCGGAAACCAGCAAAAGAATATAGGGAAACTTGACTTTATCGGTCATTCTGACAGTTAAAGCATGGCCTTCAAGGTGATTAACGCCCATGAAGGGAATATCCTTCGCCGCCGCGATCGCCTTGCCTGTCATCATTCCGATCATCACCCCGCCAATGAGGCCGGGGCCGGAGGTGGCGGCAACGGCAGACAAATCGCCAAAGCCACATTTAGCCTCTTCCAGTGCCTGTTTAATCAGGCGGTCCATATGGGTGATATGTGCGCGCGCGGCAATTTCCGGCACCACACCGCCATATGGCCTATGTTCCTCAATCTGCGACAGCACAACATTGGACAATATTACACCATCGCCATTAACCACCGCCGCCGCCGTTTCATCGCAACTGCTTTCCAGACCAAGCACCCGTATATTTTTATCCATATCCCGCATTATTAATGGCATCGCCTTTAAATTTAATCTAAAACTGATTATATATTCAAATCACTATTATAGTAAGGCCAATGCCGTGCAAGACAGCAATAAAAATGAAATTTCCGTACGTATCGGCACAAGAGGCAGCCAACTGGCGCTGGTTCAGGCCCATGAAGTGAAAGCCCGCCTGATCCGCGCCCATGAGCATTTGTCGGAAAATAAGATCGAGATTGTCGTCATGTCCACCAAGGGTGACCGCATCCTGGACCGGCCATTGTCTGAAATTGGCGGCAAGGGTCTTTTTACCGAAGAAATCGAAGCGGCATTGCTCAAGGGGGACATAGACATCGCCGTTCACTCGCTGAAAGATATGCCAACCAGCCTGCCGGACGGCTTGGAACTTGTCTGTTATCTGGAACGGGAAGATGTGCGTGACGCCTTTATTTCCGCCAAGGCCAGCTCATTACAGGATTTGCCCGCAGGGTCAGTCATCGGCTCAGCATCCCTGCGCCGTCAGGCCCAGACCCTGAGCATACGCCGTGACGTCAAAGTCGAAACCTTTCGCGGCAATGTGCAATCGCGCCTTAGAAAACTCGATGAGGATATCGTCGATGC
>DAOWHQ010000115.1:0-2792 GCA_030641355.1 Alphaproteobacteria bacterium
AATATGGCACACAGGAAAAAATTTCTGAAGCGTGCTATGCGGAAATGAGACAGGGTATTCTGGACGAGATCGGTTCTTTTGAACAGAAAAACGACATGATGGAATTGGTGAAACAGGGAAAAGTTCAGCTATTGGGTACTTCGGGAACTATTACCACATTGACCGCTATGCATATGAAGCTTGAACGCTATGACCGTTCCCAGGTTGATGGGGCTTCGGTGAAATCATCTCATATTCGGGAATTATGTCAAATTCTATCCGTATTGAATTATGATGAAAGAGTGGCGTTGAAAAGCATTGGTTCGGACCGGGCGGATCTTGTGGTTGCGGGCTGTGCCATATTGGAAAGCATAATGGATGTGTGGCCCATTGATGAAATCAGAGTAGCGGACAGGGGGATTCGGGAAGGTATGCTTCTGGATATGATGGAAAAAAACAATTCATCGCGCAAAAGGAATAATCGACGCCGTAATAAATCGCGCCGAAATAACGCAAAGAAAAAGATTGGCGGTAGTGCAGAATGATCAAGCGGCCTAAACTGACCGGAACCGGCAAAGTAAGAAAGATAGACCCGCGTGGATTGACACGGGGACAGAAAGCGCGGGTAAAGACATCGCGGGGACGAAAAATTTCGTCTGTTCGCTGGTTGCAGAGACAGTTGAATGATCCTTATGTGGATGCTGCCAACAGGGATGGATACCGGGCGCGCTCCGCTTATAAATTATTGGAGCTTGACGAAAAATTCTCCTTCCTGCGTAAGGCCAGATCCATCGTTGATCTGGGTGCGGCCCCGGGCGGCTGGACGCAGGTGGTGTTGAAAAATTGTGGCCGAAAAGCACGGGTAGTGGGGATTGACCTGCTTGAGGTAGCTCCGCTCGACGGGGCGACTTTCCTGGAGATGGATTTTACCACCGACGCAGCGGAAGAAAAATTATTAGATCTTCTGGACGGCCCCGTTGACCTTGTGATGAGCGATATGGCGGCGGCGACTACCGGCCATCAGCAGACCGATCATATCAGAACTTTGGCTTTGGTTGAAGTTGCTTTTGATTTTGCAAAAAAAACCTTGGGCGAGGGCGGTAATTTTGTGACCAAAGTATTCCGGGGTGGCGCGGATCAGGAAATGCTGGCGCAGATGAAGATGTGTTTTAAATCGGTGCGTCATTTCAAACCCCCTGCCAGCAGGGCGGAATCTGCTGAAACCTATTTGGTGGCTCAAGGGTTTAAAAAACAGGATGTTTGAAAAAACATTTTTTTAAGGCTTTTTTTTTTGACCTTTTCGTTAATACCTGTTATCTCCAACCAACTTTCCTGATAATGATGTAAAATATTACAACAGCGGGATATTTTTTTTTGCCCTACCTACGAAGGAGTCGAAATGAATATCCGTGAAGCCCTTACTTTTGATGACGTATTGCTTGTGCCACAGGAATCAAATGTCCTGCCCGGTCAGGTTAGCGTGGCAACAAATGTCACGAAAGAAATTCAGCTTAACATCCCCCTTATTTCCGCCGCAATGGATACGGTGACGGAAACTCCGATGGCTATTGCCATGGCTCAGTTGGGCGGTATGGGTGTTATCCACAAGAATTTTACCATCAAGGAACAGGCCGATGAAGTCCGCAGGGTAAAGAAATTTGAATCGGGCATGGTGATCGACCCGTTGACCATTCATCCAGACCAGACGCTGGCAGAAGCGCTGGACCTGATGGTGACACAGAAAATATCCGGTATTCCGGTGGTAGAGGAAAATTCCGGCAAGCTTGTGGGAATAATCACCAACCGGGATGTACGCTTTGCTACCCAGATGAACCAGCCGGTAAAAGAATTGATGACCAGTGATAATCTGGTAACCGTTAAGCCGGGCGTTACTATGGATGAGGCAAAACTCCTGCTTCATTCCCATCGCATCGAAAAAGTTCTGGTGGTTGATGAGGCCTATGTATGTATTGGCCTGATCACGGTTAAGGATATTGAGAAAGCCCGCCTGCACCCAAATGCCAGTAAGGACAAGGATGGCAGACTGCGGGTCGGAGCGGCCACATCCGTTGGCAAAGATGGTTTCGCACGCGCCGAGGCATTGATCGCAGCCGGGGTTGATATGCTGGTGGTGGATACGGCCCATGGTCATTCACGTGGCGTTTTACTGGCTATTGAGAAAATCAAAAAAGAATACGGTAATATACAGGTCGTGGGCGGCAATGTAGCGACCACATCTGGCACACAAGCCTTGATTGATGCCGGGGCGGATGCGGTTAAAATCGGTATTGGGCCGGGGTCAATATGCACTACGCGGATAATCGCAGGCGTTGGTGTCCCGCAACTTACAGCGATTATGGATAGTGTCGAGGCAGCCCAGAAGCAAAATATTCCGATCATTGCTGATGGTGGCTTGAAAACATCCGGCGATATTGCCAAGGCCATAGCGGGCGGGGCAAACGCGGTTATGATTGGCTCTTTGTTGGCGGGTACGACTGAATCCCCCGGTGAAGTATTCCTGTATAAGGGGCGCTCTTATAAAGCTTACCGTGGCATGGGGTCGCTTGGGGCCATGGCGCGTGGTTCTGCTGACCGTTATTTTCAGGAAGAGATTGTTGATAATCTGAAGCTTGTACCCGAAGGAATTGAGGGGCAAGTACCGTTTAAAGGCGAGGTGGAAAATATGATTCATCAGCTGGTCGGCGGTGTTCGGGCAAGCATGGGTTATACTGGTAGCGCTACTATTACCGATTTTCATAAGCGGGCCGATTTTGTCAAGATTTCAGCCGCTGGCCTTAGAGAAAGTCACGTTC
>DAOWHQ010000254.1:0-10377 GCA_030641355.1 Alphaproteobacteria bacterium
GGCACCCGCACCGCGTCTATCACGGGTGCTTATGTGGCGATGGTTCAATGTATGCAGAAGATGATCGCAGATGGCAAATTGGAAAGTCTGCCAATTAAAACACCTGTGGCAGCTGTATCCTGCGGTATCTATAAGGGGACGCCGGTTCTGGACCTTGATTATGATGAGGATAGCGTGGCGGAGACGGATGCGAACTTCGTTCTGACCGGTGATAAAAGAATTGTTGAGATTCAGGGAACTGCTGAGGAGCATCCCTTTACCGAGGAAGAATTCCTGCGTCTTATGCGACTGGCGCGGATCGGGGTCGATCAGCTGGTTAAATTACAGAATAAAGCACTAGGGTTATAATGCGGAAATTTGCCGCAGATAAACTGGTGGTTGCCAGCCATAATGCGGGTAAAGTGCGGGAAATCGGCGCACTCATGTCGCCGTTTGGAGTTGATACCATCTCTGCGGATGAGCTTAATCTTCCCGAACCCATAGAAGATGGCGAGACTTTCATTGCCAATGCGGAACTCAAAGCGCGTAGCGCGGCGGATAAGTCGGGCTTGGTGGCGCTTGCTGATGACAGCGGGCTTGTAGTCCCCGCCCTTGGGGGCAGACCCGGTATCTATTCCGCACGTTGGGCCATAGACCCTGAAACGGGGATACGCGATTTTATCTATGGCATGGGCAAGCTAGAACATGAATTGAACAAAATAGATGGCAACAGGGCGGCATATTTCGCCTGTGCGCTGTCCTTGGCTTGGCCTGATGGTCATGTGGAATCTTTTGAGGGTAGGGTTTATGGTGCCCTTGTCTGGCCTATAAGGGGGCAAAATGGCTTTGGCTATGACCCTATGTTTCAGGCTGATGGTTATGATATTACTTTTGGTGAAATGGAAGCGGCTAGTAAACATGATATCAGTCATAGAGCCAACGCTTTCAAAAAACTGATCAATGCCTGCTTCAGATAATACATTAGCCATATACATCCATTGGCCCTTCTGCTTGTCCAAATGCCCTTACTGCGACTTTAACAGCCATGTTCGTGACCGAATTGATGAGGCGGCATGGGCGGACGCCCTGCTGCGAGAGTTGGATCATTACCGCATACTTTCCGGCCCCCGAACCATTACAAGTGTATTTTTTGGCGGTGGTACACCATCCTTGATGTCAGCGGAAACTGTTGCGAAACTTCTTGGCAGAATAGCCCGTAATTGGGCTAATGCCGAGAATATAGAAATCACCTTGGAAGCTAATCCAACCAGTGTTGAGGCGGGCAAGTTCGGCGATTTTGCAGCGGCGGGCATTAACCGCCTGTCCTTAGGTATACAGGCGCTGAACGATCCTGACTTACAAGCGCTTGGTCGGGAACATAGTGTTAAAGAAGCACGGCAGGCCATTGATTTATCTCAAAAATATTTTCCCCGCTCAAGTTTTGATCTGATTTATGCCCGCATGGGCCAGACACTTGGCGAGTGGGAGCAGGAATTGACCCAAGCCCTGAAAATGTCTGTGGGTCATTTGTCCCTCTATCAACTTACCATCGAGCGCGGGACGGCCTTTTATCAGGCCCATGAAAAAGGCCGAATCATTTTGCCGGGTGAAGATCTATCGGCGGATATGTATGATCTTACACAGGCCATTTGTGAGGATCACGGGCTTCCCGCCTATGAAATATCCAACCATGCGCGGGAAGGTCAGGAAAGCCGCCATAATCTTACCTATTGGACTTACAGCGATTACATCGGTATAGGCCCGGGCGCACACGGACGGTTGACAATAGAGGGTGAGCTTTATGCGCTCAGCCAGCACCGAAGCCCGGAAAAATGGCTGAAAACTGTGGCGGATGAGGGGTATGCTACAGATCATAAAGAACGGCTGGTGGCTCAATCGAAGGCCGAAGAAATGATCATGATGGGTCTGCGGTTAAGGCGGGGACTTGATTTAAAGAAATTTGAAGATAGAGTTGATCAAAAAATAGAAAAATTCATTGATGATAGTTATTTACAGCATCTTTTTGAACTGAATTATATGGAAAAGGACGGTCATCATTTGCGGGCAACAGCTCAGGGTTTGCCGCTTCTGAATGGTCTGTTAAGTCGGATTCTAATTCTGTAGCAATCAGGAGTTCGGGGTTGTCCCGCTCAATGAAGCTGGTTGGGGCGGGGTCAATGATGGTAAATTCTTTGTCGCCCACCTCATAAATTGCAAGGCCGCGTTCAATCAGGCCATCTGGAGAAAATCGGAAAATTCCTTCAATACCGGAAAAGCCATTTTTATCGGTGATCTGTTCTGCTGAAAAGTCGGGAAATTTTTCCTGTCGGACCAATGTGGCGGCCAAGGCAACAGCATCATAGGCAAGTGTGGTCAAACGTGGACCATCCTGTTGATATGTCTGTCGGTAGCGTTGCTGGAAGATAAGGGAAGTTTCATGATCCGGGGCCGCAAACCATCCGCCATATAGCTGTGGTTCAAGGAACAGCATTTTATCATCCCAAAGACCCGTGCCGAGTAGTTTGATTTTGGCAGGGTCAATCTCATAATATGACACCCATGCAGCCAGAGTGGTCAGCATGGCGCCGCCCTCCGGCAACAGGATAGCATCAAAGTCAACATCGCCTATGGTTTCCTGGCTTTTTAGCTCTTTCAGCATTTCCTGAGCGAAATCATCATCTTCGCCAAGGTTTTCAAGGAACTCTATCTCGCGGGTATATCTTTTGCGCCGTTCGTTATATTTGGCGACCTTCTTGACAGGATCGACAAGTTTACCGCTGTCTGCGGGATAAAATTCCATTGCTGTCAGGTCACGGTCCTGAAGCATAACATTCGTGCCAAATATATCCAGAGCGCGGCTGCCATAGGTGGTTTCGGGAACAAGGGCTGCGAAACGGGCATACCCCTGATCAGAAGCATAGCGTATGACCCGTTCAATCTGTTCCTCCAGCGGAAAGTTCAGCAGAAAAACACCATCTCCTGCAACGGTATAGTCGCTGGAAAAGCCGATAACATTAATCCCCGCTTCCATGGCCATGGGCTTTATGGCGGTAATGGCATGGGAGAATAACGGCCCGATGATCAGGTCAGGTCTTTGAAGTAAAAGTGCTGTCATGGCGTTTGCCGCGCCCTCTGCGGTGCCTTGGGTATCATATGGCAGAAGGGTCAGCCGCTCATCCTTAGCATCAAACAGGGCCAATGTAGCCGCATTGAGTAACGCCTTTCCTATGGCGGCATCCTGCCCGCTTAAGGGAAGCAGAATACCGAGCCGTATCTCTTGACGGGGAAAGCCATCATTTTCAATGTTTTTGCCTTGCAACATTTCCGTCGTTGGTGCGGGCGGGACGCTGGTCATTTCCCGTACCATCATGGCCGTTTCAGACCCACAGGCAGAAAGGCCAATGGCAGTTATAACGATCAAAATGATATATTTGGCGAATGGCAAAATAGTTTCCAGTTTTTCTTACATAATCTTTGTAATACACTTATGCTCAAGTCTAAAATAGAAATAAGGCAAGGGTATGGAAATGCCAACTAAATTAAACAAAAAAGTCATGCCGGGACTATATATTGTCTCAACCCCTATCGGCAATTTGGGAGATATGAGCTTTCGGGCCAGACAAGTTCTGGAACAGGCTCATATAATTGCCTGTGAGGATACGAGGGTTACTGGCAAGCTACTGGCCTATTTTGATGTCAAGACGCCAACTATTTCCTACCATGACCATAACGAGAAAAAGATTTTACCGCTGTTGCTGGAAAGACTGGAAGCCGGACAGGTGGTGGCTTTGGTCAGCGATGCGGGAACGCCGTTGATCTCTGATCCGGGTTATCGTCTGGTGCGGGAAGCCAAGGCCGCCGGGCTTTTGGTCAGCAGCATACCCGGCGCCAGCGCCATTCTCGCAGCCCTTGCCAGTGCCGGATTGCCCACAGATCGTTTTATGTTTGCCGGCTTTTTGTCCAATAAGACCAATGCAAGACGGAAAACACTTGCCGATCTCGCTACCCTAAAGGCGACATTGGTATTTTACGAATCGCCAAAGCGTCTGAAAGACAGCCTGAGAGATATTTTTGAGGTCTTGGGCGATCGGGAAGCGGCCATCTGCCGTGAACTGACTAAATTGTTTGAGGAGGTCAGAAGCGGCAATCTTTCTGATCTGGCGGAGCATTACCAACAAGCCGACAGGCCAAAAGGCGAGATTGTCATCATTATCGGCCCACCACAGGAGACAGAGGTCAGTGAAGATCAACTTGATCATGCTTTGACCAAGGCGTTGGAAAATTTATCTGTGAAAGAGGCGGTGGCTTCGGTTACCTATACTACCGGGCTAAAGCGCAAGCAGGTTTATGCGCGGGCATTGGAATTATCGGGTAGCAAATGATCGACAAGGCGCTCAGGAAAAAGAAAAAAGCCTACCTTTGGGGGCAGGGTGCGGAATGGTTATCCATGGCGTTGTTAACCTTGAAAGGTTATCGGATATTGGCACAGCGGTTTAAATGTAAATCCGGCGAGATTGATCTTATTGCTAAAAAGGGAAATTTGATTTGTTTTATTGAGGTAAAAGCGCGTTCATCACGTCAAGCGGCACTGAATGCGGTGTCGTACAAACAACAGCAACGTATAATAAAGGCCGCGCAATGGTATCTCGCAAGTAAAGTTTATGGTAAAAATGATAACGCAGAGGATTTTTGCTATCGTTTTGATTTGATGGCGGTTGAACCATGGGGTCTGCCAACCCATGTAAAAGATGCATGGCAAATGGAAATAAAAAATTGAACGAAGTTAATAAAGAATATATTGCACATTTAAAGGCGGTGGGTGAGGGCGATGGTTCGCTTGATCATATTGCCTATACGGCTCTTATTTTAGGCTCCTTTGATCGGCCCGGTGTTTCTTTTCAGAAATATGAACACCATCTGAAAATTCTTGCCCTTGACCTTAAGGGCGAGAATGTTCATTCGGATTCAGCCATGAACCGCGCAGAAGCCTTGATTTCAGTCCTTAACGGACGCCATGAATATACCGGAAATGAAGAATATTATGATGATTTGCAAAATGCCAATCTCATGTCGGTGATTGATAACCGCAAAGGCCTGCCGGTATCTTTAAGCATATTATATATGCATACTGCACGGGAGCAGGGCTGGCATATTGAAGGGTTGAATTTTCCCCGTCATTTTCTGATCCGGCTTCATGGCAAGGATTCCGCAAAGGACGGGCAGGTGATTATTGACCCGTTCAATGGCGGCAAGATACTGAGTGTGCGTGATTTGCGTGAAATGATTCAGAAATTTTCCGGAACAGATAACGATTTACAACCGGAATATTATCAAGCCATTACGGACCGGGAAATACTGGTGCGCCTGCTTAATAATATCAAAGTTCGCTGCCTGAAAGTTAGCGATTTGGGACAGGCGATAAATATCCTGTCGCGGTTGGTGTTGATTGACGTGCAGGACATACAATATCATTATGAACTGGGTATGTTATTGGCCCATTTGGAAAAATTTGATCAGGCGGCGGCACGCCTGCTCCATTGTCTGAATAATATTGAGAAATTTGATCAAAATGATCTGATTGAACAACAGATTATTAGCTTGTTGCAGGACCTGGATAAACGTACCCAGGAAAAAAAGGGTGGTAAAATCCTGAAATTACCCGAAAAAGAATGACCAAAAAATACTAAAAATGGAATGATTTAAGATGAGCCTTACCGTAGCGTTACAAATGGACCCTATTGAATCCGTTGATATCAATGGTGACAGCACCTTTGCCTTGGGATTAGAGGCAGAGAAACGTGGATATAAACTCTATCATTATGATGTGAAGGATCTTTCCTTTCAGGATGGAAAGGTGACGGCCTATGCCCGTTCACTGACCCTTCGGCGTGAGCAGGGCAATCATTTTACCTTTGGCGCGATGGACAGGATTGATCTGGCACAGGATGTGGATGTGGTGCTGATGCGGCAGGACCCGCCCTTTCATATGGGCTATATCACTGCCACTCATATTTTGGAGCATATTCACCCAAAAACATTGGTGGTCAATGATCCGGCTTCTGTGCGTAATGCGCCGGAGAAGATATTTCTGACCCGTTTTCCAGACCTAATGCCGCCAACCTTGATTACGAGTAATCGGCGGGATGTGGAACAATTCCGCGAGGAGTATAAGGATATTATCGTCAAGCCTCTATACGGTAACGGCGGCGCGGGCGTTTTCCGAATTCGCGAGGGCGACCAAAATCTCAACAGCCTGATTGAAATGTTTCAGGAATTCTATCCCGAACCCTTCATCGTCCAACAATATCTATCAGACGTGGTCAAGGGTGACAAACGGATCATCCTCGTCGATGGGGAGGCCGTAGGCGCTATCAACCGTGTGCCGCCAGAGGGCGAGGTGCGCTCTAATATGCATGTGGGTGGTGAAGCTCAGAAGACAGAGCTAACCGACCGTGAGAGGCAAATTTGCGATGCCATTGGCCCCACATTACGCGAACAGGGGTTGTTATTTGTCGGCATTGACGTGATCGGTGACTATCTGACAGAAATCAACGTCACATCGCCAACGGGCATACAGGAAATACAGCGATTTGACGGCACGGATATTTCAGCACTTCTTTGGGATGCTATCGAAAAACAGCTATAGGCCAGAGGTTATTTTGGCCACACTCCTGTTTCAACATATATCATCATAGGGCTTATTGGTGGTTTCGCCTTCTTGACGGGGTGTTCGGCATAGTTTTTATGCTCTGTTTTATAAAGCTCTGTAGTGCATTGTTTCAATTTCTCGAACATTTTACACTTTGGCTTATATGCCCCAAGCTTTACCCCTTTACCTTTTCTGGCAACAGCTTTTTTGTTACGATACATATTTGTCCAGAAGCTACAGCTGGCCAGAGGCATATTTTCGGATTTCTGATCGAAATAGAGTTCCATACCAGTTTGATAATTTTCAATATCCCAATTTCCAAGAACATCTGAAATATAAGTGTAGCTTTTACCGTCTTTGGCATTAGGGTTGCCGGATGGGTGATCCTGAGTAGTCTGTAAAGACTTTTCGCAGCGTTTTAGGGTCTCCACGCCCCTTTGGAATAATATTTCTATATTTCTGGCGATCTCACTTCCTCGATAAGCTTCCGTCGTATGGTCCAAGTTCCAAAAAGCTTTCACAGTTAGTTTATCTTCCTTCATGCCGGCTTCTTGAAGAAGGTAGTCACTAATCGTGTATTCCAGATAGCGTGTCCGGTCATTCGTATCACCGGTTTCATGAAGTTTTAAGCCTTGTGCATAAGTGAGAGAGTGCTGAAAAAATGACATAATAATAATAATTAAATATTTCATACCGAACTATCCTTCTATAGGGACTTTCTTACCATTTAACGCCATGCCTTTCGCAAACTATCTGGACTACGTCATCGGGAATATGCAATGCAGTTTCTATGGTTTTCAACATGTCCTTTTCAACATCATGCAATACACCATCCGCTGCGGCGACCATGAAAGCTGATTCAAAGGTCATTTTTTTCCCATTATCAGAGAGGTTGTCATTCATTTCTTTCAACAATCCTTTTAAGGTAATGCCATCCTCTTTAATTCTCTTGATGTCTATGTTTAATTGGCTGGTATCATAGTCCTGCCCGGTTAGTTGCTTGTAATATGTTTGGATGGCACTGATTTCTTCAAGGTCCGTTTCGCCATCAACCAGCATCATTAGGATCATCACTTGCTTAATGGTCTCTCTTGATCGGGATTCATCTTGATCATCATTTAGATTCTCATTATCGTCAATGTCACTATCATCTTCATCGTCTTTTGCAAAGAAGCCGAAAATCATGAAACCAAAAAATAGAGCTGATGGCGTAAACATAAGAAGGTTTTTAATCAGGGATCTTGGTTCGGAACCTTCCTCAATGAAAATAACATCTTCGCTAATTTCCATACCCAGAGATTGAATTAATTTCCGGGAACTGTCATCGATAGAATCAAAGCCAATCAAAGTTACGCCCTGAATTTCCACTTTTTCCGCTTCAGCGCCATTTTTGATTGCCCATTCATCGAGCCTTAAAGTGGATGTGCTGGCTTTTTTCTTAACTAAAACACGAACAGGTTTCTTTTCACCAGCTTCGATAGCTAGAAAAGTTTCCGCACTTTCCAGAGCAAAAATCACATAATTTACTTTTGTGGTTTTTTGATCATATTGATAAACATAACCGTTGCTCCAGGTGCCGTCAGTAATATTGACGTAGCGGCTGTTGCCGATGCCATGTTTTTCTACGGTTTCAATAGAGAAGGTGGTGAGCTTTCCGGAAGTTAAGTTGACCCAAAGGCCATCGCCGCCATACCAAAGTCCCATGCAGGCGAGTACAAATATTATTAAAATAGGCATATTATTCCCCTTATTTACTACTTAAACGTCACTCAGACGCCGAGTTTTTCTACTTTTGCAGATGAAATATTTTTTTATATATAGTCTGAGTATTCCTATTAACTTTATGTAACTTATTTTAAAATATCAGGAAATGCAATATAATCTGCAAATAGAGATTACGGGATTATATTATAAATTAAAGCGCTGTGAATTTTGGAAGCGATTTTCTCTATATTGATCTTTTCACAACGTCTGATGTGGGCTGCTGTCGTTGTGGTGTGGGTGATTGCGCCACGATTTTGTATTTTCAGCGGACTGTATGGCTTCTTTCTGGTGCTGACTAGCATAGGGCTAATGGCATGGAAGCACACTATAAAGGGGCAGACACAGCCAAAACCAAATGAAGCCTGATTGTCATTGCGTCTTATCCTGATACATTCTACATTTATTTTTTATAGAAAATTAGGAATTTAAATGACAGCTAGTGAACGGGAAAAAATGGATGCGGGTGAATGGTATTGCTGTATCGATCCGGAGCTTTTTCAATTGCGTGATAAAGCCCGTGATGCCGTTCATGAGCATAATACATTGCCCCCCGGTCAGCGTGGCAATATCGGCCCGGCACTGGCTAAAATCTTTGGGCATGTTGCCGAAGACGCCGTAATCGAAGCCCCCTTCTATTGCGTCTACGGCAATAACATCTCAATCAGCGAGGGGGTGTTCCTCAATACGGGATGTGTAATTCTTGACACGGCTCCTGTTCATATCGGACGATTAACGATGCTTGGCCCAAATGTTCAGATATATTGTGCAGAGCATCATAAGGTGGCGGAACAGCGCGCGGCAAGGTTAGAAATGGCCAAACCCGTCACCATTGGTGACAATGTCTGGATTGGTGGCGGGGCTATCATATTGGCCGGTGTCAGCATTGGAGATGGGGCAATCGTTGGCGCGGGCGCAGTCGTGACCAAAGATGTTGCGAAAGATACCACCGTAGTCGGCAATCCGGCCCGCCCCATAATATCCAGAAATTAAAAGCCTAAAGGCAAATAGCCTTTACCGCTCCCTGAATGAGGTATCCAGTGCATTATTGATCGGTTTGACCAGATATTGCAGTAGGGTTTTACGGCCAGTCTGAATATCCGCAACCACTGTCATGCCAGAGGTGATCCGGTTGGATTTTGGATCAGAGCCAATGTAATTATAGGGTAGTTCCACCAAGCCTTTAAAATATGTTTCACCTTCTTCATCCATAAATGAGGAGGCGGAAACTTGAGCCAGACTGCTGGTTATACTGCCGTAACGGGCGTAATTATAGGTATCAATTTTCAGCAGAACTTTGGTGCCGATGCTCACATGGCCAATGTCGCGAGGTGATATTTTCACCTCTGCCACCAGCATACCCGTTATTGGGACTACTTCTGCGACCACATCGCCGGGCGGGACAACGGCCCCGATGGTGCGATATTTTAACCCCTTGACGATCCCGTCAGAAGGAGCAAGTACGGCAAGCCGTCTTACCCGGTCATAGAGCTGAGTGAGTTCAGCGGCAATCTGCGCCCGTTCACTGCTTAGGGCGTCCACCTGTATCAGAGATTCATTGCGGAATTTTTCGTTCAATGCCACAAGATTACCCCTGACTTGGGCAATAGCAGCCTTAACACTGGCTTTTCTAGATTGTGTCTGGATCAGGTCGCCTTCAGCATTGTTGTGCGCCCGTTGAATTTCCAGAAGTATTATTTTTGAGCCTAATCCTTTATCGGTCAGTTCCTGACGCATACCCATTTCTTCTGAAATGATATTCAGGTTTTTTTGTTCAGTCTGCTCTTGTCTGTTCAGAAGTAAAAGTTCGTTCTTTTTTTCTGCCAGTAGTGAAAGAATTACCCGCTGCTGTGCTGTTCGGGATTTATTCTGTTGCGTGAGAACGTCATTTTGATCCTGAACCAGAACAGGGTAGTCTTTTTCATAGGTGGAAAAATCCCCCTTTCCGCCCGCGGCGAATGCTTTAAGTCTGATGATCTGAAGGTTGA
>DAOWHQ010000111.1:0-7741 GCA_030641355.1 Alphaproteobacteria bacterium
TATATTTCAAAGATTTACTAAAAGTATAATTTTTTTTACGATTGATGCTTGATTTCAATTCCCATATGGGCGATTCCCTTTGAATATAAAAAAAATTATGACCTTAAATATTACGACATTAACTACTCAACAGACCCTAGAGTTCAACTAAGGCAGAATTGAGAAATAATATAAATTAAGGACTATGGCTAAAATGAATAATATTGGTAAATACAAAAGCTCGCACGGGCTTGATCATCATAATATATCCAATGATCGGAATATATACTGGAATATGGGGGCGGAAGTCCTCTACGAGCATAGTATCAAACAAGGTTTGGGCATCGTCGGCAAGGGCGGCGCTCTTGTGGTAGAAACCGGGGTTCATACGGGCCGCTCCGCCACCGACAAATTCTTGGTGAAAGAGGAAAGCTCCAAGGATAATATCTGGTGGGGCAAGGTCAACGCCGCCATCTCCGAAGAGAATTTCGACAAGATCCATGACAAGATCCTAAATTATTTTCAGGAACGGGATCTTTATGTGCAGGATCTTTACGGCGGCACTGACCCCGCCCACCGGATTTCGGTTCGGGTGATCAGCCCCAGCCCGTGGCATAGCCTGTTTATCCGTAATCTTCTGGTTAGGCCCGAATTCGCTGATCTTAGCGACTTTGCACCGGATTTCACCATTCTTCATGCGCCGGAACTTAAAATTGACCCCGCAGAGGTTGGTACCAATAGCGAAACCGTGATTACCCTTAATATGGGCAAAAAACTGGTTTTAATTGCCGGAACATCCTATGCCGGTGAAATCAAGAAATCAGTCTTTTCCATCCTTAACTACCTGTTGCCGGAAGCGGGCATCATGCCCATGCATTGTTCCGCAAATATCGGCAAGGACGGCGATACCGCTATCTTCTTCGGCCTGTCCGGTACGGGCAAAACCACGCTGTCTGCCGATCCTGAGCGTATGCTGATCGGTGATGATGAGCATGGCTGGTCCGATACGTCCGTATTTAACTTCGAGGGCGGCTGTTATGCCAAAGTGATCCGTCTGTCACAGGAAGCAGAGCCGGAAATATACGCCACCACTTCCATGTTCGGGACGGTTCTTGAAAATGTGGTCATTGACCCCGACACCCGCGAACTTGATCTGGATGACAGCTCAAAAGCGGAAAATACCCGCGCCGCTTATCCGATCACCTCTATCCCCGGCACCACTGAAGGCGGCGTTGGCGGCGTACCAAAAAATATCATTTTTCTGACCGCTGATGCTTTTGGTGTTATGCCGCCCATCGCACGACTTACCCCGGAGCAGGCCATGTATCACTTCCTGTCGGGATATACCGCGAAAGTAGCCGGTACGGAAAAGGGTCTGGGCAAAGAGCCTGTAGCCGCGTTTTCTTCATGCTTCGGCGCACCGTTCATGCCGCGTCATCCGTCTGTTTACGGTGATCTTCTCCGGCAGAAAATCGCCAAAGACAATGTCACCTGCTGGCTGGTTAATACCGGCTGGACCGGCGGCGTATACGGCGTCGGCAGCCGCATGCCGATAAAATATACCCGTGCCTTATTGCATGGGGCGCTTGACGGCAGCCTTAATGACGGTGAATTTCGCATTGATCCCAATTTCGGGTTTGAAATCCCAACCAGATGTCCCGGTGTGGAAACTTCGGTTCTTGATCCACGGGGAACATGGGCAGACGGCGATGCCTATGACGCGCAGGCCGCGCACCTTGTCGGATTATTTCGGGATAATTTTACGGAATATGAAGGTCATGTCGATGATAATGTGAAGGCGGCGGGTCCAATACTCTAATTTCTTTTTTGGATATAATGGCCGCTTGTGTCAAATTAACAGAAAATATAAGTCATACTATTATGAAAAGATCAAAAGCTTCTACCTTCCCCCGATGGAACGGATATGATTCACAACGCGACCCCATACAGGTCCGCATATGTGACCATGACGGCTGTGATAATAAGGGCGAATTCCCCGCCCCCAAATCACCGGACAGCACGGACAAATGGCAATTTTGCGAAGCCCATATTACCGAGTTCAACCGCAACTGGAATTATTTTGAGGGTCTTAGCAAAGACGAGGCTTTCAAACGCGCACAAGAAGAAATGCGCGCCGCCAAAGGCTATAAAACCAGCGGTGCATATGATATGGGCGAGCAGACCTACGGAAAAGACCGCAGACGTTCGGACGCGCTTATCATTCTTGACCTTGAAGATGATGCCACCCCGGCGCAGATCAAGACCGCCTACAGGCGCATGGCCAAACTCTATCACCCCGACACCAATCTGGGTGATAGCGACGCCGCCATCAAATTTCAGCAAATCATAACGGCTTATGAAGTTCTGAGTGTGAAATAGGGCGATAGGATTATATCCGTTTTCCAGTTAGCGTCATGGACATCATAAAAAATCTTCCAGAGCAGAAAATAACTTTTCCACATCCTGCTCGTCATTATAGACATGGGGTGCAACGCGAATACTATCGCCGCGCACACTAACATAAATATTCCGCTCCGCCAGCGCAGCCGTAAGGCCGGCGGGCGCCCCACCCGCGAAATCAAGGCCGATTAAATGCGGTGACCGATGAGCCTTATCCGCGACCTTTAGCCCTATGGCACGGGCGCGTTCCGCGATAATATCCGTCAGGCCGGACAAGTAACCGGCTATGGCCTCCACACCCCATTCATTGAGTTTCTCAAGGGCATGGATGGCGATCGGCGTGAGCATGAAATTACTGCGTTCCCCCATATTAAACCGACCTGCACCCGGCTGATACTCCGGTTGATAATCCACTAGTCTGGCGAAATCTTCTGATCCTTTGCGGGCAATCCAGCCTTCTTCCAACGGGACACCGCCGTGATGGCGGGGCGCCACATAGACAAAGCCGTAACTATAGGGGCCAAGCAGCCATTTATAGGTGGCGGCAATCATAAAATCCGGGTCCACATCCCGTACCGAAAAAGGCATAACCCCCAAAGATTGGGTCAGGTCCAGCACCAATGCCGCCCCATTGGCCCGCGCTACGGCCCCCACCTTGACCAGATCAACCCGACTGCCGTCTGTCCAGTGGGCCTGTGGACAGGCAACAATGGCGGTGTCCGTATCAATGGCCTCACATATTAATCTGGTCCAATCACCATCGCCGGGGCGGGAAATTGTTACCACCTCGGCCTGATGGCTTTTGGCCATTTCCTGCCATGGGTAAATATTGGACGGAAACTGATCCGCCAGAACGATGATTTTCTGTCCCGCTGGCAAAGACAGGTTCCGCACGGCAAGGGCTATCCCGTAAGAAACAGACGGCACAATAGCCACATCCCCCGCATCGGCTCCGATCATTTCTGCCATAAGGGCGCAGGCCCGCTCCGGCGGATCGAAAAAATCCGGGACGGTAATTTCCCAAGGGCGGCGTTTCTTCGCCACCGACTGCTGGCCAATGCTGACCGCCTCTTTTAGAATAGGAGACATATAGGCGGCATTGAGATAAGTCACATGATCCGGTATATCAAAAAGATGTTTTTGGCAGGTGAATTCAGGTCGTGAACCCATAACTTTACCCCTATTAAATTCATATTGGCTGCAAGATTAGCCATCACCGGCGGGAAAGCCAAATTAATTTACTTTTATTCAATTATTTTGTTAAGGTCAGGGCAACCTATCTCAAGGATTGAAAATATGAGCATTATTTATCCCATGGGCCTATTGGCCATTTTCACATTGCTTTATTCATGTGTTTTGATTATCGGCAGAAAAAAAGCCGTAAAAGAAGGCGATGTCAAAGCCAGCTATTTCAAAGAATATAACAACGATACCCCGCCCTCCTATGTACAGAAAGCCACACGTCAATGGGCCAATCTTTATGAGGTTCCCGTATTATTTTATGCCGTCTGTATCGCGATACTGGCGCTAAAGCTTGACGATATAATATTTATTTATATGGGTTATATTTTCTTCTCACTACGGCTGGTTCAGGCCTTCATCCACACTACCTATAACAATATTTACCACCGGCTTCTGATATTTTTCTGTGGTTTGGTAACTGTTTTATCCATGTGGATACGGCTGCTGTTGATGGTTTAGCTAAAGGTTTTTCTCAAGAAATTTTTCCATTTCCTGTAAAAATTTCATGCGGTGTTTTTGCACACTCAGAAAATGGTCGCCATCCTCAAAAGTGATGAAGCGGATATCCTTCTTTTTCTTCTTCATGCGTTTTGCAAACATCTTGCCGTGTTTATAATTCACACTCCGGTCTGCGGTCCCATGAGCCAGCAATACAGGCACATTGATTTTGCTAATATTACTATAGGGGGAGATATCCGATAGGCCGTCCTCATCGCTACGGATATAGGGCATAAATCTTTCCCGCAGACCAAAATATTTATGAAAATCATTAAACATGGTCACCATACTGGTCACTGGCGCAAAGGCTACGGAACATTTATACAGACCCGGCTCCTTGACCAATGACTGCAGGGCGGCATAGCCCCCATAACTGGCACCGACAATGCACATTCGTTTTGGATCGGCATAGCCCTGCTCAACCATCCAGCGCGCACCATCATTGATATCATCCAGCATCTTGCCACCCCATTCCTGACGGCCCAGATGCTGAAAATGAGTGCCATATCCGGTCGACCCCCGATAATTCATTTGCAGGACGGCATAGCCGCGCGTGGTCAGGAATTGCACCCAGTGATCAAATTTAGAATGGTCTCTGGCGAAAGGGCCGCCATGGGGCATGATTATGGTAGGCAGATTTTTTTGGTCTTTAACACCAATGGGCAAAGATAAATAGGCCGGAATATCAAGCCCATCGCGCGCCGGGTATGATACGGACGTCATTGGGGAAAGCTTTTCATCATCAAGCCCCGGATAAACCTCTGAAAACCAGTCTATCTTGTTCGTATTCAGGTCAAGAAAGTAATAATCCCCCGGATTGGTCGGCGCTGAGACCTTAATGATAAATTTTTTCTTGTCTTTGCTATGGGATACAATTTTTGCATCCTGATCAGGGAAAAATTTTCCCGTTAATTTAGCAATTCTTTGCCATAATTTATCTTTGTTCACCGTGTGATAAACATTATCAAGATAGCTATAACTTAAGACGTTCCCATCCTCATCAAGCTCCAGATTGGTGGCATCAGAGCCTTCCTTGCCAACTATTTTCTCAACAAATTCCTTTGTTTCATAATTATAGGCATAATAAGCGTTAAAGCCCTTTTCATCCGACTTCGACACATAAATTATTTTCGGGTCGGGGCTAAATCCTACAGGACGAAAAGGTTCTTCGTCATCAACCTGATCGTAATTGGCAATTTCTTTCCATTTATCATCCGCAGATTCCCGATAGATGATACGGCTATTGGTTTTATATGCGGCAAAGCCAATTCTCACAACACCTTTTTTATCAGCCATCCAATCCGTAATATTAGAGGCGACCTTAACCACACGGTTTCTTTTCGCGTTATGGATATTAACCTTATAAACAAAGGGGTAATTCTGTCTTTCCCCGTCAAGTGCCAACAGGATATGATCCGGATCATCGGGCAGCAGGCTGACAATTCCATCCTGAAACTGCGACCTCACCTTGACCGTAGTCCGAAAACCTTGCCGTCGTTGGGTTTTCACCAGATTGATGGGGTTTTTCTTGTTCCAATCCAATGCAAAAAGTCGGGTTGACGTGTATATCACCCCATTTTGCTTATCAGGAAAGCGAACACTGACAGCAAGTCTGTCATTGCTCAGCCATTTAAACCAATTATATTCGCCACTATCTATTTCAATGACATACCACTGACCCTTTTCCGCCGGGTCCATGCTTTGCGTAATGAGGCTTATTTTCCCCTTATATGGCCGTAGTGACGCCATGCGGTTGCCGTCCGGGGAAAGCTTGATACTTTTAAAATTTTCAAGCTGACCAAAGGCGGATGTTGAAACAGATAATTTCTGTTCTGCCCCATATACTGGACTAAAGACAAGCGGAGAGATGACGAGAAGAAGAAAAAAACAACGCAACATTACAGACCCCAAATTAATTATATGCTTTTCACCTCAACTTTATAACCCACTGTTATGGCTTGTCAAAAGAAAAAACCAGCCGAAAACGACTGGTTTTAAAATAACACACTTACAAGCTCAAGCTAGCCGAGCTTGATAAATTTTACACTCAAAAATCCTGAGCCTATACAGCTTCAGCCAATTCCTCATGACAAAAGAGGTCATAGGTCAATTTCAGCATTTCAGCCACACGTGGGTCTTTGATGCGGTAAAAAATCTGCTGACTTTCTCTACGCGTTGAGACAAGACCTTCTGACCGCATACGGCTGAGGTGTTGTGATAATGCGGACTGGGAAATATTAAGATTTTTTTCCAGGTCACCCACACATGTCTCATTACCGAGAAGTCGGCTCAAAATTACCAGCCGGTTTGAATTTGCTAATGTTTTAAGAAAATCCGCTGCCTCAAAAGAATTAAGTTGCAACTTATCCAAGTCAATCATATTTGCCAATTTAGTCATCCCATTCTACCATTTTGTTGAATCTGCCAAGTAATAATTTTTATATGTTTCTTATATGAAACTTAATAAACTTTTTTATATAGTATTATTCTTATATACTATTTTTTTTATTTCGTGTAAAAAACTATCTTTTTTATTTTTTAGAATAGTAACACGTTGAATTTACAGCGTTTTTCCAATTTTTCTTCTGCAAAACAGTCTCTTTTGTAACCATTTCTGGTTTCATCACATTATTATAACGATAAAATATTGACAATTTATTAACTGTATTAAACAAGCCGGAGCCTACCCCCGCGAGTAGCGCCGCACCATATGCCGTTGTCTCAGAAATCTTTGGTCGAATAACCTCAAGTTGCATAATATCTGCCAAAAATTGAAGTAACCAGCCGTTACTGACCATGCCGCCATCCACCTTAAGGGCATCAAAAGACATATCGGCGTCCTGCTGCATCGCATCGAGCAAATCTGCCGTTTGAAAGCCAACAGATTCCAATGTGGCGCGTACAATTTCGGCCCGACCCGTTGCCCTGTTTAAGCCAAATAATGTTCCCCTCGCGTCCGGATTCCAATGGGGGGCGCCAAGTCCGGTGAAGGCCGGAACCATATAAACGCCATCACTGCTGTCTACGGACCGTGCCAGCTCTTCAGTCTCGGCGGCACTGTCGATAATCTTCAAGCCATCCCGCAACCATTGCACCGCCGAGCCCGCGCAAAAAAAGCTGCCTTCCAAGGCATAAGCGACCTTGCCCTGTATCTCATAAGCCACCGTGGTCAGAAGACGGTTTTGCGAGCGAATAAGTTTGTCGCCGGTATTCATCATGATGAAGCCGCCGGTTCCATAAGTACATTTAATCTGTCCCGCATCCATGCAATTCTGACCGATCAGGGCCGCCTGCTGATCCCCCGCAATACCGGTTATGGGAATGGCCTGCCCGAATAAACTCTTATCCAGATCGCCAAAATGGTGATGACAGGAATGGACGGAAGGCAACAGAGCTTCTGGCACATCAAACAATCTGAGCAATTCTCTGTCCCATGTCATATCCCGAATATTGAACAGCATGGTTCGGGACGCATTGGTCACATCGGTTTTGTGAATTTTACCTTCTGTCAAATGCCATAGTATAAAACTGTCCACCGTACCAAAGGCCAGTTCACCCTTCTCAGCCCGCGCCCGCGCCCCATCTACATTATCCAATATCCACTTTATTTTTGTCGCCGAAA
>DAOWHQ010000256.1:0-7247 GCA_030641355.1 Alphaproteobacteria bacterium
GCATGGATGTCTTTACGGTTAAATTCTTTTTTGCTGAAGGGATACTGGGTATTTACAATGTTGCCCAGCAAATCACCACATCGGTAGAAAAAATATATCAGAGCTTTTATCCCATATTGGCGCCGGTTATGGCCAAGAATCTTGTGGACAAGGACTACAGTGTCGTGGAACGCCAGATGGTCATGATAAGCCGCTGGACGTTGATGGTTCAATGTTTGCTGGTGGTGATCGCCGTTTTTTACGGTGAGGCTTTCATGGGACTGATCGCCGGCGAGGACACAGACAAGGCCTTGCTGGTATCAAGCGGTATTGTTCTGATATTCCTGATGATTGGGGAGTCAGTCAACGGTGGATTTGGCATGACGGATATGCCAATTCTATACCGTTATCCCATATTTAACCCTGTAATATCAGTAATTATGGTTCCCATTTATGTGGTTATTGCCGCCGTATTTGTTAAGGTTCTGGACTTTGGTGTAGAAGGGATCGCCATGGCGCTCTGCTCCATCTATATCTTAATGAATTTGGTAAGAGTGATCACTGTACGCCGCCTTATGGGAATTAATATGATGCAGATGTGTTTGTTAAAAGTTGTATTAGCCGCAGTAGGCTGTAGCCTTTTATTCAAATTACTTTCTGCTGTATTACCTGTTGATATACTTAATGGTATCGGTAGTGCTATAGGGGTTCCGCTATTGATGGTTATTTATATTTTATCCATTTTTAGTTTCTGCATGACAAAGAATGACAAGGCAAAATTTTATGCCAAACTGGGCCGCAAAGGCTGAAAAAATTATCTATCCAGTGCAATAATGAATTTTGAAAATGGTGCTGCTTTAATTCCTTTAAGGGAGCAAAGCTAATGTACTTGAACTGATTGATCAGGGGGAAATGTTATATTTCACTGACCTGCATATCGTTATCAATAGTTATATGGAAAACCCAAAAACAATTAGGGGAGTATCCATCACGAATACTCCCCTAATTTAAAAATATCAAATCTGATTATATAAACTTAAGCTGCCCTAACATTAGATAAGAATAGCTCAATATCCTTTTTCAGAGTATTAGAAATTTTACCAAGTTCATCGGCAACAGAAAGTACCTGATCCCCTGCAGAACCAGTTTCATCTGCCCCTTCAGCAACGCGGGTGATATTACTGGAAACCTCATTGGTACCTTTTGCGACCTGTTGGATATTCTGGGATATCTCATTGGTAGCAGCACTCTGCTCCTCAACCGCAGCCTGAATATTAACAGTGACTTCGTTGGACTTGTTGTTAACATCAACAATAGACTTAACGCTATTCACCGCCTCTTTGGTCAGATTTTGCATTTCCTTAATTTGGTTGGAAATTTCATCTGTGGCGCTACTGGTTTGTCCGGCAAGCTCCTTCACTTCTGAAGCCACGACAGCAAACCCTTTACCAGCTTCCCCTGCGCGGGCAGATTCGATGGTAGCATTAAGCGCCAGAAGGTTTGTCTGCTCGGCTATATCACTGATAATACCTATAACATCATTGATCTTCTCAGCGGCATCCGCAAGGGCTATAATTGATGCTTCACTCTTCTTAGCTTCGGATACTGCCGACAGTGAGATATCACTCGCCTTTGTAACCTGACGGCTAATCTCCTGCACAGAACTGGTGAGTTCTTCTGCAGCAGCGGCAACCATATTTACGTTATTCGCCGTTTCATCGGAAGCAGTAGCAACTACAGAGGACCGCTTTTTGGTATCAGATGATGTTGCCACAAGTTCTTTGGCTGTTGCGCTCATTTCTGTTGAAGATGATGACATAACTTCCATCATTTCAGTCACCTTGCTATCAAAAGATGTGATCAACTCATTAATATTGTTGGCACGACGTTCGCGTTCAGCTACTTCAGCAGCTTTCCGCTCGGCTTCAGCTTTTTCGCGGGCGGCTGATGCTTTTCTTTCTTCTTCTTCTCGGTGCAGTTGAACCTGTTCAGCTTCTCTGCTTTCCTGCTCAAGACGAATTCGCTCAAGTGCGCTCAGCTTAAAGCCTTCAACAGCACCCGCCATTACACCTATTTCGTCTTCTCTGTCCTGGCCTGGGACATCAATCTCATAATCTCCACCTGCTAATGTGCCCATAACGCCTGTTATGGTATTAAGGGGTAGGATTACGGAACGATTTACCCAAATGGCGATAGCAATGCCACCAAGGAATGCCAGGCTCAAAGCTATCCAGGCTATAGTCTTGGCAAATTCAGCTTCATTACTCGCGCTAACGCTTGTGTCGGTGACAAGTTTCCAACTTTGGTTCTCTACTTTGGTTGCGTCATTGCGTACAATTTCAGATAATTCATCCATTTTAGGAAGGATGATTTTAAGCTCATCATCATTCTTAATCCAGCTTTCAGCTGCGTCTGAATATTTTTTAGTGTTAGTACGCGCAACTCTTATAAGTTTTAACTCTTCAGAGTTTTCCGTAATATTCTGCAAATCATTATACAACCCCATAAGCGTATTGAGTTCAGGAACCATCATATTGTAAAAACGACGATCTTTATAAAGACGTTCTTCTTTCTCGTGCCTGATAATAGTCATTGCCTGAGACATGATGCGATTAACAATAATATATTTTTGAACTTTCTCGTTAAGAGCTCTCTGATTATTTCTTCCTTGCAACAACGCTGCATATTCAATTTCCTGTTTTCTGGCGAAGTCTTTAGCTTGTCTCACAACTAAATCACCTGATTCTACCATCAGCGATACGGCAGAAACATTATCCTTTAAAAGTCTAACGCCGTTCTGGTAGAGTATTCTGAATTCATCAACACGCTTCTGAACACTGGTAACGCTGTTTTTATAAGCACTGTCATTAAATTTAGATGCAATTTGCTCTCCCTTTTGGACATCAGCAGTCATTTGATCCAAATTAGTCATTGCATTTTTAAAGTGTTTTTCATCTTCGTATAACACATAGCTTAACTGATCTATGGAAGCCTGATAAGCACCCGCATGTAGCTCCACGGCATTATTAACCAAAGGAATTCGCCAATCACCGATTTCGACGATGTTGTTTTTCAAGGATGAAGTGTAATAAATAGCTATTCCAGATGCTAGTATTGATAAAAATACTAATGCTGATATCGCTGCTAGAATTTTTACGCGTATTGTTTTCATGATATAACTCCTGACAGTATATACCTCGGATTTTTAAACCTAAGAGGCACTTATTTTTTTGTTAAATTTGCCGATAGTGACGCATAATATATATGCCCGCATAAGTTTACAAAGAGTTAAATGCTATATGGACTAGGCCATAAAAACAGAAACTAATTCTTTAGGAATAGGCCGTATGAATATGATATAGGTCCTAGCTTGAATGGCCCTTTGCTAAGGTATAGAATCATCTTTAACTGCATTCGCTAATTAAGGTGGTAATTCAAACCATTAATAACAAAAATCGCGAGCAATATTCAAACACCCGTCAGAATAATTGAAAGACACTGAAAGATTATAATTTAGCAATTGAGATTAGAGAAAATAAGAATGGCGGAGAGGGTGGGAAGCTCACTCCTCTCTGTCGACAATCCTGATTTCCTTAGTATTTCCAATCAGTTAATGGGCGTCACTATAACATGAAAAATCGCCTTGTGTAGCTTTTTGTGGATATGTGTCTTTGAAAAACGTTTCTTCTTACGTGTATTCACTTTCATTTAACTAGGTATAGTTTAAGTTGGGTTATTTAAAACGTTAATTGCAGGAGAATTGCAAGGTGAATCGAGGTGTCATAGCAGCGCCAGCCATAATCAATATTCAGGGTAACGGTTTTACAATGGAAAGAGGATTGTCTCCACAAGAGATAAGTTACTACGCGCTTTATTGGGATAAAGTGGTTGTTCCTACTAATAATCTAGTTCATGTAGGTTTGCCTGAAGAAGATATTTTGATTGATAGTGGTGTCATCGAGAGACCCAGAGTTCAATTTCAAGGAGCTTTCCATGGAGCTGAAATAGGGCAAGCCTTTGCAATCTCACAGTATGAAACTGCTAAAAATCTAATAGAAACTGATAGGTCAACTGAATGGGTGATACATCAGATTGGTAGGCAAATACACATTCCTCAAAAATATGCTGAATTAAAAAACTCATTACGGTTTGAGCTAGTGAACCTTTTACCTGTTCCTAATGCGGCTACACCAATTATAGACATATTAGAATTTAAAGAACGTAGATCTGATGAGTTAAATGCCTTACACAATGCCATTGAAGAAGTTTATATTGAGGCTTTACGTTGTCCTGACCTTGGCTTAGGCGAGAGCAGAGCAATCAGGGATTTAAAAGCGCAAATCGGCAACTTAGATGAAGTCACAAGGGAGAGATGGAACCTAATTTCTAAGTATGACTTTTCAGTTGAGTTTAACCTTGATGGCGGAAGTTTTATGCAAGGAATTGCAAGTGGGGCTGTAATTGATTTCTTTGCAAATAGTCATGATTTACCTGTAGTTGCTGTTCTTGGTGGTTTAGCTTCTTTAATAAGGCTTAAGGCTAGCAGAGGTTCGAGTTTCAAACCTGCTGAAAACAGTAATAAACTTTCTTTTCTGTCGTACGCTCATAGTGCAGGCATTATTCAAAATGACAGATAGGCAGGGATTAACGAGATAGGATAAGTGCCGCTTCAAGCAGCCTTCAACACCCTCTGGACAACGCTAATGCCAACTGATGCCGCCTTGGCTATCTTATGATAGCCCATACCGCCCTGCCTTAGGTCACGAATCTCTTGTTCCTTATCCTCGCCAACAGTACGCCTTCCGAGATTCTTACCCTGAGCTTTGGCTCTCTTGAGACCTGCTTTAATACGTTCCTGCATCATTGACCTTTCAAACACAGCGAAGACCCCGCACATTTGGACCATGGCTTTCCCTGCTGGTGTTGTTGTGTCGATACCCTGCTGATGGAGCTACAGGTCTATCTTGAGTCTGTGAAGCTCATCAAGGAATTATACAAGCTGTTGGAGTGACCTGCCAAGTCTGTCAACGCTCCAAGACATAATCATATCGAACTTGCGCCTTGTGGCATCCTTGAGCATGGAATCATAGGCTGGCCTTTGGTCTCGACCTTTGGCTCCACTTATACCAGCGTCCTCATACACCTCTACGACATCCCACTTCTGCATATCACAGATGGCCTGAAGCTCCCGCCTTTGGTTCTCTGTGGTCTGTTCGTTGGTGGATACCCGAAGGTAAAGTGCTATACGTTTGCTCATGGGGTATCTCTAAGGTCATCCCCAGATAACTCTGTGTCTGGGTCTACGAATGATTCTTCCATGTCAAACAGTCGCCTTGAGCGAAACATTCGTATGATGTTCTCCACGTCCTCACGGGTAAGAGCCTTGATATTTCCCTCTCTTGCCATACTGCAAGCCTCCTCAAACTTTCTCTCGTGTACAGCTGCACGCAGCCATGCGTCAGCCCTATTACTTGTCCCAAGCGATCGACAGACCTCAGTCAAGTCTGTCATTGCTGCTACATCTTTCGGTATTCGTCTTCTGAAGTGGTAATTCGAACCTCTTATTACAAGTGCCATTAGGCCAATCTCCAAGTGTCCGTGTGGACGTTTTGTGGACGGTTGGAAAACCTAAGGATTGTCAGGCTAAGTTATTGATAATAAAGGTGAAATAAGGCTGGCGGAGAGGGTGGGATTCGAACCCACGGTGGGCTTGCACCCACGCCAGTTTTCAAGACTGGTGCATTCAACCGCTCTGCCACCTCTCCATATCCAAGATAGTAGGGCTGAATTACTGTGAGAACAGGATTTAGCCGATCAAGATTAACAGGTCAAGGACTGAATTCTGTTAGCTGGATTATTTTAGATTTAGAGGGGCGCGTACTAGTGCGGAGCGAGCTTAAACCGTGAGCAGGTAAACGATAGTTGCTCACATCAACTAAAATACAAAAAATGCCTTTATATTGTCATCATTTATCTACATTATACGTCTTATTAAAAATGGATCAAAAATGAGGGTGTAGCATGAACAAGAATATTGTCGTTATATTACTAGTATTTTTCCAATTTTCGGGTAGCCCCTTATGGGCCAAGCAAATAACCGTGCCTGATAACCCACAACCCTTTTCCGTATGGTTAAATGACCTGAAAACAGAAGCCTTGACAAGCGGCATCACTGAGGCGGTTTTTGCAGAGGCCTTTGATGGGGTGGAGCCAAATCCAAAGGTGATAAAACTAGACCGTCACCAGCCGGAATTCACGCAATCATATTACGGTTATATCGCCAAACGGGTAAGCCAGACACGCATCAAAAAAGGCCGGGTCAAAGTGGGGGAATATTCTGATACCTTAAAAGCTGTCTTTTATAAAATTGGCGTCCCACAACAGTTTATCGCCGGAATATGGGGTATGGAAACCAATTACGGTAGCTATACTGGTGGTTATAGCGTGATCCGGTCACTGGCAACTCTTGCTTATGACATGCGTCGCCCTAAATATTTTCGCTCCCAGCTCATACCGGCCTTAACTATTCTGCAAGAAGGTCATGTGAGTGCGGAAGATTTTAAAGGCTCGTGGGCCGGAGCCATGGGGCAGGGACAGTTCATGCAATCCAGTTTCTTTGCCTATGCCTATGACTTTGACGGCGACGGGAAGAAAGATATCTGGAATAATGAAGCGGATGTTTTTGCCTCTATCGCCAACTACCTGAAGGAACATGGCTGGCAGACGGGGCAGGCTTGGGGCCGGCAGGTTATGTTGCCCTCCGACGTTGACGGTCTGTGGAACAAGGTTAAACAAACTGAAAAAGTCATCGTCTGCCGTCGGGCTCTTAAGGACCACAGCAAGCAATTTATATTGGCAGAATGGCAGAAGATGGGAGTTAGGACCATTGATGGCAATGATCTTAGCAATGTGGATGACCCCACATTAGTTGCCTCATTGGTTATGCCAGAGGGCGCGGATGGTCCAGCGTTTCTAACCTATCAGAATTTCAGGGCCATATTGAGCTATAACTGCTCCAATTTTTATGCCCTTGGGGTTAGTTTGTTAGCGGAAGAATTGAAATGAGCCTGTTGCGTAAATTTTTGATTGTTGTTTTTTGTGCGTCTTTAGCGGCCTGCGGTTCTGCTAGCCGCACCTATGATTCTGCTGGCCCGGCAAACCCGGCTTATAAAGTTGGAAAACCCTATAAGGTGGCCGGAAAAACTTATCGTCCGGCGACTGATCCTCATTATGACCGGACGGGGCGAGCATCTTGGTATGGGGCCAAA
>DAOWHQ010000055.1:0-7341 GCA_030641355.1 Alphaproteobacteria bacterium
ATGAGATTCGGGAACGGGATGTTATTACGGATACCGCCTCTATTCTGCAAAGATTGTTGGCGGAGAAAAAGGAATTACTGGACCAGATCGAAAATCAAACCGATAATGTGGATGAATTATCGGGCATATTGAAGGTCAAACAAACCGCAACTCTTGAGGCGGAATGGGCATTGGAAGAACTGACCCAGAAGCAGGCGCAGCAGACCGCCGAAAAAGACAACCTGACCCGAAATAATGAAGAATCCGAAAAAAGACTTAATTCGTTGCTTGAGCAGCGCACCACAATCGAGGAGAGATTGGCACGCCTCGAAAGCAATAATCTATTCACCAATGCCCTGTCCAATGCTGAGAATTTACTTGCAGAAGCAGAAAATGCCATCAATATTATGTCGTTAAAATCGCGGGAAACAGAAGATAACCGCCAGATTTTTCAACAAAAAGAGCAGGACTCAAGGGATGTATTACAAGCGCTTCAGAGCAAGTTGGCGCGGGTTCAGGCTGAAAAAGAAGGGTTGGAGGAGCTGCTTGCCCGTGGGGAGGATGAAAATGGTTCGCCTATCATGGAACAGCTTTCCGTCAGCCCCGGATATGAAACTGCACTGGGTGTCGCTCTGGACGAAGACCTGGAAGCCTCTGACGATGTGAGTGCAAATATTCATTGGCGGTCGCTCTCGGCTTATGATCACAAGCAGGAATTGCCAGCCGGGGTTGACAGCATGACCGACCATGTCAGCGGGTCTGAGGTGCTGACCCGGCGGCTTGCACAGATCGGTGTTGTCGGTAGCGAGGCGGAAGCCATAACTCTGCTTGGTCAATTGAAACCGGGACAACGACTGGTCAGCCTAAACGGTGGTGTGTGGCGTTGGGATGATCTTTGTATCTCTCCCGATGCACCGAGCACCACGGCGGTAAAATTGTCCCAGAAAAACCGCCTTGTTGAATTGGAAAAAGAATTTGACAAACATATGGAAGATGTAAGTGAGGCGCGGAAAACTTTACATAATATTCAGGAAAAATTAGAGGCAGTCAGGAAGACGGCAAGGGATGCCCGCTTAAAATGGCGCGAGGCAGAAGAGAAGGCAGCCCGCGCCCGCCGCAGCTTGACGGAGGCTGAGAAACAGGCCACCCGCCATCAATCCGAGGAAAGCGCACTGAAAGACCGTTTGGGTCATTTGGTTGAGGACATTGATCAGGTAAAAACCCATAATCAGGAAATTAACAAGGATCTTGCGGCCTTGCCAGAAGGGGAAGATCTTGGTCTGAAAATTCAAGTTGCCCGTCAAAATGTTGAAGACAAACGCAAAAACCTCTCCGAAGCGCGGTTTAATCATGACAGCTTCATTTCACAAAGTGATGCAAGGCATAATCGGCTTGAACAGATCGGGACCGAACTTTCCGCCTGGAAATTACGTATTGATAATGTGGAAATTCACATTAACGACCTGAAAGACCGTCATGGGAAAACCACAGGCGAACTTAAATTATTGGAAAACAGACCCGGTGAGATTGTCGAGGAACGTCGGAAGCTTAATCAATTGATTGACCGTGCGGGCGATGAGCGCAAACAGGCCGCACGGACTTTGCTGGATTGTGAAGACCTTTTGGCGGGTAAGGATAAGGAAATCCGTACAACTCAGACCAACTTGGCTGAGGTGCGCGAACAGAAGGTGCGGCTGGAAACCAATCTGGAACAATACGAAGAACAGGAAATTCACCTGAAACGGCGAATTCTAGAAGAATTTGACTGTCAGCCAAAGTTGCTCAGGGAAATTGCGCAGGTCGAAGAAGAGCAGCAACTGCCAGACCCGGAACAGACGCTGCACCGTCTCGAACGATTGAAGGCGGAACGGGAAAGGCTGGGAGCGGTCAATCTACGTGCCGATGCCGAACTGGTTGAAATTCAGGAACAGCTAGATATTTCCATATCAGAACGCGAGGAGCTTGATAAGGCCATCACTGCTCTGCGTAGGGCAATTTCGGACTTGAACCGAGAAGGGCGCTCGCGGATTCTTAAGGCTTTTGATGAGGTGAATGAACATTTTAAACATCTCTTCACCACACTGTTTGGCGGAGGGGAAGCTCATCTGGAGCTTACCGAATCCGATGATCCGCTTGATGCAGGGCTGGAAATCATGGCAAGTCCACCCGGTAAAAAGATGCAAAACCTTGGCCTGCTGTCCGGCGGAGAACAAGCCTTGACGGCGTTATCACTGATATTTGCGGTCTTTATGACCAATCCGTCCCCCATTTGTGTTTTGGACGAAGTGGATGCGCCGCTTGATGATGCTAATGTGGGCCGGTTTTGTGACCTGTTGGATGAAATGGCTGCCAATACTTCCACCCGCTTTCTGATTGTGACCCATAATGCCGTTACCATGTCGCGAATGAACCGCCTTTTCGGCGTTACAATGGCTGAACGCGGCGTATCACAGCTTGTTTCTGTTGATCTGGAAAGTGCCGAAAAAATGCGCGATCGGGTAAGCACTTCCGTTCCAACCTAAATATATAATTTTTTCCATTGAAGCGGGTGTTTTGATGCTTGACAGGCCATAGAGCAGAAACTATGTTGCAGTCAATTTTATGGGCCTTGAAATTTAGGGAGTGAGCTTTTATGGAAGAAGAGCCACCGCAGATGAGTTTAAAGGACCGGGTTAAGAAAGCTCAGAAGGCTATAGAGCCTAAAAATGAGAGTGGACTTAACGAGCAACATGCTTACGGGATGGCTATGCGTCTTGTAGCGGAATTGGTTTCAGGGCTGATTGTCGGATTGATAATTGGTTATTTCTTGGATAAGGCTCTGGGAACGAAACCTTGGTTGTTGATAATATTTATTTTTCTTGGCCTTGGGGCCGGGATTTTTAATGTGATGCGTGCGGCAAAGCAGATCGAAGAAGCAGAAGCACGTAAACGGAATGAAGCAGCCGTAGAGGCTAATAGTAACGAAGGAAACAAAAGTGGCTAGTCCGCTCGCGCAATTTGAAATCAATACTATCGTACCGCTACATATTGGTGAGTATGATATTTCTTTCACAAACTCCGCCTTTTTTATGGTCCTGACCATTATGGCCGTCATGTTCTTCATGGTAGCCGGAATGCGTAAAGGGGCCTTGGTGCCGGGCCGATGGCAGCTCTGTGTGGAAATGTGTTACGAATTTGTCGCCAATATGCTCAATGAAGCGGCGGGACGAGATGCCCGTAAATATTTCCCCTTCGTCTTTTCCCTGTTCATGTTCATTCTTTTTGCCAACCTGATCGGTATGTTCCCCTATTTTGGCTTTACCTTCACCAGCCATATTGCGGTAACTTTTGCCATGGCGGCCTTTGTATTCATCGGGGTGACTTTGATCGGTCTTTATAAGCATGGCTTTAAGTTCTTTACTCTGTTCGTGCCAAAGGGGGCGCCGCTGGCTTTGATGCCCTTGTTGGTTTTGATCGAACTGGTTTCTTATCTCTCCCGCCCAATTAGCCTTTCTGTCCGTTTGTTCGCCAATATGGTGGCTGGACATACGATGTTGAAAGTATTTGGCGGTTTTGTGGTGGCGTTGGGTGCGTTGGGAGTTGTTCCCTTTGCCTTTATCGTTGCCTTGGTTGGTTTAGAGTTGCTGGTGGCTTGCCTGCAGGCCTATGTATTCACCATCCTCACATGTATGTATTTGAATGATGCCCTGCATTTGCATTAGGGCTTAATAGTTTTTGGTAATTAATTTTTATAAAAAAAGGAAGTTAAAATGGAAGTAGAAGCTGCAAAAATGATCGGTGCGGGTATCGCATGTTCCGCTCTTATTGGTGCGGGTATCGGTATTGGTAATATCTTCGGAAGCTATGTTTCCGCTGCGATCCGCAACCCTGCCGCTGCGCCTCAGTTCTTTGGTAATGCCATGCTTGGTTTTGCCCTGGCTGAAGCAACAGGCCTGTTTGGTCTGGTTATTGCCTTTATCATCCTGTTCACATAAGTTTTAACAGGCCTGATCCTCAGTTTTAGGATCAAGGAGAGAAGACAATGCCACAATTAGACCCGGATGTATTTCTGCCCCAGATTTTCTGGCTGTTCGTGCTGTTTGGACTGGTTTACCTGTTCATCGCTCATAGCGCTGCGCCGAAAATCACGCAGGTTCTGGAAAGACGGCAGGATCGGATAGAATCTGATCTGCAAGAAGCGGAACAGTTGCAAGCACAGGCGGAAGAAGCCAGAGAATCTTACGAGAAGGCTCTGGAAGAAGCGCGGGCGAAAGCCACTTCAACGGTTGCTGCAAAGCGGGAAGCTATTAAGGCTGACGTGGAAGCGAAATATAACAAACTAAGCGAAAAGCTAGGTGGGGAAGCCGCGGCGGCAGAAGCAAAAATTGCTGCTGCTAAGGACAAAGCACTTGACGAAATTCGCTCCGTAGCTGCTGATGTAGCTAAGGATATTATTAAATCGGTGTCCGGTCTTGATCTTGATAAAAAGGTTATTTCCGACAGTGTTGATAATAAGTTTGATGCGGTGAAGGGAAATGCCAATGGCTGATCAACATCAATCAGAAGCTCATATTGCTGAAGTTGGGCATGAGCAAGTCCCGCACGGCTATGATCATCTGTATCAGGATCCGGCCTTTTGGGTGGCTATGGCGATCATCACATTCTTCCTATTTGTAATCTGGAAGAAAATCCCGGCTATGATCGGCAAGATGCTTGACAATAAAGTCAGTGAAATTGCTACTCAGTTAGATAATGCACAGACATTACGGGAAGAAGCCTCTGCACTTCTGGCAAAATATCAACGTGACCAGCGCGATGCGAATAAAGTTGCTGAGGATATGATTGCCCACGCGGATGCAGAAGTTAAACTTCTGGCTGGTGAAGCCAAAGTTCAGGTTCAGGAAATGATTGAACGCCGGACTAAATTGGCCGAACAGAAGATCATTCAGGCAGAAGCTAACGCATTGAAGGAAATTCAAAAAGTTGCGGTACAAGCGGCAACTGCTGCGGCTCGCGAACTGATCGCAGACAATATGAAAAAAGTGGATCACGATGCACTGATTAAATCAGATACTGATAAATTGGATGGCCTGCTGCATTAATTTCATATTTTGATTGAACATGACTAACCCGGACTTTGATCCGGGTTTTTCTTTATCTGAATTTCTCCCGAATATCATCCAGTTCATGAATACGGATGAAGCGACCATTCCATTTAATAGCCATAAGATATAGTGGGTCTTTATTCTGAAACTGGCAGGAAATACTATGAAGCATGGGAACTTTGAAATCGTTCCAGGCATCGAAATTGAGATAAACCTCAATTTGTCCGCCTTTATCAGTTTTTTCAGTCACAGAAACAAAGTCATAGCTTTTAGGATGTTTCAGGCGGCTTATGGCTATCTCTTTACAGGTATTCTGAGCAGGGGACTTCAACGGCATTAGATCACAAGCCGAGATGGCCATAATCAAGCATAATGTGACCATATATTTCATAATTCTGCCATTTATTTTTATTACTCTGTTAACAAACCCTATATAAAGGATATAGAAAAAGAAACAACAGACTGGAATAATTTATGAAGCTGTCCCGATTGCTCATTTTATTTTCAATTTTACTGATGATTTCCTCCGGTACGCTGCAAGCCGCAGATAAAAAAGTGCCTTCTTCAAAGATTGAGATACAGCTATCCTATGCGCCGGTGGTGAAACAGGCTGCTCCCGCAGTGGTCAATATCTATACCAAGCGCGTGGTCAAGACCCGCAGCTATTCACCCTTTGCCAACGACCCCTTCTTTCAGCGCTTTTTTGGCAACCGTTTAGGCGGCGCACCCCGCGAACGAATACAACGGTCTCTGGGGTCCGGTGTTATTGTGCAAGAGGACGGTGTGATCGTCACCAATCATCATGTGGTAGAAGGTGCGGATGAGATCACGGTTGCCCTGTCTGACAGGCGGGAATTTGACGCGGAGATTATTCTTAATGATGAAAAGACTGACCTTGCTATTCTGCGGATAAAAACCGGTGGCGAAAAACTGCCAACATTGAAATTCTCGGATTCTGATACTGTTGAAGTCGGCGATCTTGTTCTTGCCATTGGCAACCCTTTTGGCGTAGGGCAGACCGTCACCAGCGGCATCGTATCGGCTTTGGCCCGTACGCAGGTTAGCGGGCAGGATTATCAATTTTTCATTCAAACCGATGCGGCGGTTAATCCGGGTAACAGTGGCGGCGCCCTCATTGGCATGAACGGCGAGCTGATCGGCATCAATACGGCGATATTTTCCCGCTCCGGCGGCTCCAACGGTATCGGCTTTGCCATTCCGGCTAATATGGTCCAGCATGTCGTCTCATCCGCACTGATGGGGGGTGGGCTGGTCAGGCCGTGGTTTGGCGGCGGTGGTCAGGCAGTTACGTCTGATATTGCAGAAAGTCTGGGTTTTGATCGACCGGGCGGTGTGTTGGTGGATGATATTTATCCCGATGGCCCGGCTGATAAGGCTGGGTTGGAGCAGGGGGATGTGATCTTAAGTATTGACGGCAAGCCAGTATCCAGCCCACAGGCCCTGCGCTATTATACCGGACTGAAAAAAGTTGGCGGCACTATACCGGTGGTGATTTTACGGGGTGAAAAAAGAAGAACCCTGATTATACCATTGCAGGCCGCACCGGAATACCCGCTTCGCAATATCACAACGCTTGAGAAGGGCAGTTTATTTAATGGCATGAAGCTCGCCAATTTGTCCCCGGCATATTCAGAAGAAATTGGCACTAATATTTATGAGAGGGGTGTGATTGTTCTGGAGGTTCCCCGATCTGTTATGCGCCAGACAAGCATACGTCGCGGCGATATTTTTAAGGCCGTGAATGGTGATAAAGTGATTACCATTAAGGATATTCAGCAGGCTCTTAATCAAGATTCCCGGAATATTGATTTCACTGTCAGCCGCACAGGTCGGCAGATTGAATGTGTCATCCGTAGTAAAGGAAGATCATATTGTAAATGAGTGATTTGTTCACATCAGCAGGACTGGAACAGGATGCCCCGCGCCCCCTTGCGGATAAGCTGCGACCAAAAAAAATGGACGAGGTGGTAGGGCAGGATCATTTGATCGGCCCGGATGCTCCCTTAGGGAGAATGTTGGCAGCGGGGCGGCTGACCTCACTTATTTTTTGGGGGCCGCCGGGGACGGGCAAGACCACCATGGCGCGACTCTTAGCCCTGCAGACTGACCTGTATTTCGAGCAGATTTCAGCCGTGTTTTCCGGTGTGGCAGACTTGCGTAAATGTTTTGAGGCAGCAGCAGGGCGGCGCAAATCCGGTCAGGGAACTTTGCTGTTCGTGGACGAAATACACCGCTTTAACCGCTCCCAACAGGATGG
>DAOWHQ010000035.1:0-7309 GCA_030641355.1 Alphaproteobacteria bacterium
AACAGTCACGCTTTTATGAATCAGAACCTGTTCCAAAATCGGATCAACCGTGGTTTGTCAATGCGGTGGTGGCTGTGGAAACAGAACTTGCCGCAGGTGATCTATTGCATAAACTCCATGAAATTGAGGACGCACTTGGTCGCCAGCGGCGGGTGCGGTGGGAAGCGCGGATCATTGATCTGGATATTCTCAGCTATAAGGATAAAATATTGCCTTCAATGGCGCAGTGGGGGGCTAAGGCTGATGGTATCACCATCCCCCATCCCAGATTGCATGAAAGGCTTTTTGTTCTGAAGCCCATGATGGATATGTGCCCGGACTGGAAGCACCCTGTGTTGGACAAAACAGTTGCCGAGTTGGTGCAAATTGTGGAAAAAGAAACAGAACAGAGTATAATTCGCTCGATGGACTGAAATTTGTCTCAAGAATGTAGTATATCAGTCTTTACAGACCTCAATTTGAGTTGTATAAGCCGATTTTGAAATAATGTCTGCATTTGCGGACGCTTTTGTAGTGGAGAATGAACAGCATGGCACGTGTTACCGTTGAAGATTGCGTTGATGTAGTCCCGAACCGTTTTGAACTGGTTTTACTTGCGGCCCAAAGAGCGCGGCAGATTTCTTCCGGTGCGCCAATTGAGGTCGAACGGGATAATGATAAAAATCCGGTGGTTGCCCTTCGGGAATTGGCTGATGAGAAAATAACGGCTGATGACGTACAGGAATCACTCATTCACGGTTTGCAGAAAAATGTTGAAGTTGACGAGCCGGAAGAAGATGATATTTCACTGTTGCTGGCGGGTAAAAAGTTGGAAGCAAGCCAACAGGAAGTAACGACTGAAAGTCTGGCTAAGATATCTGCGGAAATGAAAGCAGAGGCTATGTTTTCTAAAATGACCGAACAGGGACCGGAAGATGGTGAGAAGGAATAAACATCCTTCATAACTTAAGAAAACGGGACCTGCATTGAAATTCATTGTAGGTCTTTTTTTTAACTAAATTTTGTTTATATATATTGTAATGAAATAAGTGATTTCTTCTTGTGAAGTGGATGCCATGCGTTGATCAGGCAATATGAATTAGTGGAACGGGTCAGGGAATATGATCCGGATACCGATGAAAACCTGCTGAACCGGGCCTATGTGTTTTCTATGAAAGTGCATGGGAAGCAGACCCGTGCCAGCGGTGATCCGTATTTTTCCCACCCGCTAGAGGTGGCTGGTATCCTGACTAATATGAAGATGGATTGTGATACCATCGTCACCGCCCTGCTGCATGATACCATCGAAGATACCATTGCCACGCCGGAACAAATCGAGGATTTATTTGGCGATAATATTGCCAAAATGGTCGATGGCGTGACCAAAATGTCCGAGCTGACCTATTCATCGGAGAGCGCCAAGCAAGCGGACAATTTCCGCAAATTTCTGCTGGCTATGTCCCATGATATCCGGGTGTTGTTGGTGAAGCTGGCGGATAGACTCCATAATATGCGCACGCTCAGCCATATCAAAAAGCCGGAAAAACGGCTTCGTATTGCCCGCGAGACGCTGGATATATATGCGCCGCTTGCCGAACGTATTGGAATGCAGGAGATCAAGGAAGAATTGGAAGCATTGGCATTTCCTCATGTCTATCCTGAGGCTCACGAATCGATTTTGAAACGCATGGATCAGATTCATGCCAATACGGAAGATATCAAGGAGCGGGTAATATCGGATCTTGAGCATCTTCTGGAGAAAGTCGGCATCGAGGCTGAGGTTTTTGGCCGTGAGAAAAAGCTTTATTCTATCTGGCGGAAAATGACCTACCGCCATGTTAGTCTGGATGATCAGGCAGATATTGTTGCTTTTCGCATAATTGTGGATGATGCGGAGACCTGCTATCGGGTGTTGGGGGAGGTGCATGCCAAATGGCAGGCCATACCGGGCCTGATCAAGGATTATGTGTCCATGCCAAAGCCCAATGGTTATCGGTCTATTCATACGGCGGTGCTGGGGCCACAGAAAAAACGCATTGAAATTCAGATTCGGTCAACGGAAATGGATGCGATAGCGGAACAGGGTGTTGCCGCCCATTGGCTTTACAAACAGCATTCTTCTGATAAGGAAGGCGAGCAGTATAAATGGCTCAAAGACCTGCTGGAAATCATGGAACATGCGGAAAGCCCCGATGAGTTTCTGGAACATACCCGTCTTGCCATGTATCAGAATCAGGTGTTTTGTTTCACGCCAAAGGGTAAACTGGTCAATCTTCCGCAAGGCTCAACGGTAGTTGATTTTGCCTATGCGGTGCATACGGATGTGGGTGATAGCTGTGTCGGCGGCAAGGTGAACGGTAATCCGGTTCAATTGCGGACACAGCTGGTCAACGGGGATCAGATTGAGATATTGCGCTCACGGGCGCAACAGCCATCCCCCAACTGGTTAAGTTTTGTCATAACGGGTAAGGCCAAGGCGGCTGTGCGACGTTTTATCAGCCACAAGAAAAAAGACGAGTATCAGGCGCTGGGGAAAACATTGCTAGAGCGGGCATTCACGCTTGAAGACAGGCAATTGACCGACAAAGCATTGAATCTTTGTGCGAAGAAATTGCAACTTCCGTCTCTGGATGAAATATTTGAGCTGGTTGGTAAAGGGGAATTGTCGGACCGAAAAGTGCTGGAAACTATTTATCCCGGCATTAAGCTAAATAATAATCGCCCTCTGGCGTCTTCTAAAATGCTTGAGGAGGGCGGAATAAGAAAGGGTGGCGATCATTCTGTTCCCATCAAGGGGCTGACCCCGGGCCTTGCTGTCCATATGTCTGATTGTTGTCATCCGATTATGGGTGACCGGATTGTGGGAATTGTCACGACCGGCAAAGGCATTATGGTTCACACTATTGATTGTGAAGCTCTTGATGTTTACAGCGATACGCCGGAGTCCTGGCTTGATCTTTCGTGGCTGGACAGAGCAGATGAGACCTCAGTTTTTGTCAGCCGGATAGAAGTTCTGCTGGAACATTTGCCCGGTGCGTTGGCGGCTGTCCTTAATGTGGTGGCACAGGAAAAAGGCAATATCAGCAATATAAAATTTATTGAGCGGGCGCCGGAATTGTTCAGGATAACCCTTGATATTGAAGTCAGAGATGTTAAACATCTCACCAGTATTATAACGGCCATGCGTGTGAGCGAGCAGGTAAATTCGGTTGAAAGGGATTTTAACTAATTATGATGAATCAAGAAGAAGTTCTCCAATATTTCAGAGACGCAGACGCCTTGCTGGAGGGACATTTTATCCTTTCATCCGGTCTCCATGCGGGACGATATCTTCAATGTGCGCGGGTGCTGATGGATCCGGCTGTGGCGGCAAAGTTATGTAAAAGTCTGGTTGACAAAATTATGACAACTTTGGATGTGAAAATAGACCTCGTTGTATCGCCGGCTATGGGCGGTGTAGTGGTTGGTTATGAAATGGGCCGCCAACTGGGTGTTAAATCTATTTTTACCGAAAGAGCGGACGGGGAACTGACCTTACGCAGAGGATTTGAGATACCGCAGGGGGCGCGAATATTAATGGCTGAAGATATTGTGACAACGGGCCTGTCGTCACGGGAATGTATCAAGGTTATTAATGATTATGGTGGTAATGTTGTAGCCGCCAGTTGCCTGATTGACCGCAGCAACGGAGCTGTGGATATAGGTGTGCCACTGGTTTCATTGGCAGGATTGGAAATACCGTCCTATGCGGCGGAAAATCTGCCGCCGGAACTGGCACAAATACCTGCCATAAAACCGGGCAGTAGGGGATTAAAATAAGGCCTGTCTATGATGGGATGTAGTTAAGGAATATTGATCTGTTCAGGCGTCGTAAAGAGAAAAATATTTTAGCCAGGGTACGTGAATATATCTGGCCTTCTGCCGGCTGGGGGCGGGCGTTAAGATATATGCGGCATCGGCTGGCGCGTATTCCGGGGACACCCTATGCTATTGCTGCGGGTTTTGCTTGTGGTGCGGCGGTATCATTCACGCCTTTTCTGGGACTTCATTTTTTATTGGCGGCTATTCTCGCATGGATTATAGGGGCGAATATTTTCACCTCTGCCATGGGGACTGCCATTGGTAATCCCTGGACATTTCCGGCTATTTTGCCAGCGACATATTATTTGGGTTGTTGGTTGCTGGGTATGCCCGGCACGGATAATTTTCTGGTACAGATTAATGACACGCTGGGCAAATTTAGTTTGTCAGAAATTCTGGTTTCACCATTGGCGACATTAGGGCCTTTCATCCAGTCAACATTACTGCCCATGTTTATTGGCGGTTTACTCATGGGGTCTGTGGTCTGGATAGTATTTTTCTGGATATTGGAGAAACTGGTTCGGGAGCATAAGCATAAACGATTTGTAAAACGTGCCGCCGCCGCCAGAAAAAGACGGGAGATGCGTAATAATGGCAAATAATAAAATTCGCTTAGGGGTCAATATTGATCATGTAGCCACCATTCGTAATGCCCGTGGGGGTATTCATCCCGATCCGGTAAAAGCGGCCTTGCTGGCGGAGGAGGCCGGTGCGGATGGCATTACGGCTCATCTGCGGGAGGATCGCCGGCATATTTCAGATATGGATATTGACCGGCTCATGGCGAAGCTTACTGTTCCGCTTAATCTGGAGATGGCAGCGACCGAGGAAATGCTTGGTATTGCCCTTAGTCACAAACCTGCATCGGCCTGTATTGTACCGGAAAAACGTCAGGAACTGACTACCGAAGGTGGGCTGGACGTGGTGGGGGGGTATGATCATCTGGCCTCTTATGTGCAAAGGTTGCGGGCGGCGGATATCAGTGTCAGCCTGTTCATTGACCCCGATGAGCATCAGATCAGAGCCTCAAAAGGAATTGGTGCTAATAAAGTGGAACTTCATACGGGAACTTATGTGGAAAAAACCGGTGCGGCGCGTGTGGCAGAATTAGACCGTTTAAGAAGCTCCGCAGCCCTGTGTGAGAGTCTTGATCTGGAAGTTCATGCGGGTCATGGCCTCAATTATGATACGGTTGTGGATATTGCCGCCATCCCCCAGTTTACCGAATTTAACATCGGTCATTTCCTTATCGGTGAAGCTATTTCCATCGGGCTTGTGGATAGTATTAAGAAAATGAAAGACCTCATGGATAAGGGGCGAAACTGATGCGGGTGATTGGCCTTGGCAATGATCTGGTGAATATTGATCGTATTGATCGGTCTATCACCAAATACGGACAGCGGTTTATTGACCGGATTTTTACGCCTGTGGAGCAGGAATATTGCGATGCCAAGGCGGCGCGGGTTTCAAATTATGCCAAGCGATTTGCCGCCAAGGAAGCCTGCGCAAAAGCATTGGGTACAGGATTTGCCAAGGGGGTATATTGGCGGAATGTTGGGGTTGAGAGAGATATGAATGGCAAACCGCGGATTTGCCTGACCGGGGGCGCGCTTACCCGGTTGCACGAAATTACCCCCGAAGGAATGGCGATGCAGATTGATCTGACGCTTACCGATGAACACCCGTGGGCGCAGGCTATTGTGCTAATTACCGCAATTCAACCACATTTGGTTGATAACTCCTAAGAATTACCTTATTTATGACTTTGGATAAGGAACCCATTAATCAGTGAATGAAATTTATGTCTGAAATTAAAACCGAGGAAATAGTTCGGAATGCGGGCGCAGAGGGTAAAGCAGAAGAAAGCTGGCTGAGTGTTTTTATATGGGCGTTGGTTATTGCGCTCCTGTTTAGAACATTTGTTTATCAGCCTTTTAAAATACCGTCAAAATCCATGATGGAAAATCTGTTGGTTGGAGATTACCTACTGGTGTCAAAAATGGCCTATGGTTATAGCCATCATTCATTTCCTTTCAGCCCGGAGCTATTTTCAGGGCGGATATTTGAAAGTCCGGTGGAACGGGGTGACGTAGTGGTTTTCAGATTGCCGCGCGAACCGGATATCTATTACATCAAGCGTATTGTTGGCCTGCCCGGTGATACAATTCAGATGAAAAAAAGCCGCCTGTATCTGAATGGCAAAATTGTAGAGCGCAAATATGCGGGCGAATTCAAGATCACCAGCAAGCAGGGGCGGCTTGATAGTTATCCTAAATATGAGGAAACCCTGCCGGGTGGAAAGTCATATATGACGCTGGATGATGGTTGGTCTATTGGTGGAGATTTCGATGATACGGCTGTTTTTATGGTGCCGGAAGGGCATTATTTCGCCATGGGCGACAACCGGGATCATTCAAAGGATAGCCGGTGGAAAAAAAGTGAAGGTGTGGGCTACGTACCTTTTGAGAATATTGTTGGCCGGGCGGAAGTCATATGGGTTTCTTTTGACGATAACGCCAAGCTGTGGGAATTCTGGAAATGGTTCCCGAAACAACGCCGGGAACGTATGTTCACAGGTATTAATTAATGCCAGACTTACTAGCAAAATCTGAGGGACAATACAGCGATCTTTATAAGGTTCTTGGCTATGTATTCACAGATGTGGCGCTGCTGCGGGAAGCTCTGACCCACCCAAGCCTTGAAGGTGGAAAGCAATATCAACGACTTGAATTTGTTGGTGACCGGGTGTTGGGTCTGGTTATAGCTGAATGGCTGTATGAAGAATACCCAGGCGCGGATGAGGGCGGCATGGCAAGCCGTCATACCAATATGGTGCGTAAAGAAACGCTGGCTGAAGTTGCCGTTGTGATGAAGTTGTCTGGTTTCATACATATGGCGAAAAGCACCGAGGACAATGGCGGACGAAGCAAGCCGACTATCCTTGCTGATGCCTGTGAAGCGGTCATTGGAGCCGTTAATCAGGATGGGGGATATGAGATAGCGAGAAAATTGGTTCGCAAATACTGGAAATGCTATATTTCTCAGGAAACCATAGGAAAGCGCGATGCAAAAACCAGACTTCAGGAATGGGTGCAGGCACGTCATATACCCATACCATATTATGTAGTCACAGAGCGCACAGGCCCAGCCCATGAACCTTTTTTTACCATTGAAGTACGGGTGAAGGATATGGAGCCGGAAACTGGTAAAGGCCGATCCAAACGAGAAGCTGAACAGGATGCAGCATCAAAAATTTTGAGCAGCATAGAGAATAATTAGTAAAGTTGAATGACATGACAAAAAATGAAAGCCATTGTGGTTTTGTAGCCCTGTTGGGCGCCCCTAATGCGGGGAAATCCACCCTGATGAATTCACTGGTTGGCAGCAAGATTTCCATTGTTACCCATAAGGTACAGACGACCCGCACCCGATTTATCGGCATCGCCCTTCACAAGGAAAGTCAGATGAT
>DAOWHQ010000026.1:0-12066 GCA_030641355.1 Alphaproteobacteria bacterium
AAAGCCCGGCTGGCTACCTATGCGCCGATTTATTATGTGACAGATACGACGGATTCAGCACAGGCCGAGGCTGTCTTGTCTCTTATACCAAGTGCGGAAAATCTGGGAATTTCCCTCAGAGATCTGGGCAGTCAGGTTCGGCAAGCTTTTTACGGTGAAGAAGTTCAGCGTATACCGCGTGGCATAGATGATGTGAAAGTCATGTTGCGTTCTCCGGAATCAGACCGCAAGTCCTTTGATACCCTGAACAAACTGCGGGTGCGGGGTTCGGATGGTCTGGAAGTACCGTTTGAATCTGTGGCTAATGTGGAATACCGCCCGGCATATACCACAATTCGCCGGACAGACCGTGCGCGGACATTGACTATCATCGCGTCTTTTGATGAAGGCAAGGCTGCAGAATTAGAAAAGGTTAAAAATGACCTGAAAGAGAATTTCTTTCCGGAATGGGAGAAGAAATATAAAAATGTCGACCATACATTTGGCGGCGGTGATGAGGGACAGCAGGAGTTTATGACGTCCATTCTGACCAACTTCGCCTTTGGTTTGTTGATTATTTATATCCTGTTTGCCATTGCCTTTAAGTCTTACTTCAAGCCGTTCATTATATTTACCGCCCTGCCATTTGGGTATATGGGGGCTATTCTGGGTCATCTGTTCTTGGGCATGGATATCAGTCTCTTTTCCATTCTGGGTATTGCCGCGGCTATGGGCGTTGTGGTCAACGATAATCTGGTGCTGGTGGATTATATCTGTGGGTTGCGTGACAAGGGTTATGATGTGATACAGGCCATCGAAATTTCGGCAGAGGAGCGGTTCCGACCTATCTTCCTGACGTCTTTCACCACCTTCATTGGTCTGGTTCCCCTGATGATGGAAACCAGCGTGCAGGCGCAGTTCCTGATTCCGACTGTGGTGTCGCTGTCCTTTGGCGTATTATTTGCAACCACCGTCACTCTCATTCTGGTGCCGGTGCTTTATATCCTTATGTCGCGGGCGCGAGATAGAATATACAATCTGTTCGGTTGGGAAGTGAATGTAGTTTTTCCTGAACCCGCAGAATAGGAATTTTTAATAGATAATATTTATCTGCTCTGGGTGGGTGGCTTCAATCATAGGACCATTATATGATTTCAGCCATCCTCTTACCTCTATGTCCTTACCGGCGTAATCTTCAAGCTTTATTCCGGCCTTGATGAATTTCCGGGCAGCACGGGATTTGATGACAATGGTGAAATCTTCTTTCCAGTCTTTGCCATAATTCAAATAATATGTTCCGCGAATTTTGACGACGTCCCTTACGGTTCCGGTAACCAGCTGGAAGCTGTTATAATATTCTGCGCTGTTCTCCTGCTTTTTGGGCTTATAATAGTTCATGGCCCATATGCCGCTGTTATTCTGTCGCGCCATAGTCTCGAAGTCCATCATCTCCGGTGTGACGGCGCGGTTATTGGGGAATGTATAGACCCGCGCCATGCCATATTTTAGCATCTCTCCCTGTACCCAAAGCCCATCGGCCAGAAACAGATGAGCCAGTGCGCGGCCATATCTGTCCTGTCGTTGTCCCCCGAAATACAAGGTAACAGATTTACCCAGAACCAGATCGGACAGCATTTTCTTTGACTCCAGTGCCAAGGGCCAGCCCTTACGTTTTTTTCTGCTGAGGGGTAGTTTCGGTGCCTGAATTCCCACGAGACGGATGCGGGTTTGATCTTTCAGAACCACCGTATCACCGTCAACGACCTTCACGACCTGCCCAGAGGTTGATTTTTTGAGCTGTTTGCGTATATCAGCCTGTCCGGTTGAAATAGTAAGAATCAGGATAAAAAACAATGTATATATCTTGTACATACCTGAAGCATACCTATTATATTATAATATATACAGGATGAATTTATCTCAAATCCAATAAAAGGAAAAACATATGCGCATCATTCACGGGGTCCCCTATGCCAGAACAAACTACATCATTTGGGCCATGAAGGAATTGGAGCTTGAATTTGAGGTTAATCCGGTTAACCCTATGATGGGCGAGACAAAAATGCCGGAACATCTGGCACGTAACCCCAACGGCCTGATCCCTGTTTTGGAAGAAGACGGGTTTTTTCTATGGGAAACCATGGCTATTAATTCCTATCTGGCGAAGACTTATGGTGATGGGCTGTTATGGGCTTCTGACCCTCATGAAGAAGCCCATATAATGCAATGGTGCGTTTTCGGGGCCATATCTATTGATAAACCGGCGGTAAATTATATTCTCCACAAACAAGCCCTGCCAGAGGAAATGCGCGATACAGACAGTTTGCATCAGGCTGTGGAAATGCTTGAGCCGCATTTGAAAGTCCTTAATGATCATTTTGCGGGTAACGAATATTTTGTGGGCGGGCGTTTTACCATTGCTGACCTTAATATTTCAGCCATGCTGGACTATCTCGTTAAATCTCAGTTTGATTTATCAGAATATACGGCGTTACAGTCGTGGCTTGACCGTTGTCTGGAACGACCAGCCCGTGTTCAGATGGGTGCAAAGCATGAGGATGTGAAGCTCAAAACATCTTCCTGATCTGAATTTACATTGCGCATCATGCGGGTTCTGTTAGTCTTTCTATATTCAAGAAGCAATGGAGGGATAAAGATCATGAAGAAAATTTTGGCATTAACCTTTAGCCTAGCTGTAATGTGCAGCCCCGCTATCGCCTATGATTCCATCAAACATGATATTGCGAAGGATTACGATAGTTATCTGTCTGGTTTATATATTTATTTTCATAAAAACCCTGAATTAAGTCTTATTGAAAACAATACTGCCGCCCGTCTGGCGAAAGAATTACACCAACAGGGGTTTGACGTAACAACGGGCGTTGGCGGTACGGGTATTGTGGCTATTCTGAAGAATGGCGAGGGGCCGATGGTCATGATGCGGGCCGATATGGATGGCCTTCCGGTTCTTGAGAAATCCGGACTTTCCTACGCTTCCACAGCAACCCAAAAAGACCCTATTACCGGAAATATGGTTCCCGTTACCCATGCCTGCGGCCATGATGTTCATATGACGAGCCTTGTGGGTACAGCGCGGCGTATGGTGGCCATGAAAGATAAATGGTCGGGAACTTTGATGCTGATCGGTCAGCCGGCAGAAGAACGTATTATGGGCGCAAAGGCCATGATGGAAGATAATCTTTGGCAGCGGTTTGGCAAACCTGATTATGCTCTGGCTTTTCATGTGGACGCGGCGGGTACGGCAGGGATAATTAATGTTTCTGAAGGAGCGCCTTTTGCCGGATCTGATTCTGTAGATATCATTGTTCATGGTGTTGGCGCACACGGTGCCGCTCCCCATTCGGGCAAGGACCCCGTTCTGATCGGTAGTCAGATAGTCATTGCGTTGCAGACCCTTGTATCACGCGAGCTTTCCCCGCGTCAGCCTGCTGTGGTAACTGTGGGCTCGTTTCATTCTGGAACCAAGCATAATATCATATCCGACCGGGCGCATTTACAGCTGACGGTACGAAATACGAATTTGGAAACTCGTAAAATTCTTCTTGATGGCATTAAACGTATTGCAGAAAATATGGGAAGGGTCGCGGGTCTGCCCGAAGACAAATTGCCCGAAGTGATCCTGTCCAAGGAAAATACTCCACCGACGGTTAATAATGCCGAGCTGGCCCGCCGGCTTAAAAAACTTTGGCGCTCTAAAATGGGACAGGAGACGGTTGTTGATATTCCGCCCACAGGCATGGGGGCAGAAGACTTCCCGTATTTTACAACGGACCCAGAAATAAAAAGTGTTTATTTCATAGTAGGCGGCACACCAAAAGAGGATTTTGAGCAGGCAGAAAATGGTGGTCCTGCTGTAGCCAGCCATCATTCGCCTCTGTTCAAAATATCACCTGAGCCTGCGGTTAAAAGGGGGGTAGAGGCTACCGTGCACGCCCTGCTGGATTTGATGCCCAAATAGATAATATGTCGGCCCGTTCCAGCGCAAAAGAAAAAGCCTCAGCCAGTTGATGACTTTTTGTCTGAAAGCCGGGCAGGGTAGTTATCCTGTCCTATGGGCCAAGGTTCTTCTATTAATATTATGATCTGGTGGAATAAACCTCTGTTCTTGGTTCAGTTGGGAATAAACAGCACATACCAATCATTATAATATCCACATCCGTGCCGTTGGAAGATAACGGTAAGGAAATTGTCTGATAGCTCAAAAGAGACGAGCTTGACCATTTAAGCTTGTCAGAATACATGTAGGGGCGTTTTTCTTTAACTATCCAGTCAGACCGGGATCTTACAAACTTTTCCACCTTAGGAAGCTCATCAAAATACCTCCCGGTGACATCCTGCCCAAATGTCCTTACGGCTTCGGTGCCAACTAATCTATATCTATACCGACGTGGTTTTTTCTCCACATCAATGAGTATTATATAGGGTAGGAGGGATATAATCTTAGTAGGGTCCAAATCAGCACGAGATGGCATTGGCTTCTTGCCCTTCATATCCAACCAACATTGATAAATATCTCGCAATATATCACTGGAAATATCATCTATAGTAAACTGATCAATTAAAACGCTATGTTTCATAAAACATATCTAACTGTGAGAGAAAATATCCTGCTCATCCCAGCCTAGCAGGTCAAGGTCTGTACGGGTTGGTAAAAACTCAAAACAGGATTTTGCTAATTCGCTACGTCCCGACCGTTCCAGCATAACATTGAGGCGACTGACCAGTTTATGTAGGTAGAGCACGTCCGAAGCCGCATATTCCAACTGATCCTGAGATAACTCATCGGCGCCCCAGTCCGAGCTTTGTTGCTTCTTGGATATGTCAACGCCGATCAATTCCCGGCAAAGATCCTTTAATCCGTGGCGATCCGTATAGGTACGTACCAGCCGGGAAGCGATCTTGGTGCAAAATACTGGACGCACTCTTGCGCCCAGATATTTATTCAGTACCGCCACATCAAAACGGGCAAAATGGAATATCTTGATCAGGTTATGGTCTTCCAACATAGCTTTCAAATTCGGTGCCTTTGTTTGCCCCTGTGAAATCTGCACAAGGTGGGCATTACCATCACCGCTGGACAATTGAACAAGACATAAGCGGTCACGATGAGGGTTAAGGCCCATTGTTTCCGTATCAATGGCAACGGAGCCTGAGAATTTGACATTATCAGGCAGGTCGCCCCGGTGCAGTTCTATTGACATTAATGAGCCCTTTAAAAATGAAACGCTAAAGAAATTTTCCTTACTATATCGTTTTGCGGGCGCATCACGCAACTATTCTTTATCTAAGTTCCGTCAATTTATGGGCCACATCAACAATATCGAGCTGGTCCGTGAACTGAAGGCAGGTACCGCTTGGGTTTCTTGTCCGCGCTGTCCAGTCTTCCGGAATACCAGAAAGTCCGCACATGGCACCGGCCAGCGCACCGGCAACAGCACCGATTGTATCTGAATCTCGGCCAAAGTTTCCTGAATAAACGATGCCATTTTTAAAATCACCATTCGTTAATAGGAATACAACAAAGGCGGCAACAACAGCTTCTGGTACGGAGGCTTTATATTCACCGCGAAGCAACTGATGTAATTCCATCCATGAGGCATGTAAATCCCTGTCATGTCTATCTATAAGGGCCAGAGCTTCTTTGAAGTTATGTAGCAGCCAGCTTCCTTCCGGCGCACGGCTCATGCCTTCGGCAAAAATTTCTTCTGGTGTGCCCCCATTCATGGCGACGGCAACGGCGGCGGCTACGGCCTGTGCGCCCCAAATGCCTTCGCCCCAATGGCTGATCTCTGCATCCCGTTCGGCAATTTCAGCGGCGCGGTCTGGGTCGCCGGCGGCGACAATACCCGCTGGTGACGTACGCATAGCAGCACCGTCACTTACGGCATAAGTGTTAAATCGCCCGGATTCAGGTGGCAGAAGGCCGCGCCGGATGTTGGCGGCGGCTTCGCGCTCGCTTGCCCCGCCGCGGGTTAATTCATCTTGGATGATCACATGTTTTTTCCATGCGTTCACAACATCGTCCTGACTTGGATTTCCGCCTGATTTGATCAGAATTTCTGCGGTGAGCAGGGCAAATTCGGTGTCATCTGTACTTCCAGTGGGTTTCTCAGGAAAATCCATGGTGATACCATAAAGGAACTGATTTTCAGGGTCGCGGGCAGCATCGCCAAACGCATCACCAATGGCTAGGCCAATAAGGCATCCTGCTGCTCTGTTTTTATAGTCTTCGGGGGAAAGATTAAATGTCATGGTATTTTCCTTGTTAAAAATCGTCTGATAGGCCTTTAAGCCGGGTTGAATTCTGATCCGCAGCCCGTTTAGTCACATTAAGTGTCCGGCGTGCGAGGTCTGTGAAATTTGCATTGTCAAATCCGCCCAGACTTGAGCGTATTCTATTATTGAGTGGGGCTATCCATTTTTCAGGCAAAGCCTTCGCTCCCTGTATGATGCCGATAACGGACCCTGCTGTGGCACCGCTGGAATCAGTATCCCAGCCGCCCATCACCGTATTACAGATGGTCTTTTCAAAATCTCCATCTCCGGCAAGCAATGCCCCTACGGTAAGCGCCATGTTATTTATGCTATGCACCCAGTGAAGGTCGCCAAAATGCTCTTGTAATTTATCGAGTACTGTTTCCCATTCCATGGTCTTGATCGGCAGATCGAGCATGATACCAATAGCTTTTGCCATGCGACATTCAGCGGGAATATAGGCCAACGCTCCTTCGACCAGAGTACGCGGATCGGATTCTGTGAAGGCCAGCGCAATGAGGGCTGCATAATACATTTCCCCATATATGCCATTGCCGGTGTGGCTGATACGTGCATCGCGCCAAGCCAGCTCAGAAGCCAGCATCGGGTCGCCCGGACAGACATAACCCCAGAGGTCAGCCCGGATCTGTGCGCCAATCCACTCGCGGAAAGGATTCATATATGTTGCGGAGTCCGGCGCATCGCGCCCATCCAGTAAATTGTAATAGGCGATACGTTCGGCTGTGAAGACCTGAAAGGCGGGAAGGTTGGTCAACCATGCCGTTCCCAAGTCACTGCTGCTAAACCCGTAACCATGCTTTTCCATGATATGCAGGTTCAGCATGACATAATTAAGGTCGTCATCCTCTGGCATACATTCAATATTCTCGCGCAGGCTTTCGATGCCTAAGCGTAGCTTCCACGGATATTTATCCAGAATATCCTGCGGCATTCCCGTTTGGGTCCAGTAATTATCAAGGGGCCACTGATCATTGGATTTAAGCATTTCCCTTAGGGCTGGGCGCATATAACGCTCAACGGGCTTGCCCAGTAAGCAACCGGCAGAACGACCAAGCCATCCACCAAGAATTTTATCATAAAGCACTGCTTCATTATGGTCAGGGCGATTTTGGTTGGCGCCTTGAGGAGCCGTCTGCCTGATATCCTTCAGATCATTCGGTTCCGTTGCGGATAGAGAAGGCCTATTGCCATCTTCTTCCATCAGTTTGGAAAGAATTTCAAAAGCTTCTAGGCGCGCTTCGGTTTCGGGTTTATTTTGCAGTTTCTGGAATGCAGCATTAAGTCTGCTGAATTCGCTACCTTCTTCCCGCCGTTGAATGATTTCAAATTCCAACCGTTCAAGAGGGTCTAAGTATCGGATAATCACTAATTTTCTTTCTATTCTGCTTGGTTGTTTTGGTGAAACATACACCATGACTAACTAAGTTATGCTAAATATATGGCAAGGTTACTATTAATCAATGTGGTAACGAGGGTTTCAAAGAATAGTAAAACCTATGAATGCTCGGTGCATTTTTGTAGTTTGTTGAGATACAAAGAAACAAAAAAGGTTGTTTGAAGCTACATTCATAAAGTTTTGTTTGTTTCTCATATTAAAGAAACTTCTGTATAAAGAATAATAGCATATAATTAATAGCTCAATAAATAATCGCATAATATTCTGCCAGGAGACTAATTTTGAGAATGCTCAAGTTTATATGGGTTCTTCCTTTTATATTGTTGACAGGCGGCTCTGCATCAGGTCAGGACCGTTTGCAACGCGTTCAGTATAATAACCCGGGGCTTGTGGTTGATTTAGGTGTCGGGCTCTCGCCTTGGCCTGTTCCTATGGATGTGGATGGGGATGGTGATTATGATCTGATGGTAAGTATCGCCGACAGACCGTCCAATGGAACCTATATATTTGAAAATGTTACGGGCGATAAATTTCCGGTTTTTAAGGATGGTCGCCGTATATCACGCGGTTATTATAGTATCACGCCAAGCTATGTGGATGGCCGGGTGATTGTCGCGTCCCGTAATCTTATATTTCCGGATTATGCAAATACTGGTCTGGAGAAACCTGCGGCCAGCGGAAAGCTTAACCCTAATGTTCATGTACGAAAGGTCCGCGCTAATCAGTGGCGCTATGTGGATTATGACGGCGACGGCGATCTTGACATTACAATTGGCATTGAAGACTGGGGCGATTATGGCTGGGATAACATGGGGCCGTTCGAACTTGGTTTTAATAAAAAGGGCGAATGGGTCAATGGGAAACTGATCGGCAATATCTATATTGTCCTTAATGAAGGCGCCAACGAAAAGCCGGAATATGGGCCATCGGTAAAATTGAAAGCCGGCGGTGAGATCATCAATGGTTATGGCCTCCCATCCCAGAATTTCAAAGATTTTGATGGCGATGGTGATCTGGATTTAATGACGGGTGAATTCCTTGATGGTTTTACCTATTATCAGAACACAGGCACCCGAACCGCACCCGAATATGCTGCTGGCAGACGTCTGCCTTTTACCATGGGTGTTGAAATAATTGTTGTTGCGGCAATGGACTGGGACAAGGACGGCGATGTGGATATGATTGTCGGGCAGGAAGACGGTAGGATTGCACTGGTCGAACATACCGGAAAAATAGATGCGACAACGGGCATACCACAATTCATACCACCGCGCTTTTTCAAGCAACAAGCCGGCGCTGTTATGTTTGGCAGTCTGGTCACACCGGTAGGTGTTGATTGGGATGGTGACGGTGATGATGATATTGTCGCCGGTAATACAGAAGGCAATATCGGCTTCATTGAAAATTTGGCAGGGGCAGGTAAAAAACCTATTTTTGCCGCAAAACAGTATCTTAAGGCTGATGGTAAAAAAATCCATATACAGGCCGGATATAATGGCTCTATTCAGGGGCCGTCTGAGGCTAAATGGGGTTATACATCTGTATCTGTTGCCGATTGGAACGGGGACGGCTTGCTTGACCTTGTGGTTAATTCGGTTTGGGGGAAAGTCATCTGGTTCAAGAATGTTGGTACGAAGAAGGCCCCTAGGCTGGCCGCAGCACAGGCTATCGAGGTAGAGCCAGGCGGCATTGAGGCCCCTAGTTGGAACTGGTGGACTCCGGTGGGCAAGGAGCTGGTGACCCAATGGCGCACTACCCCGGTTGCCTATGACTGGACACGCGACGGACTGACTGATCTGGTGATGCTGGATCAGGAAGGGTATTTATCTCTATTCCGTCGCGTTAAAGAGAATGGAAATCTCAAATTGTTACCTGCGGAACGAATGTTTGTCGATGAAGAAGGCAGGCCGTTAAAGCTTTCCAGGGGTGATAACGGGGCCAGTGGGCGGCGTAAGTTGCATCTGGTTGACTGGGACGGTGACGGGCGTATTGATCTTCTGGCTGATGATAAGAAGACCAACGTGCTTTTTTTCCGAAATATTTCACAGAATGACAAACAAGTGATTTTCAAGAACATGGGGCAGATGGATACAAGACTACTTGCACGTCACACCACAAGCCCGACAACGGTGGACTGGGACGGGGATGGCATACCGGAATTACTGATCGGTGCAGAGGATGGTCGGCTCTATCATATGACTAATGCAGACAGAATAATTAAAGGGGAAAATCGTGCGAAGTAAGCTTTTTGTTCCAGGCTCTCGCACAGAGCTATTCACAAAAGCATTGAATAGCAACGCTGATGCAATTTCACTTGATCTGGAAGATTCTGTTGTTGAAGACCGTAAAGCAGAGGCCCGCAAAAATATCGCAGAGTTTCTGAGATCACCTGATGTCGATGCCAGTGATAAAATCATTATCGTACGGGTTAATGAGTTGGGCTCGGCCCATTTCGAGGCTGATATTCTGGCAATCATGCAATCCACACTGGATATGGTAAATTTGCCCAAGGTCGAATCCGCCGATGATATTTGTGCGGCTGTTGATGTTATAGAACAAGCCGAAAAAGCCAACGGGATTAGCAAAGAAGTTAGCATACTTGCTAATATTGAATCTCCGAAGGGGGTTATAGCTGCAGCAGAGATTGCGGGGGCGCATCCGCGTGTAACCGGGTTGCAACTGGGGCTGAATGACTTGGTTGAAAGTCTGTCTATGGATCGGAATGATATAAAAAATGTCCATGCGGTCATGTTCGCCATGCGAATGGCAGCGGGTAGCGCGGGCATTTTTGCCTATGATGGGGCTTTTGCAGATATTAAGGATAAAGACGGCTTCCGCGCAGAGGCCGAAATGGCGTATGGGCTGGGGTTTCTGGGCAAGAGCTGTATTCATCCCAGTCAAATAGCGCCTGTCCATGAAATTTTTGCCTATAGTGAAGCCGAAATTACGTTTTCCTTACGCGTGATTGAGGAAGCCAAAGGTGCTGCTGCGAAGGGTGTAGGCGTGTTTACAGTAGATGGAAAGATGATTGATCTTCCCATGATACGGCGTGCAGAGGCTATAGTTTCCGCCACGCGTGGCCAGAAAATATGATGTTATTGTCTCTGATTGAAAGTGAAACCTTATGATAAAAAAGTGTAATTTTGAGCTGTGTCTTCCTTTTCGTCCTGATCCCCGATTAATGATGGGTTGGTGTCTGGGTATGATCGCGTTTCTTTTGATGGCAATAAGCACTGTAGCGCATGCGGAAAGTCTTGTGTCAATTAAAACACAGCAGATCGCACCATTATCAAGCGATGAAGTGATTTCCCATTTTTTGTCGGTAGATGGTCAAGTGGTGGCGCTTGGGGAAAGTCATGCCTGGGTTTTCAATGAAGCAGAAGATCGCTGGCAAATTAAAGGCTGGAGTACTCAAGGCAAAGTATTTGGCGTGATTGGGGAAGGGCAGCAGGCTTTTTTATTGCTTGGATCAGAACAGAGCGGCTCGGTTACTGATGTTGCACAATTTTTACCACCGACGGATACGGCAGATGATATTGACTTAATGCAAATCCCGTCCTTGCCTATGCCGCTTACATCGGCTCATGGGGCAATTCTCGATGATCAGGTTTTTGTATTAGGGGATAGCCTTGATGGAGTACGGCGTTTATATGCCATAAACCTTGCCACTGAACAGTCGGAATGGCTTTCCCATGATGTGGCACCTATGGTGAGGGGGGTTGTAACCTCCATGGTTGCTCAGAATTCTTTGATAATCTTGACTGTTGCAGATGATGCGGGGGCGAGTGATAGATTGTTATTATGGGACGCCAAGGAAGGCTGGTCTGAAAAGCCTGCACTGTCGGGTACTGTGGTTGCCAACGGCGGTCGTCCTATGGGCCAAGGTCATATTCTCTACATGATAAATGACGGTGTGGCGAATATAAAAATGATGAGCTATTACACGATAACGGGATCTTGGGCGACCTATGGAGAAGTAGATTCAGCCACCACCGCTAATAGCGTTCCCTGGAAGAATGGTATTCTCTTGGGGCAAACTTCTGTGGATGGTACGGGCGTTGATTTCACATTCATAGATGTTGAAACAGGCAAGCAGTTATTGCATACGGTTGATTGGCTTGTGCTGGCAGTCTATCTGTTTGGAATGTTGGGTGTCGGATTATATTTTTATAGAAAACACGCGCAGGGGTCGAAGAGTGAATTTTTCCTTGGGGGTCGGTCAATTCCTTTTTGGGCCGCAGGTATAAGTATCTATGCCTCTAATTCCAGCTCGATCAGTTATATAGCTGTCCCGGCAAAAGCATTTGCCACCAACTGGCAATATCTGTTGAATAACCTTGTTGTTGTGGTGGGGTTGATATTTGTTGCCATATGGGTTGTACCGCTCCTGCGGC
>DAOWHQ010000091.1:0-24363 GCA_030641355.1 Alphaproteobacteria bacterium
AGAGACCATCTGTGGATGTGATTACCGGAACCATCAAGGCCAATTTCCCGACCCGTGTCAGCTTTCAGGTTACCTCAAAAATTGACAGCCGAACTATTCTGGGTGAACAGGGCGCGGAACAGTTGCTCGGCATGGGCGATATGCTCTATATGGCGGGCGGTGGACGCATCAGGCGGGTTCACAGCCCTTTTGTCAGTGACAGCGAAGTGGAACGGGTGGTTAAGGCTCTTAAGAAACAGGGCAAGCCGGATTATCTTGATAATATTACCATAGAGCCGGACGAAGGTTTTGACAGTGCCTTCCTGCAAAATTCACAGATGACCCCTGCCGGGACTAAATCGAGCGGTGATGAGCTTTATGACCAGGCCGTGGCGGTGGTGGCGCGGGACAGGAAAGCCTCGACCAGCTATATTCAACGGCAATTGTCCATTGGCTATAATCGGGCCGCCAATATTATCGAAAAAATGGAACGCGAAGGCGTGGTCAGTGCCGCTAATCATGTGGGTAAACGGGAAGTTTTAATCGAAGATCATAGCGGTGATCATGGTTTCTAAGGCCAAAATTCTGCCCTAATTGAACTTTAGGCTATATGCCAAATGGTGATAATAAAGTAAGAATAAAATGAAGAATATATTTATCAGCCTGTTAACGGTATGTTTCATGTGGGGTCACATGGTGGCCACTGCGCAAGAACCTCAGAGCGCAGAAGAGGACGCGATAGAGCGGCCAGTGGTAGAAACACTTGCCCAAAAGCAAGCCAGAACAGAGGCCGGGAATAAGGCCATAAAAGCCGACACCCTTGCCAGAATAGAGCGGAGCCTTAATAGCATCCGTTCCCTGAAAGCCAACTTCGTTCAGCGTGCGCCGGATGGCACGGTGGCAGAGGGTATGCTTTATCTTGAGCGGCCCGGAAAAATTAGATTTGATTTCGGCGAAGATGCGCCCTTTCTAGTGGTGAGCAACGGAAAACTGCTCACCTTTGTGGATTATGAAGTGAAGCAGGTCAGCCGCTGGCCCATCAAGAAAACCCCGCTTGGTATTCTGGTGGATGATGAGATTAAGTTTGATTCGAAAATTGAAATTCCCGATATTATCCGCTTTGCCGGCCTTGTGAAGGTTCCGGTGATTGATCCAAAACGTCAGGAATATGGCTATATCATCCTGATATTTGAAGAAAGCACTATGGAGCTTCGTGCTTGGGAAAGCGTGGATGCGCAGGGCTATACCACACGGGTGGCTCTGGTTAATCCTGAATATAATGTGGCAATAGATAAAAAACGGTTCACCTACAAAGACCCCCGCCCCAGAAGGCGCGGACCGCGCAGAAAGTAATAAGTTGATGTTATCTGCATGACCGACTCCCGCCCCGTAAATATGCGCGCAATAGTAGCCAGCCCTTGAAAATATGAAATCATTACCTATATCTAATATATAGTTCGGAATGTGCTGATGTGCGATCATTCTTCCTCAGATCGTAGTCGCTTCGGATTATGCTGCAAGAGGTTTTCCCTCCCCCTTCCTCTTGCTAGTGCTAATTGCACAGAACTGCCCGGTCAGAAATCTGGCCGGGCAATTTTTTATCTTGAGTGGCGGCATTAATGATCTATAACTCTTGGATATGGACGAGCAAGAAATTGAAATTGATGCGCTGACGGAATATCCGACCCTTGTTTCGGTATCGCGCTTTACCAAGTTGATCCCGCGTACGGACTGGTTCCGTTATGTGGGCGAACCGTTGGAAAAGGACGTGCTGGAAAAGGCGCGTGTCTATATTGATGCGCTTGGTTTTCCCGAAGCCACAGCGGCACAAGTGGAAGACTGGCAGGAAGCGGGCTATACATTGGAGACCAATGATTTCAACAGCCCGTTCTGGGAGGTGGAGCAACAGCTTATGGCCGCGCTCATCGTGGAGGTCACCGATAATATTGATCCCCAACTTTTGGAAATGGTGTTGGCTAATGTGACCAGTGTGGCCTCGGAATATGTCGGTGAAGGGGTGATGATGGCCGCTGACCGCTGGGACATACAGGACGAGGAACTTATGAAAGCCGCTATTGGCGAAGGGGTTCAGGCCTGCTATCAGGCCGCATTGGTTATTGCCGCAGGGGTTGATGATGATCACCCTTTCACCCTGAAATATCAGATGTTTGAAGGCGGATGGTGGCCGCTGGGGGTGATGGGTAATACGTTTAATATATTCTAAGTGATATTTATTAAGGGATAATAATGGCAAAAATCAAGCTGATAACATGGAATATAAACTCCGTGCGCGCACGTATAGATCAGGTCGGCCAATTGGTCGAAGATTACGTCCCCGATGTGATCTGTTTTCAGGAAACCAAGGTTCAGGACCATATGTTCCCGGAAAAATATTTCACCGAACGGGGTTATATTCATAACGCCATAGCTGGGCAAAAGTCCTATAACGGTGTTGCTATTATGTCGCGTATTCCGCTGGAAAATACCGACCGACGCGATTGGTGCGGGAAGGGTGATGCCCGTCATATTGAAGCGACCCTTCCCGGCGGTATCAGCCTGCATAATTTTTATGTGCCTGCCGGTGGTGAAGTGCCGGATGCGGCGGTCAATGATAAATTCGCTCATAAGCTGGATTTTCTCGATGAAATGACCGAATGGTCAAGTGATCTGCCCAAGGACGGTAAATACATTCTGGTGGGGGATCTGAATATAGCCCCTTACGAGAGCGATGTCTGGTCCCATAAGAAGCTGCTGAAAGTGATCAGTCACACGCCGCTGGAATGTGAAAAGATGATGACTTTGATGGAAGCCCACGACTGGTTTGATGTGATGCGCCATTTTGTCCCAGAACCCGAACGGCTCTATAGCTGGTGGTCATATCGGGCCAAAGACTGGAAAGCCGCCGACAAAGGCCGCAGGCTCGATCATATTTGGACCAGTCCTGCCCTGAAAGCCAGTATGGCAAGTATGGAAGTATTGGAAGCAGCGCGGGGTTGGGTCAAACCCTCTGATCACGCGCCGGTGATGGTTGAAATTAAAGCTTAGCTTCCTGCTGACGCAGGACAAACCGTTGAATTTTTCCGGTTTCGGTTTTTGGCAGGCTGTGAACAAATGCGATAGCGCGGGGATATTTGTAGGGCGCGATGGCATCTTTAACAAACGTCTGAAGCTCTGTGACCAATGCCTCACTGCCGGTGAAATTTTCTGACAGCACGATGAAGGCTTTGACGATCTGTCCGCGTGCCGCGTCCGGTGATGCCACGACCGCACACTCATTGACCGCAGGATGATCCATTAGCGCCTCTTCCACTTCCGGTCCGCCGATATTATAGCCCGACGATACGATCATGTCATCATCGCGGGCCTGAAACCAGAAATAACCATCCTCATCCATACGGTAAGCATCGCCGGTCACATTCCAGCCATTGCGGATATAGGTTGATTGTCTTGGGTCGGCCAGATATTTGCAGCCTGTCGGCCCTTTAATAGCGAGCCGTCCCACCACTCCGGCGGGCAGGGGCTTGTCATTGTCATCCAGAATACAGGCCTGATAGCCGACGATGGGTTTCCCCGTGGCACCGGGCCGGATGTCATCACCCTTGGCCGAAATGAAAATATGGATCATTTCTGTGGCCCCGATACCATCAATCATTCTAAGCCCCGTGGCCTTCTCCCACGCGTTATATGTGGGTAGGGGCAGATGCTCGCCCGCGGAAACACAGGCCGTAAGGCAGGACAGGTCATGGTCGGCCACATTCGCCAGCATGGCCCGGTATGCGGTCGGGGCGGTAAAGCTCCATGTGGCACGGAAGCGGGCGATAGATTCCAGATAAGCATCCGGACTGCCCTGCTCCAAAAGTACCGTCGTCGCGCCCACATGAAAAGGAAAGCCCAGAAGCGCCCCAAGACCAAAGGTAAAGGCCAGTGGCGGGCTGCCGATAACCACATCATCCTCTGTGATGCCCAACAGGCGACTACCGACCAGATGACACATGGACATGATGTCTTCGTGAAAATGCATACATCCCTTGGGGTTGCCGGTTGTGCCGCTGGTGAAGGCGATCAGGGCGACATCCTTCGCCGCAGTTTTCACTGGTGTGAAATCATTTGGTTTGCTCGCCATACGGCTTATGAGTTCGGAGAAATACAAAATGTTTTTCAGAACCGGAGCTGTGGATTTTGCTTGTTCAAGCTCATCCTTCAACCGCTCGTCACATAAAGCCAAAGCAACTTCGGCTTTTTTGATCACCGGTACCAGATCCCTTGCCCGCAGCAGGGGCATAGTGGAGACGGCAATGCCGCCGGCCTTCAGCACCGCAAACCAGCAGGCCACCATCATGGGATTATTGGCGGAACGCAGCAACACGCGGTTGCCGCTTTTCAACCCCATGTCTGTTACCAGAATATGGGCGATCTGATTTGATTTTTCATAAATATCGCGGTAGGTCCAGCTCTCGTCAGGGGTGAGGATTGCAATCTTGTCGCCGCGTCCGACAGCGATATTACGGTCCAGCAATTCCACAGCTGCATTCAGATAGGTTGGATAATTAAGTTCCGGCAAATCATGGATAAAATCCGGCATGGCATCCGGTGCGGGTAAATTACGATTGGCAAACTTGTCTTCATACATCGCTATTCACCCGTCTGATAGGGGAGCATGGCCTGTCCGGCAATAATAATTTTCTGCACCTCTGATGCGCCTTCATATATGCGTAAAGATCGTACTTCCCGATAAAGTTTTTCCACAGTTTCGCCAAAAACCACGCCCTGCCCACCAAAAATCTGAATGGCATCATCAATGATCTTCTGGGCGGCTTCGGTGGCATAAAGTTTCGCCATCGCAGCTTCGCGGGTGACGCGGTCGGCAACACAATCCTTGACCCATGCCGCCCGGTAAATCAGCAGCGCACTGGCATCAATATTGAGCGCCATATCACCGAGCTTGCTTTGAATGATCTGAAGATTGGTCATGGGGGCGCCGAATATATGGCGGCTCGTGGCGCGCTTCATGGCCTCATGCATGGCTCGTTTGGCAAATCCCATGGACGCTGCGCCAACGGTGGTACGGAAAATATCGAGGGTTGCCATCGCATACTTAAAACCGCGTCCCTGCTCACCGATCAACGCAGATTTCGGCACCCGACATTCTGTGAATTTCAGCTTGGCTAAGGGGTGCGGTGCGGTCACTTCAATCTTTTCAGCAATCTCAAGCCCCGTGGTTGTAGCGTCAACTATGATCGCCGAAATACCTTTAGAACCTGATGTGCCTTCCTCTCTGGCAAAGACCGTATAATAGTCGGCAATTCCACCGTTGGAAATCCATGTCTTGCAGCCGTTCAGGACAAGTTCGTCGCCGTCTTCGCGGAAGCTGGTGGCCATGGCTGCAACATCTGATCCGGCATCCGGTTCCGACAGCGCGAAGGCGGCGATCTTGTCGCCCTGACCCACGGCGGTGAGATATTCTGTCTTTTGATCCTCAGAGCCAAACAGCGATATTGTGCCACTGCCCAGACCCTGCATGGCGAAGGCAAAATCGGCGAGGCCATCATGGCGGGCCAGCGTTTCCCGGATCAGGCACAGGGAACGCACATCAAGTTTATCATGCGCGCCGCCATAGGCTTTGGGTACGGCATAGCGCAGCCAGCCAGCGGCCCCTAATTTGCTTACCAGTGTTTGGCACATCTGATCGGCATCTTCGCGCTCATGGGAAATATCGGTGAGGTTTTCCGTACACCAAGCGTCCAGTTCGAGCGCGAGTGTCTTGTGGTGTGCGTCAAGGAACGGCCAGTCTAGATAAGTCTGATCCATGATTAATCCCCCTCAAAGGCGGGTTTTTCCTTGGCGACAAAGGCCTCGTAAGCCCTGCGGAAATCCTCGGTCTGCATACATATGGCCTGAGTCTGGGCCTCGGCTTCTATAGCCATATCCAGAGACATACTCCATTCCTGCGCCAGCATGGTCTTGGTCATCATATGGCCAAAATTGGGGCCGTCGGCAAGGCGGGTGGCATATTTCAATGCTTCATCAAAGAGGTCATCCGCCGATACAATGCGGTTAAAATAACTCCATCGCTCGCCCTCGTCCGCGCTCATGGCCCGTCCGGTATAAAGCAGGTCTGCGGCGCGGGCCTGACCCACGGCGCGGGGCAGCATGGCACAGGCACCCATATCACAGCCCGCAAGACCCACACGGGTGAACAGGAAGGCGGTCTTGCAGTCCGGTGTGGCAAAACGAATATCCGACGCCAGTGAAATCATCGCACCGGCACCGACGCATATGCCGTCTGTGGCGGCGATAATAGGCACTTTGCAATTGATCATGGCCTTGACCAGATCGCCGGTCATGCGGGTGAAATCCAGCAGACCTTTCATGTCTTTGTCTATTAACGGGCCGATAATGTCATGTACATCACCGCCGGAGCAGAAATTGCCGCCGTTGCTGGCAAAAAGCACAGCTTTAATATCATCTGCATAAACCATATCGCGGAAGGTATCACGAAGTTCGGCGTAACTCTCAAATGTCAGCGGGTTTTTGCGGTCAGGCCTGTCGAGGCGAATGACGGCGACATCACCTTTCATTTCCCATAAAAAATGCTTTGGTTTCAAACCCGCTAATTTCATCTTATTACCCTTCTTTTTGCTTTTTTTGTCGGTTTTCTTTTCGATCTTTCAGAACGTCCCGCATCCGGTCCATCATCTGAATTGCCGGGGCGAGGTCTTCTTCATCCACTCCGCCAAGAATATCCCCGATCCATTCTTTATGACGGTCGGCCATTATCTTAAATTCTGTTCGCCCCTTGGGGGTCAGGCCAACGCTGTATATTCTACGGTCTGTGGGCAGAACCCAACGTTTTACCAGACCTTCTTTTTGCAGGCGCTCAACAATTCCTGTCACATTGCCGTTAGAGACCAGCATCCTTTTGGATAATTCCCCCATGGTCAGCCCGCCCGTTTCACGGTAGAGGGTGGACATCAGATCAAAACGTGGCAGTGTCACGCCAAATTCGGAACGGAATAGATTTCGGACTTCCTTTTCAATAATATTTGAATTGGAGGCTATGCGAATCCAAAGGCTTAGTTTTTTGGTCTCAGTATCTTGTTCAATGTTATCTGACATATTTATCTCAACTCTGTTACATGACCTCTCCACCAGCGACGGCTATGGCTTGGCCCGTTATGGAAGTCGCACTTTCGCTGCATAACCATAATACAGTTGCGGCAACTTCCTCTGGCTGAATAAGGCGTTTTTGCGGGTTATGAACGGTTAGTTCTCCTATGGCCTCATCCTCAGTCCTGCCGGTCTTCTCCATAATATTCTTTATGGCATTGCGTGCAATGTCCGTATCGGTAAATCCGGGACATACCGCATTTACCGTCACGCCTTTTGTGGCCATTTCCAGAGCCAGGGATCTCGTCAAACCCAATACACCGTGCTTGGCAGCACAATAGGCCGTAACGTAATCATAGCCCTTAAGAGCAGCAGTACTTGCAATATTTATAATCCTGCCAGATTTTTTGTCTATCATTTCCTGCAATACGGCCTGAATACATAGGTACGGCCCAATCAAATTCACATCCAGCATTTTCTGTAAATGCGCCCGATCCGTTTTCTTGAAAGGCAGGGAATTTGCTGCTCCGGCATTATTCACAAGAATATCAATGGTACCAAATTTGTCTTTTGCTGCGGAAATTGCCGCTATGACAGAGAGCTCATCAGTCACATCACATTGGACGGCAAAACAATCATTCAATGTTTTAGCCTTGTCTTCCAACACCTGCATATTGCGGCCCATGATGGTAATCTTAGCCCCCGCCGCGCTTAGGCTATCGGCTATGGCGGCCCCTATTCCGCGACCGCCGCCGGTGATGACGATATGTTTATTCTGTAACTCCATTTTACACCCTATACGTTAACCGCCATTTCGGCTGCCCGCTTTAATGTGGTTTCAAGCTGAGTATAGGCGGTAATATATTGTTTTGGTACCGTAACAGCATCGCCGTGATATTCAAGCTCCGCCGCGCTACGGATGGTCCAGTTGGGGTCCATCAGGTGGGGCCGTGCCAACAGCACCAGATCCGCCCGCCCCGCCGCCAATATGCTATTGACATGATCGGTTTCATAGATATTACCCACCGCCATGGTGGCGACCTTGGCTTCATTGCGAATTCGGTCTGACATGGGGGTCTGGAACATACGGCCATAAACCGGATTTGATTTATCCGCCGGTACCGTTTGACCCGCAGAGACATCAATAATATCTGCTCCCGCATCGGCAAATGCCTTGGAAATCAAGACTGCTTCTTCCGGTGTCACACCCTTATCGCCGACCCAGTCGGTTGAGGAAATACGTACGGATATGGGTTTGTCTTGCGGCCAGACTTCTCGCATGGCACTGAAGACCTGCAAGGGAAAGCGCAGTCGGTTTTCCAGTGATCCACCATATTCATCGGTGCGCTCATTGCTGACGGGGGTGATGAAAGAGGATAACAGATAACCATGACCTGCATGAAGCTCGATCATATCAAATCCGGCTTCGTCAGCCCGTTTTGTGGCGGCGACAAAATCATTAAGCACCCGATCGAAATCTTTAGCCTCCATAGCGCGGGGGGTCTGATTACCCTCATCCCATTTTAGGGCTGACGGAGCAATCAATTCCCAGTTGCCTTCATCGAGCGGCACGTCATAGCCTTCCCAACCTACTTTTGTGGAGCCTTTGCGGCCCGCATGGCCCAGTTGCAGTGCGATTTTACAGTCACTAAATTCGTGAACATAATTGACTACTCTTTTCCATGCGGCTTCCTGCTCGTCAGTGTAAATACCCGCGCATCCCGGCGTGATCCGGCTATCGGCGGACACATCGGTCATTTCCGTATCCACCCGAGCGGCACCGCCCATGGCCCGTGCGCCGTAATGGACAAAGTGAAAGTCTGTGATCAGGCCATCCACAGCCGAATACATGGACATGGGCGAGACGACGACCCTGTTTTTCAATTCCATACCGCGTAATTTATAGGGTGTGAACATGGGGGGAATAGGTTCCGCCACAGGTTTTCCTGTTGCCTTTTCCGCAAAATCTTTTTCAACACTTTCCAGCCACTCCTTGTCGCGCAGACGCAGATTTTCGTGGCTGACCCGTTGGGAGCGGGTGAGCAAAGCATAGGTAAAAAGCTGGGGTTCATAATCCAGATAACGTTCAATTTCTTCGAACCAGCCCATTGAATTGCGCGCCGCGCTTTGCAATTTCAACGCCTCCAGTTCCCGCTCGTCCTGATAAGCTACGAGGGCCTCATCAACTGTTTCGCCGGAGTTAAGGTGGTTGGCCAGACTGATAGCATCTTCAAAGCCAAGTTTAGTTCCCGACCCGATGGAGAAATGGGCGGTATGGGCGGCATCGCCGATCAGGACAACATTGTCCTTGACCCATTGGTGGCATAATACGCGTGGAAAGTTGATCCATGCGGAGCCACGAATATGAGCGGATTTGGTCATCAGATCATGACCTCCCAGATATTTCTCGAAAATTCTGCGACAGGTCTCCGCGCTTTCCATATGGTCCATATCTGCGAAGCCAAATGAATCATAGGTTTCCGTGCTGCACTCCACAATGAAGGTAGAGGTTTCATCATCAAACTGATAAGCATGAACCCAGATCCAGCCATGCTCGGTTTTTTCAAAAATAAAGGTAAAGGCATCATCAAAGCGCTGTTTTGTACCAAGCCAGACAAATTTATTGGGCCGCATGTCAATATCGCAGTCAAAAGCCTCTAGATCATGATTGCGGATTTTGCTGTTCAGGCCATCCGCCGCCACGATCAAATCCGCATCAGCAAATCTTGTTTTAATATCGGCGACCTCAAATTCGGTTTCGAACTGGAAATTGACCCCAAGCTGACGCGCGCGCTCAAACAGGATTTGTAACAGACGCAGACGGCCAATGCCGATGAAGCCGTGACCGCCGGAGCGGATCACCTCGCCCTTATGGTGGACCGCCACATCTTCCCAGTGGATAAGTTCGCTTATCATGGTTTCCGCACTTATGGGATCATTGGTGCGTAAATTTTCCATGGTCTGATCGGAGAAGACCACGCCCCAGCCGAAGGTATCATTGTCGCGGTTTCTTTCATAAACCGTAATATCATGATCAGGATTTTTCAGCTTCATAGATATGGCGAGATATACACCTGAAGGGCCACCGCCCAATACGACAATTTTCATTACGTTATCCTTTATTCTATTATCTGGTTATGATTCGTAAAAATCAATATTATTTTATACTTGATATTTATTCACAGCTCCACAGTAAGCATTATTTGATAAATATAATAGCGCTAAAATATAAGATTTAAGCCATATTAGTTAACTATTAAACTAAAATAACAAACTGAGATTATAATGTTAATTTCTTCTTGTATAATTTTATTTTACATATAAACTAATTTTTTAGCAAGCGGTTATTTGATAAATATGTATTTTGGTATTGAAATACCGATTTATTCGTGGTTGATTAGGCAGGAGACAGGCATGCAACATATATTACCGTCCGGCTGGCAGCGTCCAAAGGGATATTCCAATGGTATCGTTGCCGAAGGAAAAATGTTTTTTCTGGCCGGTGTTATTGGCTGGAATGAGCAGGAAGAAATCACTTCTGATGATCTTGTGGATCAGTTCCGTCAGGCTCTGATAAATATCAGGGCCATCTTGGAGGCGGGCGGCAGCGGGCCGGAACATATCACGCGGATGACATGGTTTGTCACAGATATGGAAGGATACCGTGCCCGACTGTCAGAATTTGGGGCGATATATATGGACATCATCGGAAAGAATTTTCCGGTCATGGCCTGCATAGGAGTATCTGCGCTGGTGGAACGGCGTGCGAAAATTGAAATTGAAGTCACGGCAATGATTCCGTAATTATGCTATGGTGACTTTTTAAGGAGATATGAGACTATGGCGAGCATAAATTGGCCCACGAGCCCTTGGGATGACATATTACTTCTGGAAGATTTCCTGACCGAGGAAGAACGCATGATCAGGGATGGCGCCCATGATTTTTGCCAGAATGAATTGATGCCAGGCATCCTGGACGCCAACCGGCATGAAAACTTTGACCGCAACATCATGACCAAGATGGGCGAGCTTGGCCTGCTTGGGCCGACTATTGAGGGCTATGGCTGTGCGGGAGTTGGTTATGTCTCCTATGGTTTGATATCCCGCGAGATTGAACGGGTTGACAGTGGCTACCGCAGCGCCATGTCAGTGCAAAGCTCTTTGGTGATGTTTCCCATCTATGCCTATGGTTCTGAGGAACAGCGGCAGAAATTTTTACCAAAACTAGCCACTGGCGAATATGTCGGCTGTTTCGGCCTGACCGAACCTAATGCAGGCTCTGACCCATCGGGTATGCAGACCCGCGCCCGCGATACGGATGGCGGCTTTATCCTGTCCGGTGCTAAAATGTGGATCACTAATTCGCCCATAGCAGATGTCTTTGTGGTCTGGGCCAAATGTGATGATGGTAAAGTGCGCGGTTTCATCCTGGAGAAAGGTATGAAGGGCTTAAGCGCGCCGAAGATCGAAGGTAAATTCTCGCTTCGCGCTTCAATCACGGGCGAAATAGTCATGGAAGATGTTTTTGTACCGGCGGAAAATCTAATGCCAAATGTGACGGGTATGAAGGGGCCGCTGGGCTGCTTAAGTAACGCCCGCCTTGGTATTGCGTGGGGGGCTTTGGGCGCCGCTGAATTCTGCTGGCATGCCGCCCGTCAATATACACTTGATCGCAAGCAGTTTGGCAGACCTCTGGCGGCTAATCAGCTGATCCAGAAAAAACTGGCTGATATGCAGACGGAAATCACACTCGGGCTTCATGCCTGTCTTAATGCCACGCGCCTGAGGGAAAAGGACAAGCTTTCCCCCGATGCCATATCGCTGTTGAAGCGCAACAGTTGTGGCAAATCGCTGGAAATTGCGCGTATGGCCCGTGATATGCACGGCGGCAATGGTATCAGTGATGAATTTCATGTTATCCGTCATATGATGAATCTGGAAGCCGTCAATACTTATGAAGGTACCCATGATGTTCATGCGTTGATATTAGGCCGGATGCAGACGGGTCTGAACGCCTTTTAGGGAGGATATAAATGTCGGAACAAGAAGTACTGCTGGAATTTCCAGAGGATCATATTGCAGTCGTACGACTTAACCGGCCCAAGGCTTATAACGCCCTGAATCTCAACAGCCGTACTATGATTGCTGAAAAATTCAACGAGCTGAAGGCGCGTGAGGATATTCGGGTTGTGATCCTTACCGGCAATGAGAAAGCTTTTGCCGCCGGTGCTGATCTCAAGGAAATGTCAGTTCTCAGCGCGGTTGATTATTACAAAACCCATGTGGAGCTGCTCTATAATGCCTTTGCCGATTATCCCCGCCCCGTGATTGCGGCGGTCAATGGCTTTGCCCTTGGCGGCGGTATGGAGCTTGCCATGATTTCCGATATTATTCTGGCGGGTAAGGGCGCCAAGTTTGGCCAGCCTGAAGTTAAGGTCGGCGTCATGCCCGGTGCCGGCGGCTCGCAACGACTGGTGCGGGCGGTGGGTAAATATAATGCCATGCGCCTGTGTCTGACGGGCATGATGATCGGCGCGGACGAGGCCAAAGGCATGGGATTGGTCTGTGAAGTGCTGGAAGATGACAAGGTTATGGACCGGGCCATGGAAATGGCACGTGAAATGGCCGCGCTACCACCGTTGGGTCTGGAGCATATCAAATATGCCATATTACACGGGCCGGATATGTCACTTGAGAGCGCTTTGGGATTGGAGCGGAAAAGTATGCAGCTGCTCCTGTCCAGCAAGGACCGGGCTGAGGCCACTGCCGCCTTCCTTGAAAAACGCAAGGGTATATACAGCGGCGGATGATATTTGAGGCGATCCAGCATTTCGTAACCCCGGCCATCAGAGAGGTCAAGGCACTTGGGTATGTGCGAGAAGCTATCGCCATAGAAGCCAGATATAAAAGATGCCGTGCGGCATGGACGGATCATCTGGGTAAATGTCAGCAACATATTATGGCGGCGGCCTCCTCCCTGCCGGCAAATTCAACTATCATGATTATCGGATCCGGGGCGGCACATGATGTTCCCATGGAAGAGTTGCTGGCCTTATCACATTCATTGATATTGGTCGATATTGTCCATCTGTCCAAAATTCGAAAACGCTATAAGAATTCAGTCCAGTTTATTGAGCAGGATGTGACAGGTTGGGTCGGGCCGATATTTCATAATAGTTCAACTGGTGATATTCCGGGTTGCTTGCCTAAAGCTGATATCGTGATCTCACTTAACATCCTGTCCCAACTGCCACTCAATCTTATTAAATATGCTCATAGACATCAAATTTCCCTGCCGGATAATTTTGCCCATAATATTATGGCAGATCATTTGAAATTATTAACTGATATAGCGCCCCAAACCCTTATTATAAGCGATATAGAGCGGCATTATATGAAGGATAGTGTGATCATCGAAAAAGAGGCCGCGTTATCGCAATGCGAGCTTGGAAAGCCAAGTGATACATGGGACTGGCATATTTGTCGAAAGGGTGAACTGGATAGGGATATTTCCCTCATTCATCATGTGGCTTTCTGGCATAATTCCCCTAAATAATGTAATAATTTAAAAATATCTTCCTAGGTGCTTCGTGATAAGTTTTAAAGCAGAAAACTGATAACAGACAGCAATATTGGCGCGGAAGAAGCTCAAATGAAAAAAACCATAGAAACCACCAAAGAACGGGTTATTCACTAAAAGCCGTATTTAGCCCCAAGCTGTTTATCTTTTGATGCGACAATCTTTGCCAGATCAACAATTACCTTGGCCTGTTTCCAAGTGGCATCATCCTGCATCTTGCCCTCAATCAACACCGCACCCGTACCATCAGGCATGGCGGCTAGAATTTTTTTGGCAAATAAGACCTCATCCACATCGGGGCTGAATACGGTCTTTGCAATGGCAATCTGTTTGGGGTGAAGTGACCATGCGCCCATGCAACCCATAAGGAAGGCATTGCGGAACTGGGCCTCGCAGGCCGCATCATCGGAAAAATCACCAAAGGGGCCGTAAAAGGCTTTCAATCCGTAAGACATACAGGCATCTACCATCTTTGCAACCGTGAAATGCCATAGATCCTGCTGATAAAAAGCGCGGGCATTTCCGTCAGCCTTATCATCCTCAAGGATGCCATAAAAAGGATGGCCACCGCCTACGCGGGTGGTTTTCATGCCGCGTGATGCGGCAAGGTCGGCGGGTCCAAGGCTCATGCCGTGCATTCGCGGGCTTGCGGCGGCAATCTCTTCCACATTATTCACGCCCTGTGCGGTTTCAAGTATGGCATGAATCATAATGGGTTTGGCGATATTATGACGGGATTCAAGCTGGGCCAGCAATTGATCAAGATAATGAATATCCCACGGCCCTTCGACTTTTGGTAGCATGATGACGTCCAGCTTGTTGCCTACTGCCGATGTGATTTCCGTCACATCATCCAGAAACCACGGGCTGTTGAGGCAGTTGACACGGGTCCAGAGTCCCGTATTTGCAAAGTCATTATTTTGCGCTACTTCGATAAATCCGGCCCGCGCTTCCTCCTTGGAATCTGCCGGAATGGCATCTTCCAGATTGCCCAGCAATACATCCACCTTGTTGATCATATCGGGGACTTTAGACCGCATTTTTTCAATATGAGGGGGGAAGAAATGAATCATCCGCTCTAACGCTACCGGAATTTCCCGGTAGGGGGTTGGCGCACCAATGGACAGGGGTTTAAAAAAATCCTTGGGTGTTTTTCTCATGCTGGCTACTCCGATTTTTTGTGGCTTATATTGCTGTCAACAATCTATCATATTTAAGCACACTAACCATAGAAGTTTGATATTTTTATTGCCCCATCTCTCGGTTAGGAATAGGGTGGCGAAAATCATTGATTCTGGACAGACCCAAGCCGTGAACAGCGCAGTAAACATAGCAGACTTTATAATCATTGGTGGCGGTATCGCCGGAGCCTCTGCCGGATATGAGCTACGCCAAAAAGGCAGGGTCATCATTCTTGAAAAAGAAGCTCAGGCGGGCTATCATACCACGGGCCGGTCTTCGGCTATTTTTCAGAAAAGCTATAACAAAGGCGACCCGTTGCTTAATATCCTTGTGGTGGCTAGCGAAGATTTTCTAAACAATCCCCCCGACGGATTTAGTGCCGCGCACCTGATGAAACCCCGGCCCCTTATCTATGTTGCCAAGCCTGAAAATCAAGATACGCTGGATGACCTCCAGCAGAAATTGTCAGATATTGACGTCAAGACGGAATTTGTGAGGGGTGAGCAGGCCATTCGCTTGTTGCCCATTCTGGCCCCCGATTATCAGGACCGCATCCTTGTGGAGCATGGGGCGGCAGACATGGATGTCTGCGCCCTTCACGAAGGTTATCTGCGCGACATAAAATATAGCGGCGGGGAGGTCGTCACCGAAGCCGAAGTTACGGCAATCACAAAAATTGATAACAATTGGCGGGTGACAACGGCCACCGGTATATATCAGGCTCGGGTGGTGATTAATGCCGCCGGTGCATGGGTTGACCAGATCGCTGAAATGGCTGATATTTCCCCCATCCATATTCAGCCCCTGCGCCGTACAGTGATCATGGTTGCGCTTGATGAAGGGCTGTCCCCTGATGGTTGGCCGTTGGTTATGGATGTGGCAGAGGGGTATTATTTTAAGCCGGAATCAGGTAAAATTCTCATGACCCCCGGGGATGAGAAACTCATGCCGCCATCCGATGTTCAGCCGGAAGAAATCGACATTGCTTACGGCGCAGATTTTCTGGAAAAGGCCACTATCTTGAAAGTGGATAAAATTGACCATAGCTGGGCGGGGCTGCGAAATCAGGTGGCGGATGGTCACCCGGTGGTTGGCTTTGACCCCGAAGCTCAGGGTTTTTTCTGGCTTGCGGGGCAGGGTGGCTTTGGCATCAAAACCGCCCCCGCCATGGGCCGGATCACCGCATCCCTGATTATGGGAGAGGGGCTGCCGCAGGATATGGTCGACCTTGGTCTGACCGAAGATCAGATTTCTGTTAAGAGAGTGAAATAACCTTCCCGTCCTTAACCACCCCCACACAAAGATTGCCGCCAACCTGATACGCCAGTTCTGCCGGATGGCTGATATCCCACAGGGCAAAGTCGGCGCGTTTACCGATCTCTAAGGCGCCCCGATCGTGAAGCCCTAAGGCCTGTGCTGCATTTCGTGTCACACCGGCGAGCGCTTCTTCGGGGGTCAGACGGAATAATGTTGCCGCCATATTAATCATCAGGCTAAGGGACAGGACGGGCGCGGAACCGGGATTGCTGTCACTGGCCACCGCCATAGGTACACCATGTTTTCTCAACAACTCAATAGGCGGCAGCTGATCATCACGCAGGGTATAAAATGCCCCCGGAAGCAAAACCGCAACCATGCCGGATGCCGCCATATATTTCACGCCCTCTTCGTCAAGATGTTCAAGGTGGTCGGCGGACAAAGCCTGATATTCTGCGGCCATTATGGCACCGCCGCTATTGCTCAATTGTTCGGCGTGCAATTTGACCGGCAGGCCAAGCTCGCGGGCCTTGGCAAAAAGCCCTTCGATCTGATCTGTACTAAAGGCGATATCTTCACAGAAAGCATCAACCGCATCGGCAAGATTTTCCCGCACCACGGCTTCTAGCATATGGTTGCAGACATAATCCATATAGCCATCCGAATCGTCGTTAAACTCTGGCGGTACGGCGTGTGCGCCAAGGAAAGTGGTGATCACGTCTATGGCGGGATTAGTGCCGAGCGCCCGCGCCACACGCAGAATTTTAAGCTCATTTTCCAGATCAAGACCGTAGCCGGATTTGATTTCAACCGTGGTGACGCCGCCCTGTCGGAGTTGGAACAAACGCTTTTGGGCTGTAAAATGCAGCATATTCTCATCGGCCTCGCGGGTGGCCCGCACGGTGGACAGGATGCCACCACCCTCGCGGGCGATGTCTGCGTAACTTACACCACCATCAAGGCGCTGTTCAAATTCCACAACCCGACTGCCGCCGTAAACAAGATGGGTGTGGCAGTCAATGAGGCCGGGGGTAAGAAAATTTCCACCGCATGATATTATCTCAGCATCCTCATATTCGGCAGGTAATTCATAAGCTTGTCCGAGCCAGATGATCTTGCCGCCCCGAGCCGCAATCGCTCCGTCCCGAATTAATCCATAACCTTCTGTCATGGTCAGGAGGGTGACATCTTTCCAGACCGTGGTTGGTATATTCTGTGATTGGGACATATGAAATTTCCTTGTTGTATAGACAAGCTAACATGAAAAGTCAGAATAAGGGAAATAAAATTTTAAACCCCTTGCTTTTTTGCCTAGATTAGCATTAGTGTATATATAAGTTGTATAGACAGGTTTAGATCAGATGACAAATAACAGATTAAACTCCCGTATTGTGACGGCCCCGACCGGCATAACCCTCAGCGCAAAAAGCTGGGCAACGGAAGCTCCGCTACGAATGTTGATGAATAACCTTGATCCGGCGGTGGCTGAAAACCCGCAGGCCCTTGTGGTATATGGTGGCATTGGCCGGGCGGCCCGTAACTGGGACTGTTTCGATCAGATTGTGGATAGCCTGAGAAGTCTGGAAGAAGACGAAACCCTGCTGATTCAAAGCGGCAAACCGGTTGGGGTTTTCCCCACCCATAAGGGCGCGCCAAGAGTGTTAATTGCCAATTCAAATCTGGTCCCCCATTGGGCCAACTGGGATCATTTTAACGAACTCGATAAAAAAGGCCTGATGATGTATGGCCAGATGACAGCAGGAAGCTGGATTTACATCGGCAGTCAGGGCATCGTTCAGGGGACATATGAGACTTTTGTCGAAATGGGCCGGCAGCATTTTGAGGGTAATTTAAAAGGCAAATGGATATTAACAGCGGGCCTTGGCGGCATGGGCGGGGCGCAGCCTTTGGCCGCCACTATGGCCGGGGCATCTATGCTCGCCATTGAATGTCAGTCGGACCGTATTGATATGCGTCTGAATACGGGGTATCTGGATAAAAGAGCCGAAACATTGGATCAGGCTATGGAAATGATCACCCGCGCCACGGGCGAAGGGCGTGCCATATCCGTTGGTTTACTGGGCAACGCGGCGGAGATTATCCCCGAAATGATCCGGCGCGGTATTAAGCCCCATGTGGTCACTGATCAGACCTCGGCCCATGATCCGGTCAATGGTTATCTGCCCGCGGGATGGACTGTGGATGAGTGGATCAGCAAACGGGAAAGCGACCCGAAAGCGGTGGAGAGCGCGGCAAAATCATCCATGGCAGTTCATGTGAAGGCCATGCTGGATTATCACCATATGGGTATTCCCACCTTTGATTACGGTAATAACATCCGGCAGGTGGCTTTTGATGAGGGCGTGGAAGATGCCTTTGATTTTCCGGGGTTTGTTCCGGCTTATGTGCGGCCTTTATTTTGCCGTGGCATCGGCCCGTTCCGCTGGGTGGCGCTCAGCGGTGATCCGGAGGATATTTATAAAACCGATCAACGTGTCAAGGAGCTGATCCCCGATAACCCCCATCTGCATAACTGGCTTGATATGGCCCGCGAACGCATCCAGTTTCAGGGTCTTCCGGCGCGCATATGCTGGGTCGGTCTGGGCGAGCGTCACAAGTTAGGGTTAGCCTTCAATGAAATGGTCCGGAATGGAGAATTAAAAGCCCCGATTGTCATTGGCCGCGACCATTTGGACAGCGGGTCCGTTGCCAGCCCGAACAGGGAAACCGAAAGTATGAAAGATGGCTCTGATGCGGTGTCTGACTGGCCGTTGCTCAATGCGCTTCTGAATACCGCCAGTGGGGCTACCTGGGTGAGCCTGCACCATGGTGGTGGCGTGGGTATGGGCTTCTCCCAACATTCGGGCATCGTTATTCTGGCGGATGGGACGGATGATGCGGCGGCTAAGCTTAAGCGGGTATTGTGGAATGATCCGGCAACGGGTGTCATGCGCCATGCGGATGCGGGCTATGACATTGCTATTGATTGCGCCAGAGAACAGGGCCTTAATCTTCCGATGATAAAGGGCTGAAGCATGAGCCATATTTCTGATAATATTTTTACCATTCATCCGGCAGAAATGTCGCTCGCCGATCTGCGGAAAATTTATCGCGGCGCCTATGAATTACGGTTGGATGAATCCGCTTTGCCAGAGATTGAACGGTCGCGTAAAATAGTGGAAGACATCATTGCCGACGGTCAGACGGTTTATGGCATCAATACGGGGTTTGGGTTACTAGCGAGCACCAGTATTGATGATGACCATCTTGAAGAGCTACAGACAAATCTGGTCCTGTCCCATAGTGTTGGTGTCGGAAAAGACCTGTCTGATGAAGTCGTACGGTTGATCTATGTCCTAAAAATTTCCCGCCTGAGTCAGGGTCATTCAGGTCTTCGGATTTAAACCATCACAGCTTTCCTTGATTTTATCAATAGCGGGCTGATTGCCTGTATTCCGGAGAAGGGGTCCGTGGGGGCCTCTGGTGATCTGGCCCCGCTGGCTCATATGACCGCCGCCCTGATGGGAGAGGGGTATGTGCGCTCAGAGGGGGTGAAAACTCCCGCTATTGATGGTTTGAGGAATGCCGGATTAACGCCGATAACACTTAGTGCCAAAGAAGGTCTGGCCTTTCTCAACGGCACACAGGTGTCCACGGCGCTGGCATTGGTTGGCCTGTTTCAGGCGGAAGATATTTTTGCCGCTGCGGTGGTGGCCGGGGCGATGAGTATTGATGCGCTCATGGGAAGTGTTGCCCCTTTTGATGCCCGTATTCATGCCGCCCGCCGTCAGCCGGGACAGATGGCGGTGGCACCGAAATATCTTGATCTGCTGAAAGGCAGCGGCATTATGCGCTCGCATATTGATTGCGGAAAGGTGCAGGATCCCTATTCCCTGCGTTGTCAGCCACAGGTCATGGGCGCTTGTCTTGATATTATCAATAATGCCGCCCGCACCCTTCATATTGAAGCCAACGCCACAACCGACAACCCGTTGATTTTTGAGAATGGCGATGTTATTTCCGGCGGTAATTTTCACGCCGAGCCAGTGGCTTTTGCCGCCGATACGCTGGCATTAGCCATCTGTGAAATTGCCGCCATCTCAGAACGGCGGCTTGCCTTTCTGATCGATCCGAAAATGAGTAATCTTCCGGCCTTTTTGGTTCGGGACAGCGGCATTAATTCGGGCTTTATGATCGCACAGGTCACGGCGGCGGCTCTGGTATCGGAAAATAAAAGCTTTGCCCATCCCGCAAGTGTGGACAGTATTCCCACCAGCGCCAATCAGGAAGACCATGTGAGCATGGCAACTTTCGGTGCGCGGCGTCTGGGCGATATGGCCTTTAACAGCGCCAATGTGGTCGCTATAGAATTGCTGGCGGCAGCACAGGGCATAGACTTTCGGTCACCTGAAAAAACATCGAGGATTTTACAGCAAATGTGTGTTAAAATACGCACCAAGGCCGCCTATTATAATCAGGATAGGTATTTCGCTCCTGATATTGAGGCCATCACTATATTTGTAAAAGAGGGTGCTTTTTCTGGCCCTATACTAGACATATTACCGTCAGGGAAAAAGCGGTTGTGACAGAATTTTTGTTTCATTTCATACAGAGAGATGGCCCGCTTCTGGTTAGTATGCCCCATGTGGGAACGCAAATTCCGGAATCTATCGCGGGGCGTCTGACGACAGAATCAGGCCAGCTTACTGATACGGACTGGCATCTGGACTGGTTATATGATTTTCTTGAAGACAGGGGCATTTCCGTTCTGATGGCCAATTACAATCGTACGGTCATTGACCTGAACCGGGATGCGGGTGGCGGTATACTATATCCGGGAAAAAGCGAAACTGAGCTTTGCCCAGTAACAAGTTTTGACAATAAACCACTTTACAAGACGGGGTGTGAGCCGAGCGAAAAGGAAATTCTGCACCGGAAACAAATCTATTGGCAGCCGTATCATGACAAGTTACGCAGCAGTCTGGACTGGGTAAAAAAACAATACGGCTATGCCATGTTATGGGAGGCTCATTCCATACGCAGTCATGTACCGCGCTTCTTTGAGGGCCAGCTGCCGGATCTAAATCTAGGGAACGGCGATGGGACAAGTTGCAGCCCTGCCTTGGCGGAGGAACTATTATCTATTGCGGAAGCCTCGCCCTATAGCGCCGTGCTGAACGGACGGTTCAAGGGCGGGTACATCACCCGTCACTACGGCGACCCTGCGCAAAATATCCATGCTATTCAGATGGAAATATCGCAGGCAACCTATATGGACGGCGCCCCCGCCTTTTTATTCAGGGAGGATCTGGCCGATTACCTGCGCCCCACCCTGAAAGATATGATTGACTATTTCCTACAATACGACGTCATAGAAAATAAACCCGACGCCTAGCGGAACCACAAAGCGCACCAGCAGGAACCAGATTTTAAACAGGATTGAATCGCCCAGTCCCATTTCCTCCAATGTCACAGACCGTTTGATAGACCAGCCAACAAAGACTGATACCAGCAAACCATTGAGCAGCATAAAGACATTGGCGGCGAGGTAATTTATCACGCCTTCAATATTCATGCCTGCGAAAATGGGCAGAAAGTCAAGCGGGTGAACATCCTTTAGGATATTGTTGGACAGGGCGACAAAAACACCGACAAACCAGAATGCCGCGCCAGTATAAATGGCGGCACGACTGCGCTTGAGGGTTCCCTCTTGCGATAATTGGGCCACCATAGGCTCCAGAAGGGAGATAGTGGATGTGACCGCGGCAAAAGCCAGCAGCAGGAAGAACAGCAGACCAAATATCTGCCCAATACCACCCATGTCATTAAAGACTATCGGCAGGGTGACAAACACTAGCCCCGGCCCCGAAGCATGGTCAATACCGAAAGCAAACACGATGGGAAAGATGGCAAATCCCGCGAGCAATGCGACAAATGTATCGGCAAAGGCGACACCCACCGCCATTTTTGGGATGGAAATATCGCGGGTCAGATAAGAGCCATAAACCATGATCGCGCCACTACCCAGAGACAGGGAGAAAAATGCCTGCCCCGCCGCCATCAGCACCAGTTCCGGCGTAATCTTGGAAAAATCCGGGGTGAACATAAAGTCGAAACTTTTAGCAAAATCACCGGTGATTGAGGCATAAAGCACCAGTACCACTAGAATGGTAAACAAGGCCGGCATCAGGATTCTTACCGTGGTTTCCAACCCTGATTTTAACCCACGGGCCACGATGCCGACCGTGATGCCAACAGACAATGTCATCCAGAAGATCAGTTTAGCCGGGCTGTCCTGTAATTCCTGAAAAATTCTTGCGGAATCGCCCTCTTTCAAATCATTGAAAGATCCGATGCCCATGCCAATGGCATAATCAATGGTCCATCCGGCAACCACAGAGTAGAAAGTTAAAATTCCAAGCGGCACCAGCAAGTATGACCAGCCAAGAGCGTTCCATAATTTTTGAGCCATAGAGCCGCGGCCAAAAGTCTGAATGGCGCTTAGGGGCGGCTTTTGGGTGCTGCGCCCGATCATAAGTTCAGACATTAACAGCGGAATACCAAATACGATGACAATTGCCAGATATATCAGCACAAATGCCCCGCCGCCATTTTCGGCAACAACGTAAGGAAAGCGCCATATATTACCAAGTCCCACGGCGCTGCCAACGGCGGCCAGAAGAAAGGTAAATCCAGATGACCAATTTTCATGTTTTTCGGCTTGCATATCTAAAATCCCTCGTTTTTATTCTTTATTATTATGTGAAACGCATATTGATTCAGAGCCTGCCGGACATCTCCCATGATTTCTTCTGACGGGTCTGAATCAACTTCTATGGTGGTGACAGTACCATATGTTTTATCAGGTTCCACAGAAATTTTCAGGGTCATATTAAAATCTGCAAAGGCATCCTGAAACGCGCGTTTCATCGTATCCTGTTTTAAAAGCGGGTTGAAAGTTTTGCCGACAGCCGTCAGCGGTAGTGCCGCAATCAGATATATTTCTTTTGGCACCGCCATTGGTTCTGCAATATTGTTTTTGATGAAGGCAAGAATATCTGCAATAGCATAATATGCCGGAAGAAATGAATGGTAATTTTCTTCGGTATATTTTCTTGCAATTTAACGGTTTATTCGGCATTTTAAGGTCATGGATGCGACGGATCAAAAATTAATAAACCTGCTGAAAAACAATGGCCGGGAAAGCACTACGGCACTGGCACGGATGCTGGGCCTGTCCCGTTCCACGGTTCAGGACCGCATATCCCGCCTTGAAGATCGGGGTGTTATTGCGGGCTATACTATCCGTTTTGATGAGAATTATAACAAACACCAGATCACGGCCCATGTGCTGATGCTGTTGAATCCTAAATTTTCCGATCAGATATTGCAGAATTTAAAAAAAATACCGCTAATCAAGGCTGTATATGCCGTTAGCGGTATTTATGACATGATTGTTCTGGTTACAGCAGAAACAACAGAGGAAATAGACAGGACGCTGGATGAAATAGGCCGGATGGAAGGGATCAAAAAAACAACCTCCTCTATTGTTTTATCAACAAAATTTGAAATTTAGAGCCTCTTCAATGTTACCGCCGTCAGGTCATCCCTGAGCGGGCGGATTACCAGCATATTAAAACTTTTAAGAAGCCGGTTCAGGAAGGTCTGATCCGGGCTGACATTGACGCTTGTCTCCTGACATATTTTCTGGAAATACTCATGACCGATCATTCGGCCTTTCTGGATCTGGCTTTCGGTAAGTACATCGCTATAAAGGAAAAGCATCTCGTCTTTTTCGAAAGAAACTTCACGATTTTCATAGGTGGCATCTTCTATCATGCCAAGGGGAAAACCAGACGGGTCCAGACAAGTCAGTTCGCGTGTTCCCAGCGTTAATTTCAAAGGGGCGGTCGAGGCCGCAGCCGCGTAGGTAAAACTGTCTCGTTTAATATCAACGAAGCCGCACAGCATGGTGGCATATTGCTCGGTGGGCAGTAATTTGAACAAGTCCCGGTTTAGTTTTTCCAGATATTCTGCGGGCGTGGTATTCTTACCAGCGGGGTTTTTATAATTTGAGATCAGGGAATGGATACGGAAAGTATTTATGGAAGCCGAGATACCATGGCCAGAAAAATCAACAATATAAATAAAGATACGGTCCGCGTCGACAATGTCGACACCCCAGAAATCTCCCCCCAGTTCATTGGAAGATTCATATCTGGACTCAATGTTTATTTTGTGGCTTTTCTGAATATTAG
>DAOWHQ010000081.1:0-2008 GCA_030641355.1 Alphaproteobacteria bacterium
AATGAAACTACCTCTCGTTAGTATGACAGTAATTGCGGCTATGTTGACACTCGCTGGCTGTTCAGAAAATAAAACAGATCAAAAAGCAGAACAACAAACAATGGTGCAAACTGATATAAGCCAGAATATATTATTACAGGAATGGACTGGCCCATACGGTGGTGTTCCGGGGTTTGACACTGCGACCTTAAGCGACCTTAAGCCAGCGCTGGAAGAAGGTATGCGCCTTAATCTTGCCGAGGTTGAGGTTATTACAGGAAATAGCGAGCCAGCAGATTTTGAGAATACTATTGTTGCGCTGGAGCGGTCTGGCGAGGCGTTAAATCGTATTTTTACTTTTTGGGGAATTTGGAGCAGAAATAATTCCAGTGTTGAGTTCCGGGCTATTCAGGCTGAAATGGCACCAAAGATTTCTGCTTTCAGTTCCAAAATTACACAGAATGATAATCTTTTTTCCCGTGTGAAAGCCGTTTATGAGGGCGAGGAAATGAAAAGCCTATCTCCTGATAAACAGCGGGTAGTACAGTTGACATATGACGGATTTGCCCGCAATGGAGCGACCCTGACGGGGGCGGCAAAGGAACGCTATGCCGCAATAAATCAGGAATTGGCGGGGTTGCATACCAAATTTTCCAACAATGTTCTGGCCGATGAAGAAAAATATGCACTTTTCCTTACCGAAGATCAGCTTTCTGGTCTTTCTCAATCTCTCATTTCAGCCGCAGCATCAGCCGCGGCGTCACGGGGACAGGAAGGCAAATATGCCATTACCAATACCCGGTCATCCATGTCCCCCTTTCTTACCTACTCTGATGAACGTTCTTTAAGGGAAAAAGTCTGGAACACTTACTATAGTCGGGGCGATAATGGTGATGAGTTTGATAATAATAAAATTATCGCTGAAATACTGAAATTGCGTCACGAGAGAGTTGGACTTTTGGGCTATGATAATTATGCTCAGTGGCAGCTTGAAAACCGCATGGCGAAAACGCCGGAGCGTGCGACGGAGCTTATGTCGTCCGTTTGGCCCGCGGCTATTGCCCGTGTGACTGAAGAGGTGGCCGATATGCAGGCCGTAGCCGATCGGGAAGGCGTTAAAATTACCATTAAACCATGGGATTACCGCTATTATGCAGAAAAAGTCCGTAAGGAAAAATATGCTCTCGATTCCAATGAAGTAAAAGAATATCTGCAACTGGATAAATTGCGCGAGGCGATGTTCCATGTGGCGGGGCGTTTGTTTAACTTTAAATTCACCCCGGTTCCGGAAGGTTCGGTTCCGTTGTTCCATGCGGATGTCAAGGTATGGGAAGTCACAGACAAAACTAATGGCGATCACATCGGGATTTGGTATCTTGACCCTTTCGCGAGGAAGGGAAAACGTTCCGGCGCATGGGCAACATCATATCGCAGCCATACCACATTTGACGGTAAGAAAAACGTACTCTCGTCCAATAATTCCAATTTCAGTAAAGGCGAGCCGGGGGAACCTGTGTTGATTTCATGGGATGATGCGGAAACCTATTTTCACGAATTTGGCCATGCGCTCCATTCGCTGTCTTCCAATGTGGCCTATCCTACTTTGAATGGCGGAGTGAGAGATTATACCGAGTTTCAGTCTCAGCTTCTGGAACGGTGGTTAACAACGGATGAGGTGATAGATAAATATCTTGTGCATTATAAAACAGGGGCTCCAATTCCGGCGGAACTGGTGGCTAAGATAAAGAAAGCTGCAACCTTTAATCAGGGATTCAAGACGACAGAATATCTGGCATCAGCGATTATCGACATGAAGCTTCACACCATGGACCCTGAAAATATTGATATTGATGCTTTTGAACGCGAAACATTATCAGCCATGAATATGCCCAAAGAGATCGTGATGCGACACCGGACACCGCAGTTTTCACATATCTTCTCAGGCGAAGGATATTCAGCAGGATATTATGGTTATATGTGGGCTGAGGTTCTGACATCAGATGCTGCGGAAGCTTTTGCCGAGGCCCCC
>DAOWHQ010000195.1:0-6545 GCA_030641355.1 Alphaproteobacteria bacterium
GGGGTTGATACTTTCAATCCCCGCAATCACGCATCTTAAATCGGCCATATCTGTTCCTTAATTATTCTGTAACCACGCATCCACGGCAATGGCTGCCAGTTTTCCGTCTTGTACGGCCTGTACGGTGAGGTCTTCACCGCTGCCGATGCAGTCGCCGCCAGCAAAGATACCCTTGATGCTGGTCTCATATGCTTCCGTGACTTGTAACTTGCCCCATTCGGTGCTCAGTCCATTCAAATCATCCGCTTCGATCTTTTGTCCGATCGCTTTCAAGACCATATCGCAGGCAATGTCATATCTATCACCCGTGCCGATGAGCTTTCCATCCTTAAGTTCCGTATTCTCGAACGTCATGGCAGTGACAGCATCTTTGCCCTGCAAGGCCACAGGTTTTGACCATAGTCGCACCATCACGCCATTTTTGCGGGCCAGTTCAACCTCGAAGCCAGTGGCTCCCATCTGCTCTTCACCGCGACGATAGGCGAGCGTTACATTCTGCGCGCCGATTTTTTTCGCCTGAACAGCCGCATCAATCGCCGTATTGCCGCCGCCGATAATGATGATGTCATTCCCTAGCTTTATACCAGATAAATCGCTCGTCTGACGAAGCTGTTCGATAAAATCTATGGCATTGGAAATGCCCGGCTTGTCTTCACCGTCAAGACCAAGGTCATTGGTATCTCCCAGACCAATTCCGATGAATACTGCATCATGTTTCACCTGTAGATCATCAAGCGAGATTGATGAGCCCAGCGCCTTGTCATAATATATTTCAATGCCGCCGATACCCAACAAAAAGGCGACCTCATTCGCCGCAAAATCATCAACCATTTTATAAGCGGCAAGGCCATATTCATTAAGGCCACCCAGTTTCGATTTTGCCTCATAGACGCTTACCTTGTGTCCAAGCATAGCGGCGCGGTGAGCGAATGACAGTCCCGCTGGCCCCGCACCAACAACGGCAATATGCCGCCCGCTATCCGCCGCACGACTGAAAGGATGCGGGCCACTTTGCGCCATCAGGTGATCTGTGGCATAGCGTTGCAAAAGCCCGATCTCTACAGGCTTGCTATCGCCGCCATTATGGACACAGGCCTCCTCGCAGAGAACTTCTGTCGGGCAGGCGCGGGCGCAGGTGCCGCCCATAATATTTTCGCTCAGAATAGTCTGCGCCGCGCCGGAGACATTGCCGGTTCTGATCTGATGAATGAAAGTGGGAATATCTATGGATGTAGGGCAGGCCTGAATGCAGGGCGCGTCATAACAATAGATACAATGATCGGCCTCTTTTATAGCCATCAAGCCATTCAGAGGCTTATGCAAATCGTCAAAAAACTGTGCAGCAGATACTTTCGCACAAACGGCTTTACGCGCTTGGTTGGTCATAGAATATCTCCTATCTGGTCTAATAGTATAAAAATTTGACCATTTAGTCAAATATTATTTTTATATTCAATGATTTCAGATACTTCACAGACCTATGAATTGTGAATTGTCCATGGTCAGGCAGGTTTCATCCAAAGACTCGACCAAGGCAAAGCGGGTATAAACACCGGGCAACTCGTAACGGAAGAAAAACCGGCAAGCTGCTAATTTCCCATTATAGAAATCTTGCTCGCCCTTGTCACCTTCTAATCCCTTATATGCCGCAAGTCCTTGCTTGAGCCATAACCAAGCGACAACAACATGACCAAATGCATCCAGATATGCCGTCGCATTGGCCAACATCAGATTGATGTTATCTGTCTTTGCCACCGCCGCAGCGGTCTTTTTCAATACCTCAAAAGCGGCACCAAGCTCACCCGCATAGCCCGCGAGAAGATCAACCTCCGCCGCATCCCGTATGGTTTGCTGAATGACCTGCTCCAAGGCCTGTAGGGCAGCCCCGCCCTTCATGCGAACCTTGCGGCCCAGAAGGTCAATACCGTGGATGGCGTGGGTTCCCTCATGAATATGATTTAGGCGGTTATCGCGATAAAAACGCTCCACCGGATATTCCCGTGTATAGCCGTAGCCGCCCAGAATCTGAATGGCATATTTGTTGGCTTCTAGGCAAAATTCAGACGGCCATGATTTGGCGATCGGTGTCAGGATATCCAGCAGCAAACCAAGATTTGCCTTTTCCTGTGCATCATCAGTGACCGCCTGTGCATCAATCAATCCGGTACAATATGTCACCAGTGACAGACCGCCTTCCACATAGGCCTTCTGGGCCATGAGCATCCGTTTCACATCCGCGTGTTCGATGATCATGACCTGCGGGGATTCAGGGTCTTTTTCATGGGGATGGCGTCCCTGCGGGCGATTTCTGGCATAATCCAGAGAATAGAGATAGCCCGCCAGACCAGACATTACGGCCCCGTAACCAACGGCGGTACGGGCCTCATTCATCATATGGAACATATAGGACAGCCCCCGGTGTGGCTCCCCAATGAGCGTGCCGTAACAGTCGCCCTTTTCGCCAAAATTAAGCAGGGCATTTGTGGTTCCCCGATGGCCCATTTTATGATTTAATCCCGCAAGGGCGATATTATTATCCTCACCGAGCGAGCCATCAGCATTGACCCGAATTTTGGGCACAACGAACAGGGACAGACCCTTAACACCCGCAGGGCCGCCGGGAATCCGCGCCAACACCATATGAATGATATTTTCTGAAATATTCTGATCACCGCCGGAAATCCACATCTTGGTTCCGGTAATAAGATATTGCCCGTCCCCGTCCAAGGTTGCTTTGGTACGAATGTCCGACAGGGAAGATCCAGCCTGTGGTTCGGACAGGCACATAGTGCCATACCATCGCCCTTCCAGCATGGGCGGAAGATATAGGGCCTTTTGCGCCTCACTGCCATAAGCCGCCATCATACCGGCATTGGCCTGAGTGAGGAACGAGTAGCTGGAAATGCCGATATTGGCACAGTTGAAAATACCATTTAAGGCAGAACTGACCATGAACGGCATCTGCATTCCGCCAATATCTTCATCGAAAGGAGCCGAAAAGAACCCTGCTTCCCGATAAGCGTCAAGTGCCTCTTTAACTTCGGGGATGATCTGAACCTGTGTGCCATCGAATTGCGGCTCATTGGCATCTAGCTTCGCCGCGCAGGGCAAAAATTTATCTTCCGCTATGGTCTGGGCCGTATCGAGTACAGCTGTGACCACTTCCCGGTCATAGTCGCCGTAGCGATCCGTGGTCAAAAGCCGGTCAAGATCAAATACCTCATACATCAGGAAATCCAAATCCCGACGGTTCACAATCATGGACATAAAATTATACTTCTCTATTTAAAGGTCCGATGTTAAGGCCTTCTGAAAAGCCATAATACGTTTGGCATTAACACCAAGATCACTCTGACCCACGCGGGAAACACTACGCAGATCAATTTGACTGCCAGCTTCCGTCGCCTTGATGGTCACGACAATATCGTCGGCAAAAGCAAACCATAATGAACGGTCTGTAGCTTCAAAACGCATGGCACCTGCATCAACTCCCGTAATTTTCCACCCCTGTTTTCTGGCCACATTTAGAGCTTTCTTAAAAACCTGTTCCGGACCTTCTGAAACCATAAGCGGTTTTACGTCAGGATAGGATGCCTTTTGCGCAGCGGCCAGTTCCGCCCCTTCATAGTCAAGGCTATTTGCACCCTCGCCACGTTTGCCTACAAGGGCAATAAAGACTGGTGGATTGATCACATCTGTGGTGATGTCATGGATTGGCGGAACGCCGCCGCCCTTGGACATACGCAGATAACTAACTGGTGCGGCAAGGACCAGCCCGATAAGCAGGGTCAATATAACCTTGCCCATGCCGCCTCTTTTTTTATCGGTGGCGATCATTATGATCATGATGAAGGATAAAACGGCCAGCGCAAGCCCCCCCATAAATCCAGCCCGCATGGACAATACAAAGCCCTCAATCGGCGACCATAACCCCAAATGCACCCCCGGGCCGCCGGCTAATACAACCAGCATAAGAAGAAGCGCCAAAACCCATAAAATACGCGCCCCTAAAGGTATCTTTTTTTGACCTAAAATCATCATTAATTCCCATTACTATTTTTTAAATATGAAGTCGTCCCTATCAGTCTTTATTATCAATATTTGGCGTTAAACGCAAAATCAAAGATGGCTCGTTGGCCAATACATATATGGCGCCGTCCGGTGCAACCGTGACACTGCGCATCCGGCCCACGCCCTTTAACAAAATTTCCTCATGGACAACCTTATCACCATCAATAACCAGACGCCTTAAATCCCTGTATTTTAGCGAGGTGACCAGCAGGTTATTTTTCCATTCTGAGAATTTATCACCTGCATAAAAATCTATATCACAAACAGCAATTGACGGCGTCCAATGATGAACGGGCTGTTCCATGCCATCCTTTTCCGTGAATTCGGAAATGATATTTCCATCATAATTGGTGCCATATGTTATCTCAGGCCAGCCAAAATTTTTGCCCCGCCGGACATGATTTAACTCATCCCCACCCATAGGGCCATGTTCCGTTGACCAAATTTCTTTTGTAGTCGGATGCAGGGACATGCCCTGCGGGTTACGATGACCATAACTGTAAATAGAGGCGATGGCTTCGGGCTGATTAACATAGGGGTTATCTTTAGGAATACTGCCGTCTTTATATATGCGGTGAATTTTTCCGTTGGGACGCGATAAATCCTGCGCCTGTTCTTTAGCACCCCGATCCCCAACCGAAAAATACAGATAGCCGTCTTCGTCAAAAATGATGCGGGAGCCATAATGATGCCGGGTTTGGGAATATAGCTCATGGTCAGCTTCATATAATATCTGCTGATCAAGCCAGCCTCCGTCCATGATACGCCCCCGAATGATACGGGTCATAGCCCTGCCCCGTTTCTCGCCCTTGGTTTTTGCCAATTCATGACTATAGGACAGATAGACCCAACCATTTTTGGCATATTCCGGGTCCAGAACCACATCCAGCAGCCCCGATTGACCAATATTTGTAATATCATCAGGAATATTTTTTATGGCTTGTTTCTGGATTTTGCCGTTCACCATTCGATAAAGCTTGCCCACCTTATCGGTTACCAGTGCGTCATCCTTATTAATAAAAGCAATCGACCAGGGTTCAACCAGACTGTCATCCAGAATTTCCATATTCAGGCCGTAAATTTCAGTTTTAAACTTTTGGGCGATTTGCGGTTGGGCCAAAGGTGAATTTTTGTCTATATCCATAATGAACATAATGACTGATTTAATTTCATTATCAGTCAAAATACCTTCCCATGCCGGCATTTCAAGATTAAGTATGCCGAATTTGATATTCATCCCTATCAGTTCCGGATCCTTGCCATAATTCCAGACATGGTCAACAAAACTACTACCTATACCGCCCTCCAATTCCACGCCGTGGCAGGCGGCACAATGTTTCTGGTAGATTTTCTCACCTGCCCCGAAGTCTGTTTCAGCCCATGCTGGTGTCGCCACCATAACCAAAAATATGACCTTAATGCTGTTAATAATATTCATAATCGACCCCTGTGTTGTCATTCTATAATATTCCAGAAAAATGTTAGTTTATTTTCATCATGATAACTAGGAAGCAATTTAACTATTTTTTATAATATCTTAAATTATCTACCCTATAAGGCTACTCGTTACATTACATAAGGTTGTCTTAGATGCAATTTATGATACACTAACTCGTTACAGATACACCTAATATAAAGGATGAGAAATGCGTTCTACACCACTTAAATCACTATTCATTGCGCTGGCATTATTAATAATGCCGCAGTCCGTCTTTGCACAAACTGAGGATACTGAAGGGGATAAATTCGGATCCGCTGACCTTCTGGTTGAAACTTTCATGGCAGATGAAAGTGAGGCCATCACCGAGGCTGAAGAAGCCGTGACCAACGCAAATGATACCATTACAGCAGCTACCGATAGCGTAACCGCCGCAAATGATGCCGTAACTACTGCTACAGATGCGGTTGCCGCCGCTGCAGCAGGCAGTCAAGAGCTCACTGACGCTGAAGCCGCATTAGTTGTAGCAAATACGGCTTTAACCGATGCTAACACTACTTTAACTGATGCGGAATCAGTTTTGGCTGGTGCGCAGGGTACGTTAGACGATTTAAATGCAGAAAAAGAACTGGTTGCTAGTCTGGTGGGGCAATTATCTGAAGAACAGTTGCGCGCCTTTAACCGCTCCCTGAACAACAGCCTGCAAAATAAATTCCCGGTTGCTCTTAATTCCGACCTTCTTCAACTCGCCCTTGATGAAGACTATGACAAAAGACAAATTAATTTTCTGACCAAGGCCTATGAGGAAGAAGCTAAATTTCTTAGCCTCGCCGGAAAATTCGAAGCCAAAGCAGAAGAAAGTGGTGATGATAAATTTCTGGAACAGGCCGCACGCATGACTGCAAGGGCAGAAAGTAGCAAAGAAAAATTCCTTGCCCGGATTGATCATGACAGCCTTGACCGGGTGCGCCAGGATGATATTGACCAGGATACGCGCCAGGCCAGAAATGAAAGTCGTCAGGCTTCCCGTGATGTA
>DAOWHQ010000239.1:0-4553 GCA_030641355.1 Alphaproteobacteria bacterium
CTCCGCACTTTCAAACAGGCCGGCGGTATCGGCGGCAAGATATAATTGTCCGGCACCTTTGCCTTCTACTTTTGGATAGGCGAGCACTTCGGCTTCAACGGCGCGAATAGCGGCCTTGGCATCGGCTCCGGCGGCGGTCATTAAATTGGCCGCAAGACCTTCTTCGTCTTCTAAAATTACTTTCAGAATATGTTCGGGGGTGAAGCGCTGATGGCCTTCGCGGATGGCATAGCCTTGGGCCGATTGAATAAAGCCCTTTGTCCGGTCGGTATATTTTTCAAAATCCATCTTCCTCTTACTCCATAAATAAATCAATATCCTACATATGGTGTGGTAATTTTATCACACAAGGGGGGAGGAGGATTTTAAGGGTTCACAGCTTCCGCTTCTGGTTTTTCTATAGGAGATTCTGATTCTGATTTTTCCTCAGCTTTTGCCTGTGGTTTCCGTCGCGGCTTTCGCTGTGGCTCCTGTTCTTGCTTTTTTTGCCCAGATTCAGAAGATTCAACAGGTGCAGAATGCTGCGTCTGTTTTTCGGCGGCATTGACCTGACGCACGTCTTCTTCTTGCTGTTTTTTAGCCTGTTCTTCCTGACGGGCTTTATCCCGTGCCGCCTGAGTAGCGGCTTCTACAGAGGCGAATTCATCATAGATGCGGTAATAATGATCCGCATACTGATAAAGAGCTTCAGATTCCAACCGGTCTGATGCCCGCTTTTCCTGGGCCAGTGTTTTATAGCGCTCGTAAAGTTGCTTTGCATTACCGCGCTGGTTTCCTGCTGGGCCACGGCTGTCCATCTGCCGGTTTGGCGAGTTAGACTGCTGCTGCCGGTTTTGATTATGGCGACCTTTACTGGGGCGCTTCTGGTTACTATGCTGACTAGGGCGGCCCTGTCTGTTATGTCGGGAATTCTGATTTTGTTTCATGAAAACTACGCTAAATTGGGCTGTCCCAAACATACCGTTCGCATATATTATGCAAACCATCCTGCCTGACAGCGGTTACTTTTTCAAATATCTAAATATCTGGGGTTCATGTTGCCGGGGAAATTATTTTCAATAACCCATCCCGGACCCTTAACTCTCTATAGAGTAAATACACTCTACCCTTATGGCGATCAAATGCCAACATAATTTTTATGTAAGGGGGTTTTTATTAAAAATTAAACGCTACACAGCGGTCCCGGCCAGCCAGGTCCTGAATTATTCGAACGTTTTTTGCCCCGGTTTGTCGGAAAATTTCCCTGACCCGCGCCCCTTGGGTATGCCCTATTTCCAAAAAAACCTGAGCTTCTTTTGCTGCAAGTGCAGGTATAATTCCGGCAAGCCTATCATATTCCTTATAGCCGTCATCCTTGGCAAAAAGAGCGATGGAGGGTTCGTAATCGCGCACATCCGAGGCAAGTGTTGCTCTTTCCGTTTCGGCGATATAGGGCGGGTTGCACAGAATAATATCGAATTTTGCCGCAGCCGGCAGCTGTTGCGCCCAATCACTCAAAATAAAATCACATCTTTCCAGAAAACCAAGCCGGCGGGCATTATCTTCTGCTACGGCCAGTGCCTTGTCTGACATATCTATGCCCACGCCGGAACTATTTGGCAGTTCAGACATTAAAGACAGCAGCAAACACCCGCTTCCCGTCCCCAGATCCAGAATTTTTAAGCTCGCCTTTTTGTCCGGAACTGATTTCAGAGCGGCCTCAATCAGCGTTTCACTGTCAGGCCGTGGGGTAAGACAATGACGGGAAACCGTAAAGGTAAGGCTCCAGAAATCTCTTTTTCCCAAAATCTGTGATATGGGTTCCCGTGCCTTCCGGCGGGTGAGGAGATCTTCAAAAACTCTGAGCTGTTCCGGGCTGACCTCAAGGGTCGGCTCCAGAATCATGTCCAGTTTAGTATGGCCCAAGGCCGCCTCCAGAAGTAAATCCACGTCCAGTGCAGCTGTTTCGCTACCCACCTCTTCAAGTTGGCGGATGGCATTGGTTCTTATGGTCCTAATGACAATCACATTTATTTCATTTCAGTTTACGGCCCGCAATGGTATAATTACCTCATAGCATAATGAGAAGATTGATGAAAATGCACAAATTTATTTTTACCCCTTTCCTTGCCCTAATGGCTGTCGCAACAATGACACCTCAGGCCGTATCAGACGAACCGGCGCCAAAAAAAATTCTTTTTCTGCAGGATATAGAGAATAAACTCATCCATGTGAGCGGCATAAAATACCGCCAGGTCACGCTCCTTGTCAGTACGGATCAAAAACGAAATATTGCCCTGACCCCTTCTTCCATCAGCCTTTCTTATGGCTACCTGAAACAAATGAAAAACATTAATCAGCTTGTGGCAACAATGGCGCATATGACGGCACATATCAGTCTGGATTATGTGGCAACGCCGGCCCTGCCAGAAGGCCATGAAAGAGGCGCGGAAGATACCTCTCTGGAGGGTTATATTAAGGGTGCTGTTAAGCATAAATACCCTGATAAAACATATATGCCACAGGCCACGGGCGCCTTTCATACCAAGGGCGCAAATATCATTGAACGACCACGCTATAACAATAAAGACTATGATTATTCCCTAAATAAAAAGAATATCATAAATGCAGAACATGAATTGGAAGTGGATAAAATTACCCATAAAATCTTGCGGCACTCTGGGTTTTGCCCCTCGGATTACAGCCGTATGATAAATTATTTTTATGAGACCCCACAACATATTTTAGGCAACAAGCATTTTGTTCTGGACGCTGACGGCTGGCAACGCATTGATGATATTAACCGCCGCGCCAACCCCAAAACTGCCTGCGAAAAATCCCAAATTGACCAGACCCAAAAATATGCCAACAGCTTTGATCAGCTGATGGTCACGGTAATGACGGCATTGAAGAAAAAAGACTGATCAGCTATTCATTTCTGCCAGTAATGCGGCCTGATCTTCGGTGATCAGGCTGGTAATAACCTCTTCCAATCCGTCCCCTGCTAAAATCTGATCCAATTTATAGAGCGTAAGATTTATTCTATGGTCCGTCATCCGTCCTTGTGGAAAATTATAGGTTCGGATGCGGCCTGAGCGGTCGCCACTGCCGACCTGTTCTTTGCGCTCCGCAGCCCGTACCGCGTCCCGCTTTGCCCGCTCCGCATCATACACCCGCGCCATCAGGACTTTCATCGCCTTCTGACGGTTTTTAAGCTGAGATTTTTCATCCTGCTGTTGAACTGTGATTCCGGTGGGAAGATGAGTCATACGTACCGCGCTGTCGGTGGTATTCACGCTTTGGCCACCGGGGCCACTGGCGCGGAAAATATCGATGCGAATATCATTATCATCCAGCTTGATATCCACTTCTTCCACTTCGGGCATCACCGCAACGGTCGCCGCAGAGGTATGAATACGCCCGCCGGTTTCCGTATCAGGAACCCTTTGAACCCGATGACCACCGGATTCATATTTAAGCTTGGCAAACACGCCCTTGCCCGATACCGAGACGATCACTTCTTTAAAACCGCCCACATCACTGCTGGACGAGTTGACCACGTCAAATTTCCAGCCCTCAAGCTGGGCGTAGCGCTGATACATACGGAACAGATCACCGGCAAAAAGCGCGGCCTCATCGCCGCCGGTTCCGGCCCGTATTTCAAGCAGCGCATTTTTATCATCATCCACATCTTTGGGCAGCAGCATGATCTCCATCTGCCGTTCAAGTGCGGGCATCTGTTTTTTCCGCTCCGGCAGTTACATTTCCGCCAGCTCCTTCATTTCAGGGACGCCGTCCTTGTCGGTGATCATTTCGGCCAGATCGACCATCTCATTGACCATAGACAGATAGTCCTTTGCCGCCTTCACAATCGGAGTAAGCTCGGCATATTCCTTGGAAAGAGTGATGATTTCTTCTGACGTAAGCTCCGCCGCTTTGGACATCATATGTTCCAGTTCTTCGTGGCGGGTGATCAGTTGTCCCAGTCGTTCTTGTGGTATCATTTTGGTCTTCTTTTTTGGTTGATGGGGGATTCTCCCCTGTGCCGTGGGCACTCCCCACATCATATTAACTCGGGCGGCCCTTGGCCTTGTCTCAGCCCTTATATGGGATTCGGTTATTGAGCCCCTTCTGGGCGAAGTAAGGGCGACCGCCCGTCGCGCATAATTGCGCGGAAGCCTAAGCGCAGCGCCGGCACCTGAGGCTAAACCAAAATCCCGCTAACGGTAGTGGCTTAGGTGTTCTGTGAGTTGGTCTAGGGCGACTTCATTTTGAGAGCCGTCATCAAAGGTTTTTACGGTGACGACACCGCGGGCGAGTTCGTCTTCGCCGATGAGGATTGCGGCTATGGCATTGGCCTTGTTGGCGCGCTTCATGCGTTTTCCCATATTGCCCTTGTAGGACATATCAACCACATGGCCCGCCGAGCGTAATTTCTGGGCGAGCTTCAAAGCGTGCGTCTGACACTCTGCACCCACGGGAATAATGGCTATGGGACGCGGCTCATCCGGTACAAGTTCAGGAGAAATCATTTCCGCCAACCGTTCCATGCCCGCGGCCCAGCCGATCCCTGC
>DAOWHQ010000043.1:0-3687 GCA_030641355.1 Alphaproteobacteria bacterium
AAATATGGGCGGAATGCATACCCGGCATGATCAATATATTGGCAGGGCCGGACAGACGACAGAAGGGATAGGCCTTCATGATCTCTGGGTTGAGGGCCACACCGGCGTGCATTTCACCTTCATATTCGAAATCAACTTCCATGCCATCCAAAATGCTTACTGCACCGCGGGATGTCGTGGCTAATATGCCGCCTACAGGATTGCCAAAATTAGTATAGGACATTAAGGCCACTCTGGGTTCGATTCCAAAATGACGCACCGCTCTGGCGGCATGAATGGCTATCTCTGCCGTTTCTTCTGCGGTTGGCATTTCGTTAATAGCGGTATCGGCAACAAAAATCGTCCGGTCGCCCGTGACCACGATGGATAAGCCGATGGCTTTGCAATCGGGCAGGGGGTCGATCACTTTCATGATGCTCTCCAGAGCGGCGGCATAATGGCGGTTATGTCCCGTCACCATAGCGTCGGCATCGCCGTGGGCCAGCATACAGGCGCCAAAAACATTGCGGTCTGAGCGCACAAGACGCAGGCAATCCCGATAAAGATATCCTTTGCGCTGCAATTTAGTATACAGAAACTCGGCATATTTTTCGCTTTTATCACTGGTGCGGCCATGATGGATTTCCAGATCATCATTGCGGTTATGACCAATATGTTCCAGATGGTCGCGGATTTTATCTTCATAGCCGATCAAAACCGCATGACCATATCCATTCTGCTCAAAGCCCAGGGCCGCACGAAGCACAGTTTCCTCATCCGCTTCAGTAAAGACAACCCGCTTCGGTTCGGTGCTGAGCTGGTCATAGATCATTTGTAGCGTGCCGGTTGTGGGGTTTAACCTTGCGGCCAGTTCCTTGCGGTAGGCATCCATGTCAATGATAGGGCTTTTGGCGACCCCACTTTTGATGGCAGCTTCGGCTACGGCGGGGGAGATAGCACTGATCAGGCGCGGGTCAAAAGGGGCGGGGATAATATAATCGGGGCCATATTTTGGATGGCCACCGCTATAGGCCGCAGCCACTTCATCAGGCACATCCTCACGGGCCAGTTCGGCAATAGCGAGCGCGGCGGCAATTTTCATTTCGTCATTGATGGTGCTGGCGCGAACATCCAGTGCGCCCCGGAAAATATAAGGAAAACCAAGCACATTATTGACCTGATTGGGATAATCTGACCGGCCCGTGGCAACTATGGCATCGGAACGGACTTCTTTAACCAATTCCGGTCTTATTTCGGGGTCTGGATTGGCCATGGCAAAGATAATAGGCTTGTTCGCCATATTCAGTACCATGTCCTGACTGACGGCATCTTTCACGGAAAGCCCCAGAAAAATATCCGCACCCTTCAGCGCGTCTTCCAAGGTGCGGTGAGGGGTGTCAATTGCGTGAGCTGATTTCCACTGGTTCATACCTTCCTTACGGTCCTGATAAATCACGCCTTTGCTATCACACATGATGACATTATTATGGGGCACGCCCATGGCCTTGACCAGTTCGGTACAGGCGATGGCGGCGGCTCCGGCCCCATTGACAACGATCTTGACGGTTTTTATGTCGCGGTCTGTGATGTCAATGGCGTTGAGGATGCCGGCAGCGGTTATAATGGCGGTTCCGTGCTGATCGTCATGAAAAACCGGAATATCCATTTTTTCACGCAACGACTGTTCGATGATGAAACATTCCGGTGCCTTGATATCCTCAAGGTTAATACCGCCAAAAGTGGGGCCAAGCAGCTTGACACAATTGATGAATTCGTCCACATCCTGCGTATCTACCTCAAGGTCAATACCGTCTACATCAGCAAAACGCTTAAACAGAACAGCCTTGCCCTCCATCACGGGTTTTGACGCCAATGCGCCAAGATTTCCAAGACCCAGAATGGCCGAGCCATTGGTGATAATAGCCACAAGATTGCCTTTGGCAGTATAATCATAGGCCATGGCGGGATGGTCTGCGATAGCCAGAACAGGTGCTGCTACACCGGGGGAATAGGCCAGTGACAGATCCCGCTGCGTCGCCATGGGCTTGGTCGCCCGTATTTCCAGTTTACCGGGACGCCCTGCTGCATGATAATGAAGCGCTTCCTTATCGCCAAAATCACTTTTTTTATCACTCATGACGATAGCCCTTTTGTTTTTTTATTACACTAAATCAGCCCAAGGAAATTGATTTCCGAGTGCGGAGCAGATAAACTGTTACCCATATAGCGTTAAAAAATAGCATCATTATCTGCATATAATATTACCTAATTGCTATATATATTGTAATTATATTAAATGTAAATACCTAAAAGCTTTATTAATATTATAAAATCGAAGAATGAATGACGAATACGCTGATAATATCTGAAAAAAAAATGTCAAAGCCAAAACCTGATTCTGCCGTAACGCCTATGATGGTGCAGTTTCTTGAGTTAAAGGAAAAGCACAGGGAATATCTGCTGTTTTACCGCATGGGGGATTTTTACGAGCTGTTTTTTGATGATGCGGTGGCGGCATCGGCGGCTTTGGATATTACGCTTACCAAGCGCGGCAAGCATAATGGCAATGACATTCCCATGTGCGGTGTACCGGTTCATGCCGCGGAAACATATCTGTCCCGTCTTATAAAGCGCGGTTTTAAGGTGGCCGTTTGTGAGCAGATGGAAAATCCGGCGGAGGCCAAGAAACGCGGGGCCAAATCGGTTGTAAAACGCGATGTGGTACGGCTTGTGACACCGGGGACTATCACCGAAGAAAATCTGCTTAATGCCAGACAGAATAATTTTTTGGCGGCTCTGGCCCGTTCGCAGGAAAATTATGCGCTGGCGTGGCTTGATATATCCACCGGAGATTTTTTTGTCAGTTCGATCATGCCTTCCAATCTGGAAGCGGAATTATCACGGCTTCAGGCTGGAGAGCTGATCCTGTCATCACAAGTGCTTGGCAGTGATGATTTGGGTGATGCGCTGGAGGATTGGCAGGACATCCTGAGCCTTGTGGAAAGCCGCAGCTTTGACAGCGCTGGTGCCGAAAAAGTGCTGAAAGATATCTTTGGTAAAAAATTACCGGACGGTTTCAATCGGGCTGAATTATCCGCCTGCGGAGCATTAGTGACTTATTTGCAGGAAACCCAGAAGGGTAAGCTGCCGTGCCTTGCCAGCCCCATTTCAGTGGGCGAAGATTGCGTTATGATGATAGACGGTGCCACCCGGCGAAATCTTGAACTGACCCATACACTGGCGGGCGCACGTCAGGGTAGTTTGCTCCATACCATTGACCGGACCATGACCGGTGCTGGTGCGCGTCTGCTGAACAGCCGCATGAGTGCGCCGCTGATGGATGCGCGGATCATAAACAGAAGGCTTGATCTGGTGGCTCATTTTCACGAGCATGAAGCCTTCCGCCGTAAAATCAGGGAGCTGTTGAAGCGTTGTCCTGATCTGGAACGGGCCATGTCGCGGCTTTCGGTGGGGCGGGGCGGGCCGCGTGATCTTGCAGCGGTTCGGGACGGGCTGATACAGGCGGCAGATATCAAGTTTAATTTTCAAAACCGCACAGGGGATCTGGTATCTCTACCGGAGGATATTGACCCTATTCTGGAGAAGCTCGGTTCCCATCAGGAAACTATCGACTTGTTGCGGCCGGCATTGGCGGAAGAATTACCGGTTATCATTCGGGACGGAAATTTCATTGCCAAGGGCTATCAT
>DAOWHQ010000183.1:0-4719 GCA_030641355.1 Alphaproteobacteria bacterium
AGGAATACATTTTCCGCCTTCTGTGCCTTGCCCCAGTTATACATGACAAAAGCATCATTCACAGACAGACAAACAACGCTATCCACACCCAGTGCCTTGAACTCATCAAAATGCTCTTCATAGCCCGGCAGATGGGTTGTGGAGCAGGTCGGGGTATAAGCACCCGGCAGTGCGAATAGAACAACTTTTTTGCCCTTAAAAATTTCGTCCGAGGTCAATGCTTTCCACTCAAAAGGATTTGGGCCTTCCAAGGCGTCATTGCGCACACGGGTCATAAAGGTTACGGCGGGGACTCTGGTCATGATAATTTCCTTATGTGTTGTTTTGGTATGTGTTAATTTTGATCAATCGTCGAAGAATTCCTCTGTGTATATACAGTAAGATTCGCCTCTAGGCAAATTAGAATCATTCAATTTTATGAAATAACTTGTTATAAATTAAAGATTTTAATTCATCCAACACTGGTCTTTAATTTATTTGCAGACATAGTGCCATTATACATCATTTCCCAAATAATATCCACGGGGCCGCAGACAAAAAAAGGCCGGATACAAGACCCGGCCTTTCACGCATCATAATTATGATCTGATATTATTCCTCATCGTCAAACTTGACCGTCACAAAGGCAGTATTGCCGCGGCGGATAAATTTGAGCAGGATGCTCTTGCGGCCCTTGTCTTTAAGCTCCGCAATACGCGCCACGGCCCCGTCCACTGTCTTGACAGCTTCCTGAGTGATTTCCACAATGATGTCACCCCGGCGCAATCCTTTTTGCCCTGAGGGACTATTGCGATCAACGGCGGCGATTAGCACGCCTTTCACGTCATCTTCCAGCTTCAGAACCTTGCGGGTTTTGTCGGTGATTGGCTCAAGGGTCATGCCCAGAACTTCCTGTGCCTCTGATGAATCATCCTCATCATCAGCCATGGCTGATTCTTCGTCATCTTCCACATCTTCGGGAAGCTCATCAATCACGAGGGTCAATTTCTTTCTTTTACCCTTGCGCAGAACAACCAGCTTCACCTTCTTGCCAATTTCCGTATTGGCAACCCAGATCGGCAGCTCATTACGCTTCTTGATGACCTCGCCTTCATATTCAATGATAATATCACCGGCCAATATGCCAGCCTTATCGGCAGGCCCGCCTTCAACGACGGAGGATACCAGAGCCCCATGACCTTCTTCCATACCAAGGCTTTCCGCGATGTCATCAGTTACCTGCTGGAAACTGATGCCGATCCGGCCCCGTTTTGTATGACCATATTTACGCAATTGCGAAATCACATGCTGGGCCTGATTGGAGGGAATGGCAAAACCAATGCCGATATTGCCGCCGGAACGGGAGAAAATAGCGGTATTGATGCCGATCACCTCACCGTCCATATTGAACATGGGGCCACCGCTATTGCCACGGTTAATGGCGGCATCGGTCTGGATATATTTATCATAAGGACCGGAATTGATATCACGGTTACGGGCCGAAATAATACCTGCTGTGATTGTACCACCAAGGGAATAGGGGTTACCAATAGCCAATACCCAATCGCCAATGCGGGACTTGGAATCATCGCCAAATTTAACATAAGGCAGTGGCTTGTCGGTCTCTACCTTAAGCACGGCAAGATCCAGCTTGCTGTCTTTACCGATAACCACGGCTTTAAATTCACGGCCATCATGCATCTTGATCATCACTTCATCCGCCTTATCAATCACATGGTTATTTGTGATAATAATGCCGGAAGGGTCGATAACAAAACCCGAACCCAGAGATTGCCGCTGACGGGTAAGTGGCCGCTCGTCGCCATTTTTCTTACTGTCTTTTTCACGACCATAGCGTTTGAAGAATTCTTCCATACCGGGGATTTGCGGCATGGAGCGCCGCTCAACCTTAATGGTTTGGGTTGTGTTGACATTGACCACGGCGGGCAATAGTTTTTCAGCCAGATCCGCAAAACTGTCCGGCGCCCCTTTGGCAAGGGCGGCAACGGGCGAAATGACCACGTAAGATACGACAATCATCGCACCCATACAAATTTTCTTGAATTTACTCATATTTATTCCTGATATTTTCCAATTATCTAAATTATTATTTTTCTTCCCTGAAAATATTTTTATGCATTCATCATTACCATACTTTGTGACGGAAATGAGAAGCTGAAGTCCCTTTGGTCGTATTTTTTCATGTCTTCATCGCAAAATAGCAAAAAAGAGGATACAGCCCCATGGGTCATATCCTCTCCCTTAATAGCTTTATATTTATTTCTTCTTCTTGTTTTTACCGGTCATATCACCGAAATATTTGAAGAAATCACTGTTAGGTGACAATATCATCGTGGTGTTCTTCTCACGGAAGGCCACATTATAGGCCAGCATGGAACGATAAAATGCGTAAAATTCCGCGTCCTGATTATAGGCATCGGCAAATATCTTTGCCGCTGTCGCATCTCCAATCCCGCGTAATTTCTGTGCCTCACGTTCGGCTTCGGCGAGCAGCACGGTACGATCACGGTCCGCCTTAGACTTAATGCGGATCGCCTGTTCTTCACCACGGGCGCGAATTTCACGTGCCACCTGTTCACGCTCGGCAATCATGCTGTCAAAGATCGGCTTGCTGTTTTCAGAAGGCAGGTCGGTGCGTTTGATGCGCACATCCACCACCTTGATACCAAGAGCTTCGGCTTCTTCCTTAACGGAATCGGCTATAGCCTTACGTAATGTACGCCGCTCACCGGACAATGCATCTTTAAATTCCCGTCCGCCAAATACCTTACGCAGATTGGAGTTGATGATGATTGAAAGCCGTGATTCTGCACCGGAAACATTGCGTACCGCCTGATAAACTTTCAGGGGGTCTTCAACCTTGAATTCGGTGAAAGCATCCACAATAATCCGTTTTTGATCCTGCGTGATGACGATCAGTTCCGGCGTATCAAGCAACAAAATCCGTTTGTCGAAATAAACCACATCCTGAACGAAAGGGGTTTTGAAATGCAAACCGGCTTCAGTCACGGTTTTCTTCCATGACCCAAGCTCCAGAACCAGAGCCTGCTCAGTTTCCCTGACCGTAAAAACAGACGCGCCCAGCAAAACAACACTGGCACCCAGGACGATCAAGGCAATTAGTACTTTTAAATTATTCATTGTCTTTATCCTATCCTAATTCTGTTTCTTAATGGCGGGCAACGGCAGGTAAGGCAACACGCCGCTATTTTCATTTTCAAGAATAACCTTGTCCGTATTGCCAAGAATTCTTTCCATTGTTTCCAGATACAACCGTCTGCGGGTCACATCCTTGGCCAGTTTATATTGCTCATAAACGGACAGGAAGCGTGCGCTTTCACCCTCGGCCTTGGTAATGGCGCGGGCTTTATAGGCTTCGGCTTCCTGATTCATTCTTTCCGCCTGACCACGGGCTGTGGGAACGATTTTATTCTGATACTTTTTGGCTTCATTGATGGTTTTATCCCGATCAGCTTCGGCCTTCTGTACATCATTAAATGCTTCGGAAACTTGTGCAGGCGGAGATACCGTATCCATCTTGATCTGAGTGATCTCGATACCGGCTTCATAGCTGTCGAGCACGGTCTGCATAATGCCACGTACTTCGATCTCAATCGCAAGACGTTCCGATGTCATGATCTGCTGAATGGCGGTTCTTGCCACCACTTCACGCATGGCACTTTCTGATACGGCCTTGATGCTCTGCTCTCTCTGTTCCAGATTAAACAGAAATCTTGCAGGGTCTTTGATCCGCCACAGAATGGAATATTGCACATCGACGATATTCTCGTCTCCGGTCAGCATCTGGCGTTCTTTTTTACCGCCACCAAAGCCCACGTCGATCTTGTTGACCGCAGTAACTTTCGGGATGATCACCTGATCAATGGGCGGGAAATGGAAATGAAGGCCGGTGCCTTTGGTTTCGATCCATTTGCCAAAACGCAGAACCACACCCGCTTCATCGGGCTGAACTTTGTAGAAAGCCGAATAGAGATAACCGACAGTGAACATCAGGATGATCATCATGAACATACCCTTACCGCCACCCTTGCCGCCACGCCCGCCACCAAAGGCAGAGCGGAATTTATCCTGACCCTTGCGAATCAATTCATCAATATCAGGTGGCTCCTGACCACCGCCGCCGGGTCCACTGCCCCAGGGTCCACGATCTTTGCCACCATCATTATTATTTTGCCAAGGCATATAAGTGCTCCTTACATAAGAAAAATATCAACTAACGAGAGAAAAATCACATTCCCCCTGTAAAAAAAATTCATAAACCTTATATTCCAACTAAGGACTATGAACAACAGAATTATAGATAGGTACTTTAATGCTCCAGATCAAGCCAGAACAGCTACTGAATATCTTAAAATCCATTTCTCATCCCGGTAAGGGCGAGGATATTGTCTCTCTGGGCATGGTACAGGGCCTTGTGGTCAAGGACGGCGAAGTGGGTTTTGCCCTCAATATCAATCCGAAAGAGGCCGAAATGATGGAGCAGGTCAGAAAAACCTGTGATGCAAAACTGATGGAATTTCCCGGCATTGCCAAGGTTGTCTCTGTACTGACCGCAGAACGGCAACCGGAAAAAGATATCCCGCAAATGCAGTCGCCCACAAAGGGCGCTGGTCCGCTTAAACATACCGCTAAAATTCCCGGTGTGAAGCATGTGATTGCGGTCGCCAGTGGCAAGGGCGGTGTGGGCAAATCCACAAC
>DAOWHQ010000068.1:0-2905 GCA_030641355.1 Alphaproteobacteria bacterium
ATAATCTTGCCTCCGTTGAAACGTCGTGGTATTGCGTAGTTTTTCCAGGCTTCGAAACAGAATGCTTTTTACCGCACCCTCGCTGCTGTCAATTACGGCGGCTATATCACGCAGTGAAAAATCCTCAAAGTAATTTCCTGCCGTGATTTTACTCATCACTCCCTCCAATGGCTTCGGATAATGTCACCAGACGGTGGGCATTTTCCACATGTAAATTCTCGATCAGCTTGCCATCCACCAGCACAACGCCCTTGCCGTCTGCTTCTGCCTCAGCAAAAGCCGCTATGATCCGGCGGGCAAATTCCAGCTCGGATGGTGATGGGGCAAAAACCTCATTGGCACCCGCCAGTTGTTTTGGATGGATCAGGGTTTTACCGTCAAAGCCAAATTCCAGACCCTGCAAGCAACTGGCCCGAAAAGCCTCATCATCATTCAGGTCAAGAAAGACCCCGTCCAATATCTCAACATTCTCCGCCCTCGCCGCCAATATACATAAGCCCAGAGAAGTCAATACGGGTAGCCGCAGGTTGGTATGATGAGCATGAAGATCCTTTACCAGATCGCTTGTCCCCATGACAAAACAGGTCAGGCGCGCCGAACTGGCGGCAATTTCAGCCGCATTCAGCATGGCGCGGGGTGTTTCCATCATGCACCATATTTTGGTGTTTTCAGGCGCGCCGAATTTAACCATCATATCTTCGGCCTGAGATATCATAGCCGCCGATTCCACCTTGGGCAGCAGAATCGCATCCGGCCCCGCAGCGCAGGCCGCCTTCATATCACCCTCGCCCCATTCGCTATCCAGTGAATTAATGCGGATGATCAGTTCCCGGCGGCCATAACCGCCCGCCTTCACCGCGTCCATCACCAGAGTTCGGGCGTCCAGCTTTGCCGCCACAGCCACCGCATCTTCCAGATCCAAAATCAAACAATCTGCCGCCAGGTCTTTTGCTTTTTCCAGCGCCCGTGGGTTGGAGCCGGGCATATATAATACGCTTCTGCGGGGTCTGATCTGATCACTCATGGGCTATGTCCTACTTATATTATTTCAAAATATGCCGCTATTTATATATTTTATTGCGCTGCATGACAAGATGCTGCATTGCAATAATGTTTAGATATAAAATACAGGTTGATTTAGTTATCCCACCCGATAAAACTATAGCCATAAAAAAGGGATGATGTTCAATGACCAATCTGAGAATAATTTTTTTCACCAGCATAATTTCGACCTGCCTGATTTTTAGTGCCAGCGCGGCGTCTTTATCCGATAAGGATACCGCGCAGCTTCTGGCCCTGAAAACAACCGCGCTGTCATCTAATCTGGCCTATGAGATTGATGAATCGCTGACGACCGAGGTCGGGGCGCGCATGGTGGGAACGGCGGGCGACAAACGCGCCGTCACATGGGCGATGGCCAAAATGAAACAACTGGGCTTTGATAAGGTCTGGACCGAAGATGTTATCCATCACAGCTGGATCAGGGGCACGGCAGAAGCGCGGATCATCGCGCCCTACCCCCAGAAAATGGTCGCCATCGCCCTTGGTGGCAGTGTGGGCACACCTGAGAATGGCATCACGGCGGAAGTGGTTGAATTTGAGGATTTCTTCGCCCTTGCTACCGCCGCACCGGACAGCCTGAAGGGCAAGATTGCCTATGTCTCCTACCGCATGGAACGTAAAATTGACGGGGCAGGATATGGCCCGGCTGTAAAAACCCGCGCCGCCGGACCCAGTTATGCCGCCGCCAAGGGGGCTATCGCCCTGATCATGCGTTCGGTGGGGACCGATGATAACCGCATCGGTCATACGGGCGGGCTTCAATATAATGAAGACACGCCAAAGATTCCCGCCGCCGCCCTGTCCAATCCCGATGCAGATTTACTGTCAAGACAGATCGCACGTGGCAATCCTGTGAAGGTTTTCCTTAAATTAACCGCACAACGCAAAGATGATGTTCCCGTCACCACCGCAAATGTGATCGGCGAGCTTACCGGCAGCGAAAATCCGCATGAATATGTCGTCATGGGCGCTCATCTGGACAGTTGGGATGTGGGAACCGGAGCCGTGGATGATGGTATCGGCGTCTCCGTCACGCTGGCCGCCGCCCATCATATAGCAAATCTGCCTGAGCGTCCCAAACGCTCCATTCGGGTGATATTATTTGCCGCCGAAGAGGTCGGACTTGTGGGTGCAAAACAATATGTGCAAAGACATAAAGATGATATGGCAAACCATGTGATCGGGGCAGAGTGGGATTTCGGCACCGAACGCATATATGAAATGACCCCCGGTGTTGGACCATCGGCACTTAATGATATACGGGATCTTGCTAATCTTCTGGCGCCGCTCGGCGTGTCATTAAGCCCCAAAAATAATGCCAAGGGACAGTCGGACATAAGTGCGCTGGGCAAATTGGGTATGCCGGCGGTGAATTTCAGCGCGGACGGCCTGAAATATTTCGACTATCACCATACGGAAAATGATACTCTGGATAAAGTAAACCCGGAAGCGCTGAAACAGAATACCGCCGTCTATACCATCTTCAGCTATTTCGCCGCCCAGTCGGACATTGATTTCAGAAAATAACGAAATAGGGCAGGCCCGTTAGAGCCTGCCCCATAAATACTGTTACCAACCGCATTTACGGTCTTTATTCTGCTCGTCCAGCCATACTTTAAGCGGGGCGTAATATTCCAGAACCGCACTGCCGTCCATCTGGCGGGTTCCCGTGAAAGCTTCCAAGGCATCGGGCCAAGGCTTGCTCGCGCCCATTTCCAGCATGGCTTTGAATTTAGCGCCTACTTCCTTGTTGCCGTAAACGGTACAACGGTGCAGCGGCCCTTCATTACCGGCCATATCGCAGGCGGCCTTATGGAATTGATACTGCAAAATACGGGCGATG
>DAOWHQ010000191.1:0-18539 GCA_030641355.1 Alphaproteobacteria bacterium
CCCATGCCAAAGGCAATGGTCGCCACCATAATCAGGTCTGGCTCGGCCATGAAACGGTTTAGATTTTCTTCCCGTCTGTCCCCCGCCATACCCGCATGATAGGGCAACGCGTTATAACCTTCCGCCACCAGCGCATTTGCCGCCTCTTCGGTTTTCTTGCGTGACAGGCAATAGACAATGCCATTTTCATTCAGACGGTTTTTCAGAAACCGAAGTAACTGTTGCTTCCAGCCATTTTTAATTTCCACATTCAGGCTGATGTTGGGGCGGTCAAAACCGGTGAGATATGTCTTTACATTATTGGAGAATATTTTCTGGCAAATCTGCTCTCTTGTGGCCTTATCTGCCGTGGCAGTCAGGGCGATGATCGGAATTTCTGGAAACATTTTATGGAGCGCAGAGAGGCCTTCATATTCAGGACGGAATGCCGCACCCCACTGGGAAATGCAATGGGCTTCATCAATAGCGAAGAAATTGACCTTCAACTCCCGAATCACATCCAGCATCCGTTCCGTCATTAATTTTTCCGGCGACAGATAAAGCAGTTTCAAGACTCCAGACTGCATTTTTTGCCAGATATCACGGTTATCCTCGGGGGAATTGCTGGAATTGATTGTTGCCGCTTCGATGCCTAATAATTTCAATGCCTCCACCTGATTCTGCATGAGGGAGATCAAAGGGGATATCACGATGGTAAGCCCATCAGTCATAAGCGCTGGCAATTGAAAACAAAGTGATTTTCCCGCCCCGGTCGGCATCACCGTCAATATATTCTCACCAGCTATAAAATTATCAATAATTTCAGACTGTTTCCCCCGGAATTTCTCAAATCCAAATACATCCTTTAATAATGTTCTGACAGAATGTTGTGGCATTATAGTCCCTTATGACAAGTGCTGATTACTTTTTCTTAACAATATACAATACTCAGAAAAGACACCATTATTTAAACTCTTTTCATGCTTAAGTGTGAATTTTTATAATTCATTTTTTGTACAATACTACACAAGACAATATACAAAGGTTGATATGCAGACAAAAATATGATTATTTACTTTCATAATAAAACTATTAAACCAGACTATTAATCTCTAACAGGATAATTCAATGATCAAGAAACCTTACTTGATGTTTATTGGGGATGTGAGCACTCCGGTTTATGCCAAAACGGCATCAGGTGTGAAATATTGGCGGCCAGAACAGGCAGCGGGCCAATTTCGTTTTCCCGGTGGTGTGGATTTAGGGCTACCGGATTACACCATGCAGGAAGCTGTCAATGCAGGCATTAAAACCATCCTGATCGGTGTCGCGCCTCAGGGCGGCAGCCTGCCACAGGCATGGCTGGATTTCCTGATCGAAGGGCTTAATGCAGGGCTGGATATCGCCAGCGGGCTTCATGTGCGTCTGGCTGAAGTTCCTGTCTTAAAAGAAACAGCGGCCAAGAATGGTTGCCAGATTTTCGATGTGCGTTTCCCGACTCAGACCTTTGATGTTGGTACCGGCGCCCCCAGAAGCGGCAAGCGGTTGCTGACCGTGGGTACGGATTGTGCGGTGGGTAAAATGTATGTGACCCTCGCGCTGGAAAAAGAAATGCAGAAACAGGGGCTGAATGCCACCTTCCGGGCAACGGGACAAACGGGGATACTCATTGTCGGCTCCGGTGTATCTGTGGACGCGGTGGTGTCTGATTTTATTTCCGGTGCCACAGAATTTATCTGCCCTGAGAATGACCCGGACCACTGGGATGTCATCGAAGGACAGGGGTCACTTTTCCATCCTTCCTATGCTGGCGTGTCCCTTGGGCTTCTGCACGGTGCGCAAGCCGATGCCATAGTTGTATGTCATGAAGCAGGGCGGAAAAGCATTAAAGGAACAGCGGATTTCCCACTGCCCTCCTTAAAAGAATGCATCGCACTGAACCTGCAAATGGGGCGGCTCACCAATCCACATATAAAATGTGTTGGCATTGGTATAAATACATCATCTCTCGATGAGGCGGCGGCAATGGATTACCTGAAAAAAGCTGAGGATGAAACGGGCCTTCCCTGTGCCGACCCGGTTCGTACAGGTGTGGCTGCAATCGTAGAGAATTTGTTATGAAAATTTTAGTCACAGAAGAATGGCGCAAATTATCAGAGCCATTCATCATTGCCCGTGGAACCATAACAGAGGTTGGCTTGGTTGTTGTCAAGATTGAACAGGATGGCATAATTGGCATGGGCGAATCCTGCCCGCAGGATTTTCTTGGGCAATCCGTGGAAAGTGAACTCACCCGGTTGAAAATCGCCAAGCCCAGAATAGAGCAGGGTATAACACGGGAAGAACTGGCAGAATTCATGCCCGCCTGTTCGGCCCGTAATGCCCTAGACTGCGCCCTGTGGGATCTGGAAGCCAAAACCACTGGCAAGGATATATGGCAAATTTCAGGCCTCAAAGAACCCGCAGAGCCGCTTGCGGGCGACATCACTGTAGGAATTGGCTCACCAGAGTGGATGGAAGACAAAGCACGGGGCTTTTCAAGTTTTGACCTGATTAAAATCAAGCTCAACCGTGAATTAGTCATGGAACGCATGAGGGCGGTTCGTGCGGGCGCGCCAAATGCCGATTTTATTGTCGATGTGAATGAAGACTGGACATTAGATGAATTGAAACTCTATGCGCCTCAGCTAAAAGAAATTGGGGTCAAGATGATCGAGCAACCGTTAAAAAAGGGGATGGATGATGGCCTTATCGATTATAATTGCCCCCTGCCCCTTGGCGCGGATGAGAGCTGTTACGAACGGTCTGATCTCGACTTTCTGGTAGGCCGTTACCAATTCATAAATATCAAGCTGGATAAAACCGGCGGACTGACAGAGGCGCTGCTTCTGGCAAAGGAAGCAAAGGACAGGGGCTTCGGTTTGATGATGGGCTGTATGAGTGCCACATCACTATCTATGGCGCCTGGCTTTGTGGTGGCAAGCCTGTGCCTGTACCGTGACCTTGATGGCGCCTCAATGCTGGCTTATGACCGCACCCCGTCCCTGCGGCTTGAGGACGGCCTGATCTATCCCTACTCGCGGGAATTATGGGGTTAGAATTTTAAGAACATCTTCTGGTGGGCGCCCTATCGCCGCCTTGCCATTTGCAAGCACGATGGGCCGTTCAATCAGGCGGGGAAAATCATGCATGGCCTGTATCAACTGATCCCGGTTCAGGTCTTCAGATGCCAGATTATTTGCCGAATATTCCGTTTCCTTTTTCCGCATCAATTCGCGTGGCTCCAGCCCCAAAAGCCCTAATATCCGGCTTAGGGTTTCTGTGCTGGGCACATCATTGAGATATTCAACAATGCTCGGCGTAATTCCCTGCTCCTGAAGCAAGGCTAAAGTCTGTCTTGATTTACTGCATTTAGGATTATGGAAAATAGTTACTGTCATATTTAGTCCTTAATCATTAGTCATTATCTGTGATCTGCGCCGATGGCCGCTGCGACTGAGGTAAAACCATCCTTTTTGAGGGCCTCGACCAGTTCAAGCTTGATCTTCTGCACCAGCCCCGGACCATGAAATACCAACGCGCTGTATAATTGTACCAATGACGCTCCTGCCCTTATTTTCCGGTAAGCATCTTCACCGCTGCTAATGCCGCCAACACCGATAATTGGAATCCTGCCTTCGGTCATAAGATACATGTCGGACAATAGTTTAGTTGAACTATCTAGAAGCGGAGCCCCACTTAACCCGCCTGATTCTCCTGCAAATTTCGAAGCCAGCCCATCTCTTAACCCGATTGTTGTATTGCTGATGATCAAACCGTCTATCTCGTTCTTTATGACGATTTCTGCAATATCCCGGCGTTCCCCCTCATCAAGGTCAGGGGCTATTTTCACCAATAATGGCGGTCTGCCATTAAGGTCTGCTGCCGATTCCCTAATTACTATCAGACGATGCAGTAAATCATCCAGTGCCTCTCTGCCCTGTAATTTGCGCAAGCCCGGTGTATTGGGTGATGAAATATTTATGGTGAAGTAATTGGCTAGCCCCAACAGCTCCTGCAAGCAGGTAACATAATCTTCTGCGGGGTCTTCGCTATCCTTGTTAGCTCCAATATTAGCCCCGACTATCCCGCATTTACCCAGCCCCTCGCGGCGCTTGAGGTTTTTTCCATAGACCTTCAGCCCAAGATTGTTAAATCCCATTCGGTTTATGATGGCCTTATCCCGGGTCAGGCGAAACAAACGCGGTTTTGGGTTTCCTGCTTGTGGCTTTGGCGTTACGGTCCCTGTCTCAACAAAACCAAAACCCTGCGCTATCATAGCACAGGGGACTTCGGCATTCTTATCAAATCCGGCGGCAAGGCCCACAGGGTTGGAAAAATCCATGTCCCATACCCTCGTCGCCAGAATATTCTCGTCGGTATGGTGATCAGCAAAAACAAAACCGCTTTTTAGCCCGAAAATTGCAAGCCGATGCGCCATTTCAGGTGAAAATGCAAAAAGCAATGATTTGGTTAGGTTATACAACCCCATACTGCAACCTCTATAAGCTAAGCCTATTAAAAAATATGCCTAGTTTATCACCTACAAAAATAATTTAAAGTGCTGTTTTCAAATCTGGATTCAGATTACTCAGCATCATCCTCAATATTCAGAGAGGATTTTCCAAGCGCTTTTACCATCTCGAAAAGTTTTTTACGGACAAGAGGGTCTTTAATTTTATAATACGCCCTTACAAGCTCCAGTGTTTCGCGCCGTGACAACTGGCCTACTTCAAAGGATTGTTTATTACCTTCTGCCATACCGGTGACTTTACCGGTTACATCAGACGGCATATCATCAAAGAAAAAAGATACGGGAACATCTAGAATTTGAGAAAGTTTATAGAGGCGGCTTGAACCAATCCGGTTTGCACCTCGTTCATATTTTTGAATCTGCTGAAAAGTCAAGCTCAGAGCTTTTCCGAGCTTGTCCTGACTCATACCCAGCAATGTTCTGCGTAATCTTACCCGCGAGCCAACATGCACGTCAACGGGTTCTGGCTTTGATTTAATCATCTTTAATCCCTACTATTTAAACACTCAATACAAAATTAAAATACCGGACCCCAGAATAGATAACATACTGTTAGAGGTGAAACCTGATTAGGTCAAGCCCTAACATTAATAGATATATTTCAATGCCTGTGGAACAAAATATTAAACCAATATAATAATATCATAATAAGCTTAAATATCCAAGCACTATTTGTGGAATATAGCGTTGAGCTTTCCCTCTTAGCGGGTAAATGAGAAATTATAACACCCTGTTTGTTTAAACTTAAACTGTTTTTCACTCTACCGTAAGCATCTATCACGGCTGAAACACCAGTCCCTGCAGAACGAACGATAGGCAGTCCTTCTTCGATAGCCTGTACCCGAGTTTGTAATAAGTGCTGATAAGGCCCGCTATAAGTTCCATACCATGCATCATTGGTAATATTCAGCAACCAATCCGGTCTGTCATTTTGATCCACGACTTGTGCCGGGAAGATAATTTCATAACAAATCAGAACACCAACAGGCGGCATTCCGTCCCTGTGGAGAGTCTTTATCCTGTCCCCTGCACTATAAGAAAAATCATCCACCATTGTCCCAAGGCCTAACGTAGACAAGGTGCTTTTAAAGATATCGGGGGTATATTCACCAAAAGGTACCAGATGATATTTATCGTAGATATTACTCACATTTCCTTCACCATCCACAAACGCGAAAGAATTCCATGCCTTGAGTTCTGGTGCTCTTTGAATTCGGGGAAAGCCGGTCATCAATACGGCATTTTCCCCCAGCATATCTGCAATTAAAAAGCGGCGCGAGGGTTCCGTATCCAGAAAATAGATAACTGCCGTTTCCGGCCAAATCACATGGGTTATCCCCTGCTCTGGTTTGCTTCTGCTCATTCTGAGGTGTTTGATAAAATTATCAGATTTTTTGGCCGGGTCCCATTTGTCCTTCTGATTGATATTTGCCTGAATGATCTTAAACTTTACATCATCGCGGAATTTTGTCGGCTCTGACAGCTGCACCATGCCATAGACAACCATTGTGCCAATGATAAAAGTCCCCGCGCCCAGAATGATATTTCTTTTGTGGGGCATTTGAATCAGCAGGTAAGGGATAAGCGCCAGAAATATGGTCAAAAGGCCAAGGCCGTATATACCCCATATTGCAGCCGTCTGTAGCATGACGTCCGAAAAACCCCATGTATATCCGGCCAGATTCCACGGGAAGCCGGTAAATATCGTTCCCCGCGCCCATTCCGCAAAACCCCAGAAAACCACAAAAGACAACGTTATGGACAGGGCATATTTTTTGGTGTCCTTCCCCCTGTGCAGCCACCACAACAATCCCGTCACCAAACCTGAAAAAGCGGCCAGCAAGACAGAAAGCCCGGCCACGGCCAGATAGCCGACCCAGCCCGAATAACGGTCATCCACCTCAAAGGCAGACGCGAGCCAGATTAAACCTGAGAAAAACTGACCGAAACCAAACCACCAGCCAAAAAACACCGCCTCAGACAAACGCTTGGCTTTAAACAGCAGCAATAGCAACAGGGGGTAGCTGATAGCAAGTAGCGGAAAGAGAAAAAAGGGTGCGAATGAAAACCCCGTTAATACCCCCGCCAGCAATAAAAGGCCTAATTTCTGTAGGTCTGTGCGCCGATCAATCCAATTCAGCAAAATATCCCTGCCTCTCCCCTGCATCATATTTATGAATTTATGGCCTGAACATTATCCTGTTCAGAATCTTGCTTGTTCCGACGCATAATCAGAACCGTTTTGATACTGCGGGCATCACCTTCTATGATTTTATAATGCAAGCCATTCTTGTCTTTGATGGTTTCCCCAACCGCTGGAATATATCCGGCGATGGTAAATAACAACCCGCCCAGCGTATCCACATCCTCATCCTGATCATCCGGCAGGAGGTCAAGCCCCAGCAGGTCTTCCAATTCCTCTATCAGCAGTCGCGCATCAGCCATAAGATTGCCGCCGGGCAATTCCCGCAGAAGTTCTTCTTCGGCCTCGTCATGCTCATCCTCGATATCACCAACAATCTGTTCCACAAGATCCTCAATAGTCAAAAGGCCGTCTGTGCCGCCGTATTCGTCTACTACAATAGCCATATGGATATGGGTCAGCTGCATCTTGGTCAACAGATCAAAAAGCTTCATGGAAGGCGGTACAAATAGCAGCGGGCGCTGAATGGAGCTAAGTTTCTTTTCATCCCTGTTGGTTATCAGTTCTCGAAAGGCATCCTTGATGTGAACCATGGCAATCACCTCATCCAGCGTTTCCCGGTAAACCGGAAGCCGCGACGTTGTGCCCTCGACAAAGACCTCCATCACCTGTTCAAAAGTTGAAGACGCCTCGACGGCAACAATATCAGCGCGGGGTACCATGATATCATCCACACGCTTGTTTCTGAAGGTAAGGGTGTTTTTGATGATTGAAAGTTCTTCCTCACCAAAAGACGATTGTTCATCTTCCAGTTCCTCAATAACTTCTTCGATGCTTTCCTTAAGCGCTGTTTGAGGCGAAAGCAAGCCTTTGAGCCAACCTAAAAAACTGGTTCTGCCCCTCAACTGGGATTGTGTGTCTTTGTTATCTTCTGTATTCATAGCCTTCTGACCATATTAAATATTAATAAGGATCGTCAATAGATAGTTTAGACAATAATCTCTTTTCCAGAGCTTCCATTATGCCCGCTTGCCCGTCTTCAACATGATCGTAACCGATGAGATGCAGCATCCCGTGAAGACATAAATGGCAAAAATGGTCGGAAAAGCTTTTGCCTTGATTTCGCGCTTCACTTTCAATGGTTTGATAACCAAAAATTATATCCCCCAGCACTATTGGGAACTCTGGTGTTTCAAGACCTTGTTTCAGAAAAATATCAATATCTTCTGCTGACAGCGAAGGAAAAGAAAGCACATTGGTCGCTTTATCCTTGCCCCGGTAATCCCGGTTAAGCTCCTGAATATTCTGATCATCCGTCAGCAGGACACTCAGTTCCAGATGGGGAATTTTACCGAAGTTTTTCGCTTCTGGTACATCTGCCATTATCTGCTCGAAGCAAGCCGTAATCTGCGCCTTATATTCGGGAAACTGTTCATTCCATTCCGTTCCAGAGGAAATATCAAGTTCAATATTTTCCGGAATCATTTTTCCGCCCTGTCATAAGCCCTGACGATATCACCCACCAATGGGTGACGCACCACATCGTCCGCATTAAACTGAATGAAGGATATGCTGTCGATATTCTTCAAAATTTCCATAGCATGAAATAATCCGGACGGCGTGCCATCGGGCAAATCCACCTGTGACGGGTCGCCGCAAACCACCATACGGCAATTCTCGCCAAAGCGGGTCAGGAACATCTTCATCTGCATGGGTGAAGTATTTTGTGCCTCGTCCAGAATGACAAAGGCATTTGACAGGGTACGGCCCCGCATGAAGGCCAGCGGTGCGACCTCAATATCGCCGCTTTCCAGCCGTCTCTCTGTCTGTTCAATGGATATCATCTGCCCCAACGCATCATAGAGCGGACGCAGATAGGGGTCGACCTTTTCCCGAATATCGCCGGGAAGGAAACCCAGTTTTTCCCCGGCTTCCACCGCCGGACGGGTCAGAATGATCTTATCAACTTTGCCTTCGAGCAGATGCGACACTGCCATAGCCACCGCAAGGAACGTCTTACCCGTTCCCGCCGGACCCAGACCAAATGTCATGTTGGTTTCACGCAGGGACTGAATATAGCGAGCCTGATTTACAGAACGGGGCGAAATGATGGCGTTTCGGGTACGGATGCTGTTCTCTTTGGCGGAAAGGTCTTTGCGCTCAATGATCTTCTCATCCTTGGGTGCATCAAAGAAATCTGCCATCCTGATGGCGCCGTCCACGTCACCCATGTCAATTTCTGCGCCATTATCCAGCTTGTCATGTAGGCTGGTGATGATCTGCCGAGCTGTTATGCAGGCATCTTTGTCGCCTTCGATAACCAGAATATTTCCCTTGACGGCAAAACTGGCTCCGGTCTTCTGCTCAATGCGGACAAGATGTGAATTATGTTCGCCGTAAAGTGTTGGCAATTGGCTGTTATCTTCAAATTCGAGGGTTATAGATTTGCTCATTTAACTTACAAATTCACCTTTCAGGCTGCGGGGGCCGGCGCTGATAATTTTCATATCAACCAGTTTACCAAAATTCTTCGCAGCTGTCTCCTCATTGCCCACATCCACATAAACCGCCTGCATATAGGGGCTTCTGCCTACGAGATGGCTGGCTTTCTTGCCGGTTCTTTCCAGAAGCACAGGCATAACCTTGCCCACACTTGCATCATTAAAGGCGCGCTGCTGACGTTCTAGCTCTTCCTGCAATTCCGCCAGCCGTTCCGACTTCACATGGCTTTCCACCTGATCTTCCCAACCCGCCGCTGGCGTTCCGGGACGCTCGCTATACATGAAGGAATAGGCCTGAGCATAATTAACATCGCGCACCAGTTTCATGGTTTCCTGAAAATCCGCATCCGTTTCGCCCGGAAAGCCAACAATAAAATCACCGGACAGAGCAATATCGGGACGCACCACACGAATATCTTCAATACATTTCATATAAGAGGAAATGGTATGATGGCGGTTCATGGCCTTGACAATCTTGTCAGAGCCGGACTGTACCGGCAGATGCAGATAGGGCATACATTGTTCGACCTCGCCGTGAATGGCGATAAGCTCATCTGTCATATCACCGGGATGCGAAGTCGTATATCTAATCCGCTTGAAATCTGTGGTATCCGCCAGATGCCGGATCAGGCGTGCTAGCGACCATTCTTCACCCGCCTCAGACTGCCCGTGATAGGCATTAACATTCTGACCCAGAAGCGTCACCTCAAGCACACCAGCATCATGCAGTTTCCCCGCATCATTCATGACATCCTCAAAAGTACGTGAAAATTCACCACCGCGGGTATAGGGCACCACGCAATAGGTGCAAAATTTATCGCATCCCTCCTGAATAGTCAGGAAAGCTGTTCTTTTAGGGCTTACGTTTTTTTTGGACAGGCTATCGAACTTTTCACTAACCGACAGATCAGTATCCACAATGCGGGGATGCTCGCCTTGGCGTTTAAGCTTATCCGCCGCGAGGGTCATTTCCGGCAGGCGGTGATAAGTTTGCGGGCCAAATACCATATCTACGACGGGCATCCGCCGTTGAATTTCTGCGCCCTCTGCCTGTGCTACACATCCCCCAACCGCAAGAATCGTTTCCTTGCCGTCTTTTTTAGCCCGCTTCTGTTTCATCACCCGCAGACGGCCAATATCGGAATATACTTTTTCCGCTGCTTTTTCCCGGATATGGCAGGTATTCAGAACTATCAAGTCGGCATCATCCGGCTTTTCGGTGGTTTTGTAACCCTCATGAGCCATCACATCCACCATACGTTCCGTATCATAGACATTCATCTGACAGCCATAGGTTTTGATATATATCTTTTTGGTCATTGGCGATGCCTGCCGCGCAAACTATCGGTCAGACGCTTTTCAATAGTCCGTTCACAATAAGTCGACAATTCCTTGCGTGTCTTGAAAAGATTGCGCGATACCGGTTCATGGAAATGCACTTCCACCTCTACCTTAAGCAGATTCAGCACACCCTTCAAATGTGGCCCCATTTCAATATCACCGTACCATGCAACACTCGGACGGCTCGACCGGATTGTGGGCATATTATTAATCCGTTTATAGACAAGGGTTACAGGCTGTACCATCAGCTCCTGAATCCGGCCATGGTCATCAGGCTCCAGATGCATTGCAGCTTCAGTGACACCGAATAAAGAGCTTTTAAAGGGTAGTAATTTTCCCCCATCGGATGTGGTGCCTTCGGGAAATAGTATCAGGTTATCGCCATTATGCATTCTATCCTGCATTTCCCGTTTCTGATCCGCAATTTCTGAACGCCGTTCACGGTCTACAAAAATGGTCCGCTGAAGCGAAGAAAGGTACCCCAGAACCGGCCAGTCAATCATTTCTTTTTTGGCAATGAAGCAGGCATCTATGACATGACCCAGAACAATAATATCAATCCATGATACATGATTGCTGACAAATAACGTTGGTGGCCCCTCTAGCGGATCACCAAATGTCTTGACCTTCACATTAAGCGCATAGCACAGGGCACGATGCACTAAGGGCGGCCATGCCTTATAGCCAGGCAATCTCAATTTCTTGAAAACAATAGTTGGCGGCAACAGCACAGCAAAAAAGAATAGTGCCTTGAATATTCTGTAATATTCTCTCATTTGAACGTCTTGGTTTCCACATTAATACAAAACCCTGCACCTCATATAGAAGAATGCAGGGGGTTTTACAACTTGATCTGTCGGTGATCTGCTTTATTTAATTTTTGTACCGTATAATTCCATACGGTGATCGACCAGATTATAGCCGAGTTTTTCCGCAATGCGTTTTTGTAATTTTTCAATATCATCGTCATGAAATTCAATAACTTCGCCGGTTTCAACATCAATTAAATGGTCATGATGTATTTCGCTGACAAGTTCAAAACGGGCGCGGTTTTCGCCGCTTTCGACCCGAAAATCATGGCGGTCCAAAATGCCCGCCTCTTCAAAAAGGCGTACAGTGCGGTAAACAGTTGCGATACTGATCCGTGAATCACTTTCAACAGAACGGCGGTAAACTTCTTCCACATCAGGATGATCATGCGCCTCTGAAAGCACTCTGGCAATGACACGACGCTGGTCTGTCATCCTCATGCCTTTTTCTATACATATCCGTTCAATTTCAGACGTCATTATCCATTACCTTTTATATCTTAACAATCAGAACTATACACATTATCTAATTTAATAACAAGAACTTGAAACAAACCAATTTATTCGGAATATTTCATAATAAGCGCATCCTGCTTTTCTGCCCCCTTGACATCATAATAGCCTTTCCGCCGCCCTACGATTTCAAACCCATTTTTTTCATACAACCTGACAGCAGGGTTATTATTTTCATTCACTTCCAGAAAGATTTGCCTGATATCAGAGTTCTTGGCCTTGTTAAAAAAATTCTTCAGTAACCGGCTTGCCAGCCCTTTGCTGCGGTCATCTGGCAAAATACATATGGTTAGAATTTCTGCCTCATCCGCCGCTTGCCGCCACAGTAGAAAACATGCTGGCTGCTGCTGTTGTTGTGAGACTATCATGGCATGAACCCCCGGCCCTTGAAGAAGTGAGGTAAATTCCTTCACCGACCACTTATTATCCGGAAAGGAGAGGCTATGAATTTCGGAAAGAACTTCGGCGGACAGAACCTCTAATATGTCAAAAGAAATTGTCATTGGTTCTGAAAGGGATAGATTATAGGCTTGGGCGCCACCGCATCGGGCGGACGCAGATAAAGCGGGACAACAACATCACTTTCATTGCCCGTGCCAAGTTTTTCAGCAGCCATCCGGGCCACAGTTCCCGCATTGGGCTGGGCAGATATATCTGGAAAAACCAACCCTGCCATAATACCTTGTGAAAGGTTGGATTTAACCAGATCAACACCCGTACCAGCCAAGAACAGAACCTCCTCATCAAGATACTGTTCCACATCACTTAACGGCACGGCAACAGGCTCTGATAAGGGACTGCTATTGCCATCCTTGAGGTCAAAAAGCTGAAGATAAACCTCCGACCTTCTGGCATCATGGGCGATGGCGATGCGGCCCGCGCAGCCCCCTTCCGCTGCATTCCTCGCAACAACTTCCAATGTGGTGAGTCCGATGAGGGGAATATCAAGGGCCAGAGCCAATCCCTTTGCCGCAGCAAGACCAATACGCACGCCAGTGAATGTTCCCGGCCCCCGCGTTACTGCTATGGCGCTGAGTTCATCAAAAGACAGTTTCGCCTGCCCGCAGACTTGCTGACACATGGGGATGAGACGCTCGGCCTGTCCCCGCATCCTCATTTCAAATATTTCGGATAAAATTTCATCGTCCTTAATCACCGCAGCGGAGCAGGATGACAAGGCGCTATCAAGGGCAAGTATGGTCAAACGATTTCGCACGCCTCATCAAAAGAAAGACGGCGATCCGGCCCTGAAAGGCCTGCCGGGTCACCATAGCCCATACTGCAAATGAAATTCACACTGTTATTGCTGCCCTTAAAGAATGCCTCATTAACCGCTTTTGGGTTAAAGCCAGACATGGGGCTGCAATCAAGGCCAAGGGCGCGGGCGGCAATAATCATATAGCCCCCCTGAAGGCTGCTGTTCCTGAAGGAAGTTTCCTCCGTAAGCTTCTCATTTCCTGTGAAAAAATCCTTGGCGCCGGGATTACTTTTAAATAAATCGGGAAGTTTCTCATAAAATTTCGCGTCACGACCAACGATGACCGTAAAGGGTGCGGCCAATATTCTGTCCTTATTGCTATCCATGGCACAATTGGCCAGTTTCTGTTTGGCATCATCGCTCTGTACAATGACAAACCGCGCTGGCGAGCAGTTGAAACTGGTAGGGCCCCAGCTTAACAAATCATATATGGCCCGGATGGTTACATCCGAAACAGGGCTTTTGAGCCATCCCTTGGACGAACGTGCGCCCCTGAAAATAACATCCAGATCCCGGTCAGAAAGTATTTCTTGCGTCATCAATTATTCCGTATCATAAAATGTCATGTTACCATAAATATGCCTAGTACAAAGAAGATTTTCTTTTAGAATTATCCTGCTATACTCCCCTCAAGCAAGCCATTCAGTCTCAGGTAACCAAATGATAAAGCATATCCCACATTCTCTTTTTTCTGGATTATTTCTGGTTATAATTATGGTTTTCCCATTCCTCGGCTATGCCCAACAACCAGAAGATACTGCCGTTATTTTAATGTATCACCGGTTCGGTGAAGATAAATATCCATCCACCAATATCACGTTGGAACAGTTTGACTCACAACTGGAAGAACTCAAAAAAGAAAAATACAATATTGTCCCCCTTGATGAGATTATCACCGCCTTTCGGAATAAAACCAAGCTGCCGTCACGGACAATCGCCATTACCATTGATGATGCTTATCTATCCATTCTGGAGAATGCCTGGCCCAAATTAAAAGCAGCCAACATTCCCTTTACATTATTTGTATCCACGGAACCGGTCAGCCAGAAAATTGCCGGGTATATGACCTGGGCGCAGGTCAGCACCCTTGCCAATGACCCTCTTGTCACCATTGGCCACCACGCACATACCCATAATCATCTGCTCCATATGTCTTTGGCTGACGCGACAAAAGATATTGATACAGCAACAGATATTTATAAAAAAGAACTCGGTAGCGTTCCTGACATCTTTGCCTATCCCTTCGGGGAATATAGCCCGGAACTGGCAAACATACTGAAAGAGAAAGGCCTTAAAGCCGCCTTTGGGCAATATTCCAGTGGTGCCAGCAGCCGGAGCGACCTCTATGGCCTGCCCCGATTTTCATTTAATGAAAAATATTCTGCGATGGATCGATTTCGACTGATCGTAAATGCCCGCGCCCTGCCTGCCTATGATATTCTACCCATCAGCGTGGTCATAACTCAAAACCCACCCCGGGTCGGATTTACAGTTGAAGAACAAGTGCGCGACCTATCCGTCCTAAGCTGCTTTCCGTCCCATCTTGGCGAAAGCGCCAATATCACCCGCATCGGCGGTAACAGGGTTGAAATCCGGTTTGACAAGCCCCTGCCAAAAGGCCGTAGCAGAATCAACTGTACCATGCCCGGACCTGATAAAAGATGGTACTGGTTCGGATTACCCCTATTCGTGAAGTAACTTTTTGAGCGTTATGTGTTTAGGCGTGGCAATGCAGACAAGCCGACGTGTGCTTCAGCACATAAGGTGAAGTCTGCAGCCTGAACATAGGACGCTCAAACCGCCTCGACGGTTTCCACTTCGGGAATATAATGCTTGAGCAAATTCTGAATACCGTATTTCAGGGTTGCGGTTGAACTTGGACAGCCCGCACAGGCGCCCTGCATACGTAGATATACAATGCCCTTATCATAGGCATGAAAGGTAATATCACCGCCGTCACGGGCCACTGCCGGCCTAACACGGGCCTCCAGCAACTCCTTGATCTGAGCAACGATCTCTGCGTCTTCCGGATTTTCTTCTGCAGCGGGAACATCTGGACTATTATTTAAGACCACCGGATCGCCGGATGTGAAATGTTCCATTATAGCGCCGAGAACATCGGTCTTCTTGTCATTCCAGTCATGGTCAGTCAGGGTAACGGCGATAAAATCAAACCCAAAGAAAGTTCCTGTAACACCTTCGATAGCAAAAAGGCGGCGGCCTAGTGGTGAATTCTCAGCTTCCTGAGCGCTTTCATAAAAGGCCGTTCCCTGTTCCATTACGGTCTCACCCGGAACGAATTTAAGCGTGGCAGGGTTTGGGGTCATTTCGGTCTGAATAAACATATATCTGTCCTATTACTTTAATGATAGGACATAAATGGCAATAGTTTGCAGTAAAATCAAGAGTAAAATAGTATGATTCTATAATCAGACAAATTTATCGATTTCATTATCGGTCATATTTCCCGGAACGACAAGCACCGGCATATGCAGCACATTCAGCAATTCTTCCCGAAAAGCCTTGATTAGCGGACCGGGATCCCCATCCACATTCGCACCAAGCACCAACAGATGGATATCCTTGTCATCCTCAATATATTGCGTGATGACATCGCCCGGCTCACCCTTGCGCAGCACAAGTTCGCTATCAAGGCCTGATAATTGTTTTACCTCTATGGCAAAAACCTCCATCATCTCCTGCGCTTCCTGCATGGCTTCTTCTTCCATGATGTCACGCACCGCCATCCAATGCTGAAATTCGGCAGGCTGAATGATGCGGAGCAAAACCAGCGTCCCCCCGACCCGTTTTGCCCGCAATGCGGCCAGTCGAAGAACTTTTTTAAATTCCGGCGTACCGTCCGCGATGACCAGAAGTTTCCACTTATTTTCCTGCGTAGACATAGATAACCCTCTACCTGTTTTGGGTATCTTGCCATTCAAGATAGAAGTTTGGCAAGATTTTTTTATTTTAGCAAAATATTGGTAATTTCTTTAAGTTGGGTTCTGGCCCGCAGAAGATAGAAACCCTGTGCCGATAAATGGTTCTGAAACAGGAAGCCATCGGCATCACAATTGGACACTATCATCGGATCAAGGTCAATCAGAGAGGACAGACTTTGCTCCAGAAGATCCCAGCTACTGCCGGCATCTTTATCTGTAACCACCTTATCGAAATCAGCCCGCAACCCGCCAAGCAAAAGCCAATAGGCGTAGGAGCGGCCCTTCACGTCATAAAACAGGTTATCGGCCTTTGTATCCAGAACACAACCAATTCCATTATCAATCTTTCGGGAAATAGCATCCGATGAAGACCCCATATCCAGAGAAATTTTATCCAATGTGGATAAAAGATTATCCGCCCGCCGCCCAAAGGTCGCCTCACCTTTTCTCAGACGATTGTTATATTTCTTCAGATTGTTCAGAGCGCTGTTATATTGCTTTTCAGCTGGGGCAACAAACAGAAACAGGGACACACTAGGGTCCCAATACCATCTGTCCGGTGCATAATTTATCCCGCTTGCCACTTCCCGTAAATTCTCATCCACCTGACTTGATCCCCGGATACGGCTAAGCTGATCCTTTAACTCAATCGCAAAAATGGCATTGGCGGAGATTATACCCTTCTGATAATAAGCCATATTGTCGAGCAGAGATCCCGGTTTGAACCACGGGTCATTTGAAATCCAGGCATGATGATTAACTTCCCGGTCAATCATGGCGATAGACATCTCTACAGCGTAGCTTCCCACAGAGGTTTTAGCCATTCTATCTGCGGCATAGTTTTTGTCATCATTGATATTCTCAACGACAACCATACCAATCAGATAATAGGAAAAGATAAATATCACAAGACCAGCCAGAATCCTTCTGGCAACCTTAAAGGTTATTTTTTCCCGCAACCAGACAAGCCCCGGTTTGACTTTTTTCCACATACTTCCAGCCCTTATTTTTTCTTGAATTGGAATAACCGGAGCTACTCATTTAAGAGTGAACCGCTGTTATTACTGGTTCAGTTCTATTACGACCCTGTTCGTCGCCCCACTTTCGCCGGGGAAATTCGTAAACAATGCCTGTGTCAAATGGGGCATCAACTGGGCAAGGTCGTTGCTCCGTCCTCGGCTTTCCACAGTTCCTTCATACAGGTTCTTCGCACCATTCTTATTTGGCCGGATAACCAGAGATAGCTTGCGGGTATAGTTGACATATGATCTGATATCACGGTCATAGGGGTATCCAAAACCATAAAAAGGGCTGTAATGATGGCCGAAATATCCAAAATCAGTGAAATGACGATAATGACGATGATGACGGAAATGGCGAAGTCCGTAACCATAGCCATAACCATATTCAAAGCCAGATGAATATCGTCTGATCATGACCTTGCCATCATCCACTGAATAATCCAGTTCGACGATCAAATCAGCCTCACCATTACCCGCCGCCGTATATCCCTGTCTTGCAAGGTAGCTTCCGACCATATTGGCATATGAAGCAAATTCAAGGCTGGTGTTTTTTGCCGGATCAGCCGGTATGATCATCACCGTTTCCCCTTTGGGTACTGGCAACTCATGGAACCGGGACACATTGGACCTAAACGTGCCGTTACAGGCGGATACAAGTCCGACCATACCCACCACAATTAAAATTCTAATGATCTTATTCATAATCTTAACCTTAGCTGTTATCCCTCTCCACAAGAGATACTTTAAAGATAATACTAATGCCCTAGGATTGCAAGAACCCCACGATATTGTGAACTTGCTTGAGAATCGGTTCCGAAATGGCTCTGGCCTTCTCAGAACCTTCTCTAAGAATTTGATCTATATATGTTTTTTCACTTCGCAACCGCGTCATTTCTTCCGTTATCGGCCCAAGGACGGTAACACTGAGTTCTGCAAGATCCTTTTTAAAGTTTGCAAAACCCTGTCCACCATACTCCCCACAGACATCCTCGGCAGTGCGATCACTGAGAGCGGCAAAAATATTTATCAGGTTTTTAGCTTCTGGACGGTTTTCCAACCCTTCCATACTTGATGCAATTGGCTCGCTGTCGGTTCGGGCCTTGCGGATTTTTTTGGCAATCGTATCCCGATCATCAATCAGATTAATCCGGCTGTTCTCGGACGGGTCAGATTTGCTCATTTTGGCGTTGCCATCACGCAAAGACATTACCCGTTTTGCTTCCCCCAGTATCAGGGGCTCCACAATGGGGAAAAAATCCGTGTCATAATCATTATTGAATTTCTGCGCAATATCGCGGGCCAGCTCAAGATGTTGCTTCTGATCATCGCCCACGGGCACGTGTGTCGCCTTATAGAGCATAATATCGGCTGCCATCAGATCAGGGTAAACATAAAGCCCCACACTGGCCCGTTCACGGTTTTTACCGGCCTTTCCTTAAACTGGGTCATGCGATTCAA
>DAOWHQ010000001.1:0-9059 GCA_030641355.1 Alphaproteobacteria bacterium
CTGCTGATGTGGAAATAAATGACGACATGGCCAAAAAGTTTGGCCTTGAAGGTCTGGATGCCATGAAAGAATTGGTTAAACAGCAGGTTGAGAAGGAAAATAAGGGTCTGGCCCGCACTAAATTAAAACGCGCGCTTCTTGATCTGTTGGCGGATGAGGTTTCTTTTGATGTGCCTGAAAGCATGGTTGAAATGGAATTTGACCAGATCTGGCAGCAGTTAAAAATGGACCTTCATCGGGAAGCACTGGAAGATAACCCCGAAGCTAAACCAGAAGATATTGGTGAACCTGATGATGATATTAAAGCTGAATATCAGAATATTGCCGTGCGCCGTGTACGTCTGGGCCTGTTGCTGTCTGAAATTGGACAGAAGAACGAGGTTGTTGTCTCTCAGGAAGAGGTAACCGGCCAGATTTCCATGGAAGCCCGCCGTTATCCGGGACAGGAAAAAGAGGTTTTTGAATTTTATCAAAAAAATCCACAAGCCATGGCACAGATGCGCGCGCCTTTGTTTGAAGAAAAAGTTGTAGACTTTATTCTGGAACTGGCTGACGTTAAAGACAAGCAGGTTACCAGTGAAGAACTGGTTGCAGCTATCGATGCAGAAGAAGCGGAAGATGCGGCTCAGAAAGAGGCGAAGAAATCGAAGAAAAAGACTGCAAAAAAACCTGCTGCCAAGAAAGCCCCGGCCAAGAAGGCGGCTCCTAAAAAAGCTGCTGCCAAGAAGGCTCCGGCAAAGAAGGCGTCTCCCAAGAAAGCCAAAGCTGAAAAATAAAAATTCACAGGCTGGGAAAATTAAGAATTTGGTGATGGGCGGTGCATAAGATACCCTCATCATTTTAAACAGGAAGGCTGATATGAGCAATTTAACTGATACATATATGAATACGCTGGTTCCCATGGTTGTAGAGCAAACCAGCCGCGGCGAGCGTTCCTATGACATATTTTCCCGGCTTCTAAAGGAAAGAATCATTTTTCTGACCGGACAAGTGAACGACCAGGTCGCCGGACTGATTACGGCACAGCTTCTGTTTCTGGAAGCCGAAAATCCTAAAAAAGATATTTCCTTTTATATCAATTCCCCCGGTGGCATCGTGACTGCTGGCATGGGAATATATGATACTATGCAGTATGTCCGTCCGAAAATCTCCACAATCTGTATTGGTCAGGCCTGCTCTATGGGGTCATTGCTGCTTGCCGCAGGTGAGCCGGGGCAGCGTTATGCCCTGCCCAATTCCCGCATCATGGTGCATCAGCCTTCTGGCGGGGCGCAGGGACAGGCCACGGACATTGAAATTCAAGCGCGCGAGATATTGGCATTGCGGGGACGTCTGAATAGTATTTACGCCAACCATACCGGGCAGAAACTGGCTAAGATTGAAGACGCTCTTGAGCGGGATACTTTCATGTCACCGGAAGAAGCCAAAGAATTTGGCCTTATTGATGAGATTTTTGACAAACGGTCTGACGCAGAAAGCAAAGATAAATAGACAAAAAATCATATGGCTGAAGCAAGAGATTAATTTGAGAATTAATCCCTTTTGTTAATTAATTGTTTTCTAGTTTTTTGCTACAGTTGTGCCAAATCCTGATAAAAATTAATTTATGGTGGATTTAAGAGATCAGGTTAAGCCATTCGGGCTTATATTTGATCACTTTAGGATGAGATAGAAGAAAATATGATAAACTGGCAAAATATTCATTGAGATTAGGGGTGTTGTCAGAGTAGCATATATAAGGAACTTTTAGGAATAGATACCTTATGACGAAATCTAAGTCAGACGAAAGCAAAAATACACTCTACTGCTCTTTTTGTGGTAAAAGTCAGCATGAAGTAAAAAAACTCATTGCGGGACCGACTGTTTTCATTTGTGACGAGTGCGTTGAGCTTTGCATGGATATTATCCGTGAGGAGAATAAGACGACTTTGACCAAGACCGGGGACGGCGTTCCCACACCTGCTGAAATTATGAAGGTGCTTAGTGATTATGTCATTGGTCAGGATCAGGCCAAAAAGGTGCTTTCCGTCGCCGTTCATAACCATTACAAGCGCCTGCAACATTCCACCGAAGGTGATGAAGTTGAACTGGCCAAATCCAACATTCTTCTGCTCGGCCCGACCGGATGTGGTAAAACACTCCTTGCTCAGACTCTGGCCCGTATTCTGGATGTTCCCTTTACCATGGCGGATGCTACGACATTGACCGAAGCCGGTTATGTGGGTGAAGATGTGGAAAATATCATCCTGAAATTACTTCAGGCCGCAGAATATAATGTTGAAGATGCCCAGCGTGGCATTGTTTATATTGATGAGGTTGATAAAATCAGCCGCAAGTCCGACAATCCTTCCATCACCCGTGACGTGTCCGGTGAAGGGGTTCAGCAGGCCTTGCTTAAAATTATGGAAGGCACTGTGGCCAGCGTGCCGCCTCAGGGCGGGCGCAAACACCCTCAGCAGGAATTCCTGCAGGTGGATACCACAAATATCCTGTTTATCTGCGGCGGTGCTTTTGCCGGTCTGGATAAGATAATTGCTCACCGCCTAGAAGGTAAGTCAATTGGCTTTGGGGCGAATGTGGCACCGGATGATGACCGGCAGGTGGGGGAAATTTTGGCCGATCTTGAGCCGGATGATCTGCTTCATTTCGGTTTGATACCAGAATTTGTTGGCCGGTTGCCCGTGCTGGCAACTTTGATGGATTTGGATGAAGATGCCCTTGTTGAAATTCTCAGTCGTCCGAAAAACGCATTGGTTAAACAGTATCAGCGCTTATTCGCCATGGAAGAAGTGGATTTGAATTTCACTGATGGTGCTATGATCGAGATCGCTAAAAAAGCCATTATCCGCAAAACCGGCGCCCGGGGACTACGGTCAATCATGGAAGATATTCTATTGGATACCATGTTTGAATTGCCCGGACTTGAGGGTGTTGATGAAGTGGTGGTCAATGCTGATGTGGTCAAGGGAAAAACCCAACCACTTTATATCTATACCAAAAACAAAAAAGGTGGAACAGGCGCCACAGCAGGTGCTTGATTTTACTTTCATCTGCGCAGTGAAGAAATAAACTGTTAAGGGTTTTGTGAAGTTTAATAATTTCAGGCAAACCCTTGAATAAGGCAGTTTTATACTTAAATTCACATAAGCAGTTTGCAATTAAAGTCAATGAATGGACGCCCTAATGAGCATTACTTACCCCGTACTTCCCCTAAGAGATATTGTGGTTTTCCCACATATGATCGTGCCGTTATTTGTTGGTCGGGAAAAATCCGTCAAGGCGTTAGAGAATGTGATGAGCACTGACAAGAATATTCTTCTTGTCTCTCAGAAGGATGCCAATGATGATGATCCGGCAACGGATGAAATTTATACTGTGGGGACAGTGGCAACCATATTGCAACTCCTGAAACTTCCCGATGGCACGGTAAAAGTGCTGGTGGAAGGCGGTGAGCGGGCAAAAATTATCCGTTATATTGAAAATGATGAGTTTTTTGAAGCGGAAGCCGAGGTTGAAAATCTCGTTGTTGAGCAATCAAAAGAACTGAAAGGGCTGATGGGGTCCGTGGTCAAACAGTTTGAGCAATATATCAAGGTTAATAAAAAAATACCCTCAGAGGTGCAGAGTTCTGTAAGCCAGATAGACGATCCGGCAAAATTATCCGATGTGGTGGCCTCTTACTTGTCTTTGACAATATCTTCCAAGCAGGAACTTTTGGAAAATACCGATCTCTCGTCCCGTCTTGAAAAGATATATTCTGTCATGGAGGGTGAGATCGGGGTCATGAAGGTGGAAAAGAAAATCCGCCACCGTGTGAAGAATCAGATGGAGAAGACCCAGCGGGAATATTATCTGAACGAGCAAATGAAAGCTATTCAGAAGGAATTGGGTGAGGGCGATGAGACCAAGGACGAAATCGCGGAACTCGAAGATAAAATCAAGGCGACCAAATTAAGCAAGGAAGCCCGTGAGAAAGCGCAGGGGGAACTGAAAAAGCTTAAATCAATGTCTCCCATGTCCGCTGAAGCAACGGTAGTGCGTAACTATCTTGATTGGATATTGTCTGTGCCGTGGAATAAAAACAGCAAGACAAAAATGGATCTGGTGCAGGCCGAAGCAATCCTGAACGAGGACCATTACGGTCTGAATAAAGTTAAAGAACGTATTCTGGAATATCTTGCGGTTCAAAAAAGAACCAAAAAAGTTAAAGGGCCAATCCTTTGTCTGGTCGGCCCTCCCGGTGTTGGTAAAACCTCTCTCGGCAAATCCATTGCCCGGGCCACGGGGCGCAATTTTGTGCGTTTTTCTGTGGGTGGCGTGCGTGATGAGGCCGAAATTCGCGGCCATCGCCGGACTTATATCGGCTCCATGCCCGGTAAGGTCATTCAGAGCATGAAAAAAGCCGGGTCAAGCAATCCTATGTTCCTGCTTGATGAGATTGACAAGATGGGCAATGATTTTCGCGGTGATCCGTCGTCGGCCCTGCTGGAGGTTCTCGACCCTGAGCAGAATAGCAAATTCAATGATCATTATCTTGAAGTGGATTATGACCTGTCCAATGTGATGTTTGTTACAACGGCCAATACACTGAATATGCCCCAACCGCTACTGGACCGGATGGAGGTCATAAGCCTGTCCGGTTATACCGAAGATGAAAAAGTTGAAATTGCCAAACGCCACCTGATTACAAAGCAGATGGGAGATCACGGCCTGAAGGCAGAAGAATGGTCAATTTCAGATGGTGCGCTCCGGGAAGTTATCCGCAGCTATACCCGCGAAGCCGGGGTACGGAATCTGGAACGGGAAATTGCCAAACTGATTCGTAAAGCGGTTAAGGAGATTGTTCTGGGCAAGGTTAAGTCCGTGAAGATCACCTGTCGCAATCTGGAAAAATATGGTGGTGTTAAACGGTTTATTTTCGGCGAACTGGAAGATGTGGATATGGTTGGCGTGACAACCGGCCTGGCCTGGACCGAAGTAGGGGGTGTTATCCTACAGATCGAAGCCATTAAATCTCCGGGCAAAGGCAAAGTAACCATTACCGGCAAGCTTGGTGATGTTATGAAGGAATCAATACAGGCTGCAATGAGCTATGTTCGCTCCCATGCCTTGGAATTTGGAATTCAGCCGAACACATTTGACAAAACCGATATACATATCCATTTACCCGAAGGGGCGACACCAAAAGATGGACCATCAGCAGGTGTCGGCATGATCACTTCAATAGTGTCTGTTTTGACTAATAACTCTGTGCGGCGTGATGTGGCGATGACAGGTGAGATTAGCCTGCGCGGTCGTGTGCTACCTATCGGTGGCCTTAAGGAGAAATTACTGGCAGCCCTCAGGAGCGGCATAAAAACCGTACTCATTCCGAGCGAAAATATGAAAGATCTTGCGGATATTCCCGATAATGTTATTCGGGGGCTTAAGATCATATCGGTTAGCAAGGTGGATGAAGTTCTGAAAGTAGCCTTGGTAGAATCACTGCTTCCCATAACACCTGATGATGCGGAAGCTGCGACAAGTCTGGCTGATGATAAGCCCGAATCTGATTTTGGGGCACAAATTCGTCACTAAAATATAATCAAATTTTAGCTAATTTGTGGGATAAAGCACTCTACAACACGGGTAGAGTGCTTTTTTAATGGTAAAATACAAAGTTATATCAATGTCAAGCAAACTTTGTTCAAAAAACCGCAGTTTTGTGTGGTTTTCTCTTTGACGTAACAAAAAACCGCGTCTACACTGCACCCACTTTTAATCAGTTCAATAAACTTACATATAAGGGGAAGATAGTGAACAAAAATGATCTAGTCGCCGCAGTGGCAACCGCCGCAGGCTTTTCAAAAGTAGATGCAGCTTCCGCAGTTGATGGTGTGTTGGCATCTATTTCAGATGCTTTGGCCTCAGGGGACGCCGTACGTTTGGTAGGCTTTGGAACATTTAGCGTTGCGCAACGTGCTGCCAGTGAAGGCCGCAACCCACGCACCGGTGAAAAAATTCAAATTCCTGCATCCAAGCAGCCTAAATTTAAAGCCGGTAAAGGCCTTAAAGACGCTGTAAATAAATAATTTTCTTAATGAAAAAAGACGGTTAGTAAGAAAATTACTGACCGTCTTTTTTTATGCTTTACATATCTCCAAACAGTCTGTAGATATGCACCCACGTGATGCTTAACACATCATGTTATTTAAAAAATGGGGCGATTAGCTCAGTTGGTAGAGCGCTTCGTTTACACCGAAGATGTCGGGAGTTCGAGTCTCTCATCGCCCACCATTTTTTTAAATAATACAGTAGCTTAGTTTGTAAGTTTTTATTTTGCAAAATTTGACAATAGCTGCTTGACTGGATAGGGCGAATGCCTTAAATCAGTCACACACCCTAGGGGGGTGTAGCTCAGTTGGTTAGAGCGCTGGCCTGTCACGCCAGAGGTCGCGGGTTCGAGTCCCGTCACTCCCGCCATTTTCCTTAATTTTTAGTACAGCTTCCTATAATTAACATATGAAGTTTTTTACCAAAAAAAGCATTGGATTTTTGCTTCACTTCGGGCTATTAAACCTTATAAGGGAAGGGACGCCACGATGACGTGGATTCGCCTGTAACAATTTAATTAAGAAGGGGTTGAGCACGGATGAACGAAATGCTGCTCGAATATCTTCCAATACTGATTTTCTTTTTCATTGCCATTGTTTTGTCTTGCATATTCATCTTCCTTCCTATGTTGGTGGTTGAACAGAAGCCGGATACAGAAAAGCTGTCCGCCTATGAATGTGGGTTTGAGGCTTTTGACAGTGCGCGTAAGCCATTTGATGTACGTTTTTATCTGGTGGCGATTCTCTTTATCATTTTTGACCTTGAGGTCGCCTTCCTCTTCCCTTGGGCCATATCGCTTGGCAAGATCGGCATGTTTGGGTTTGTCTCTATGATGATCTTCCTTGGCGTGCTGACTATCGGGTTTATCTATGAGTGGAAGAAGGGGGCATTAGAATGGGAGTAGAAGCGGAAATGTCTAATGATGCCAATACAGCAAATCTGCCTATCACGGATCAGGATGCCTATTTCAAATCTCTTTCTGACGATTTGTCCGATAAGGGCTTCGTTGTGGCGAGCCTTGATGATGTGATCGCCTGGGCGCGTACCGGCTCCCTATGGTGGATGACATTTGGTCTGGCCTGCTGCGCCGTTGAAATGATGCATTCAAGCATGCCACGGTACGACGTGGAACGGATGGGCTTTGCCCCGCGGGCGTCCCCTCGGCAATCGGACGTGATGATCGTTGCGGGTACGCTGACCAATAAAATGGCTCCGGCACTGCGTAAAGTATATGATCAGATGGCAGAGCCGCGCTATGTGATCTCCATGGGCAGTTGTGCCAATGGCGGCGGTTATTATCATTATTCTTATTCTGTTGTGCGCGGGTGTGATCGAATTGTTCCCGTTGATATTTATGTTCCCGGCTGCCCTCCCACTGCGGAAGCGCTGGTTTACGGTATTCTTCAGCTGCAGAAGAAGATTCGCCGCACCACGGCCATAGACAGGTAAGGAATGATGATGAGTAATCTGGATTCACTAAATGATATGGGTCAAGCTATTGTCTAGGCTTTAGAGAATGAAGTGCATGACTATCAGGTTGCGCTGGGTGAATTGACCGTCTCGGCAAGGGCTGATAAAATTGTCAGTATCCTGACCACGTTGCGGGACGATCCCAGCTTTAAATTCGTACAGCTTACCGATCTTTGCGGGGTGGATTATCCCGAACGGCGCAAGCGGTTTGATGTTGTTTATCACCTGCTGAGCCTGAAGCATAATATTCGCGTACGTATCAAGACACAGGCCGATGATGAAACGCCGGTTCCCTCCGTTGTCGGGGTATATGAATGTGCCAACTGGTATGAGCGCGAAGTATGGGATATGTATGGCGTCATGTTTGATGGCCATCCCGATTTGCGCCGCCTGTTGACGGATTATGGTTTTCAGGGCCATCCCCAGAGAAAAGATTTTCCCCTTACCGGATATGTTGAACTTCGTTATAGCGAAGAAGAAAGGCGGGTTGTTTATGAGCCAGTCAAATTGCAGCAGGAATTCCGCAACTTTGATTTCATGTCGCCATGGGAAGGCGCTAAATATATCCTTCCCGGTGATGAGAAAGCAGAAGAGGGGCAAGAGAGTTAGATTATGGCTGAAGTAGACATTAAAAACTATAATATTAACTTTGGGCCACAGCATCCTGCGGCGCATGGTGTATTGCGTCTGATTCTGGAGCTTGACGGCGAGGTTGTGGAACGGGCTGATCCTCATATTGGATTGCTGCACCGGGGCACGGAAAAGCTGATCGAGAATAAAACCTATCTTCAGGCCATCCCTTATTTTGACCGGCTTGATTATGTCTCGCCCATGAATCAGGAACATGCCTTCTGTCTTGCTATTGAAAAGCTTCTCGGACTGGAAGTGCCGGAGCGCGGGCAATATATCCGCGTTCTTTATGCTGAAATTGGCCGTATCCTTAATCATATCATGAATGTAACCGCTCATGGTATGGATGTTGGCGCCTTGACCCCGATTCTCTGGGGCTTTGAGGAGCGTGAACTTCTGATGGAATTTTATGAGCGGGTAAGTGGTGCGCGGCTTCATGCCAATTATTTCCGCCCCGGTGGTGTTCATCAGGATCTGCCCGAAGGGCTTGCCGATGATATTCTGCGTTGGTGTGATAATTTCCCTAACACCATGAATGATATTGAGACACTTGTTACCGAGAATCGTATTTTCAAACAGCGCAATGTGGATATAGGTGTGGTGACAGCCGAAGAATGTTATGCCCTTGGCTTTACCGGCGCCATGCTACGTGGCTCGAATGTTCCGTGGGATTTGCGTAAGGCACAGCCCTATGACGTTTATAACGAAATGGATTTCGATGTGGTTGTCGGTAAAAACGGCGATTGTTATGACCGGTTCGTTCTGCGCATTGAAGAAATGTATCAGAGCATGAGAATCATCCGTCAATGTATTGAAAAAATGCCAAAAGGGGATGTTTTGTCTGCGGATCATACCGTAACCCCACC
>DAOWHQ010000185.1:0-15658 GCA_030641355.1 Alphaproteobacteria bacterium
CAGCCGTGGCAAGGTTCTGCGGGCAGAGCCGGTGGCGGCGCTCTATGAACAGGGTCGCGTGATGCATAAGGGGTTTTTCTCAGAACTGGAAGATCAGATGTGCTGCCTGACCGGAGAAGGTCTGGAGGGCGGCAAAAGCCCCGACCGGGTCGATGCCATGGTCTGGGCCATAACGGAATTGATGCTGAAAGCACAGTCCCGCCCACAAATACGAAATATTTAGCCTGATCGTCCCAAGAATTATTTTGGGCGAACAGGTCATTACCGGACGGCGGTCTAGGTACCGTTCCTGCAAACTTTATTGAAGCTATTGAGCATGAGTGCAGTGCCAAGCGGCTCACTTTGCCGTTCGTCCGGCTTTATCACAATCCAATTGGAGAGACATATGGGACCGTTTAGTCGACTTTTTCGCAAGAATAATGCTCCTGAGCAAAAAGAAAGTGCCGTGGCAAAATTGCTGGGTGGCTCGGAAACCCTCATGCTGGGGCTGAATGAGCCGCGCTGGTCAGGGCGGAATTATCAGAGCCTTGCCGATGAAGGCTACCGAAAGAATGTCATCACCCATCGGGCGGTGCGCATTTTGTCGGAAAGTGCGGCCTCTGTGCCTCTGGTATTATTTCGCGGTGATCAGAAACTGGATAACCACCCACTGCTTGATCTTCTGAACAGGCCAAACCCTACACAGGGACGGGCGGTGTTCTTTGAGACGGCTTATGCCTATCTTAATATTGCGGGCAATAGTTATCTGGAGCTTGTCATGGGCGGTGATAGTCTGCCTGCGGAACTTTATTCCCTGCGCCCGGATCGCATGAAAATAATTCCGGGGGCAAGCGGCTGGCCCAAGGCTTTTGTTTACGGCGTGTCAGGGCAGGAACATCAGTTTCCGGTAGACCCCATCAGCGGCAATAGCCCCATACTGCATCTGAAAACATTCCATCCGACAGATGATTATTATGGCCTGTCGCCACTGGAGGCCGCAGCTTACAGCGTCGATGTTCATAATTCGGCATCCAGTTGGAACAAGGCCCTGCTGGATAATTCGGCACGACCCTCGGGGGCATTGGTTTTTGAGCCTAAGGACGGCAATGCAGTTCTCAGTAAAGAACAATTTGACCGCCTTAAGCAAGAAATGGAAGAAAATTTTCAAGGCACCCGTAATGCCCGCCGGCCCCTTCTTCTTGAAGGCGGGCTGAAATGGCAACAGATGGCTTTCTCGCCGACAGATATGGATTTTATCAATGCCAAACATGTCTCCGCCCGTGAGATTGCGTTGGCCTTTGGCGTGCCGCCCATGGTGATGAGCATCCCCGGTGATAATACTTACAGCAATTACAAGGAAGCCAATCGGGCTTTATGGCGCAGCACGCTCCTACCCATGATGGACAAGATGATGACTTCCCTAAACCACTGGCTAACCCCCCATTTTGGCGATGACCTGCGCCTTGACTATGACCTAGATGCCATTCCAGCTCTCAGCCATGACAGGCAGGCCCTGTGGCAGAGGATCGGACGGGCGGATTTCATGACCCTGAATGAAAAACGCGCCGCGGTTGGCCTTGGGGCCATCAGTGGCGGTGATATTCTTGAATGAGAATAGGGTCGGGCCTGTTCCATGCCGTGCGCCAAGCAAAAGACGCCCATGTATCTGACGAAAATATATATCTGCTGATCTCCCAAGCCTCAGAAGAAGGCGCTGCGCGGGCCTTGGCCCAACTGGGGTTAAGTGATGTGGATGCGGGGGTTGATATTTCGGAGCTTCGCGCCCTGCTCGACAGCTGGCGGGATACCAAGAAAACCGCCCGCCATGCCGTGATCCGCTGGGTCATGCGCTTATTTTTCTCAGCCCTGCTTCTGGGGCTTGCCGTCAAATTCAAGCTGCTTCAGCTTGGACAAACATTTGGACAATGAATGATTTTACATGAAACAGATAACAAAATTGGCCATTTCGAGGGCTATGCCAGTGTGTTCAATGTGGTGGATCGGGGCAATGACCTGATCCTGCCCGGCGCCTTCAAACGCTCCTTGGTCGACCGTGGTGCGGCGGGTGTTAAATTCCTCTGGCAGCATGATCCCAAAGAGCCTGTTGGTATTCTGGATGAGATTTATGAGGATGCACGGGGGCTTTATGTACGGGGGCGGCTCATTCTGGACGTGGGGCGGGCGCGGGAAGCTTATAAATTGCTTGGGGTTGGCGCTTTGGATGGGCTTTCCATTGGCTTTCATACCCTGAAATCAAATCAGCGGACAGATGGGGTGCGGATACTTACACAAGTGGACCTGTGGGAAATATCACTGGTGACATTCCCCATGAATGAGCAGGCCCGCATTTCCGCCTTCAAAACAGATTTTATCTCAGATTCAAATTTTGCGGTGGACGATACCGCATTCGTAGCCGGTCTTCGGCATTTAACCGCGCTCATGGCGCCCTCCTGCCGTAATGATGCGGCTGAAAACCTACAAAGGAAAACTTAAATGACATTGGAAACTAAAGAAGCGTTGGAAAATCTGACCCGTTCTTTCGAAAATTTCAAATCCACCAATGATGAAAGATTGGCGGAAATTGAAAGCAAGGGACAAGCAGACAATCTGACAGAAGAAAAACTGGGCCGTATGGGCAAAGAACTGGACAGGCTTCAGACAAAAGCAAACGGCATTCATGCGGCTCAGGCACGGCCAAATTTATCCACAAAACAGGGTCAGGATAGTGCCAAGATTGAAATGAAACGTCAATTCTTCGACGGCTTTATCCGCAAAGGCCATGAGATGAAACTTGATCAGAAAGCCCTAAGCACAACAGTGGACACAGACGGTGGTTTTGCAGTTCCTGAAGAACTTGATCAGCTGATAGAAAAACGTCTGCGGGATTTGTCGCCAATTCGCACTGAGGCTAATGTGATTGCCATCGGGTCTTCGACCTATAAAAAACTGGTCAATGTGGGTGGGATCACGTCCGGCTGGATTTCTGAAACCGGCGCACGGGTTGAAACCAACACCCCGACGTTACAGGAAATCATCCCGCCTCTGGGTGAAATTTATGCTAATCCGGCAGCGACCCAGACTATGCTGGATGATGGCAATTTTGATGTTGAAAAATGGCTGTCCGAAGAATTGGCTGAAGAATTCTCCTATCAGGAGAATGATGCCTTTGTTAATGGCAACGGCACCAATAAACCAAAAGGCTTCCTGCAATATACTGTCAGCACATCCGCTGATGACAGCCGCACATTCGGCGAAATTCAGGCTCTGAAAACTGGTGTTGCCGGTGATTGGGCGGCAACAGACCCGTCTGATATTCTGGTAGATATGATCCATGCCATGAAATCCGGCTACCGGAATGATGCCAAATTTTACATGAACACCAGCCTGCTCGGCGAAATTCGGAAATTCAAGGATGCTGATGGCAGTTATCTGTGGCGGCCCGGTCTTGAAAGTGGCGCTCCGGCAACACTTCTGGGCTATCCCGTGGTTGAGGTTGCGGATATGCCGGTTAAGGCGGCCTCTTCCCTGTCACTGTGTTTTGCCAATATGAAACGGGCCTATACCGTCACCGACCGCATGGGAACCCGCATCCTGCGTGACCCCTATTCCAACAAACCTTACGTGCATTTTTATACCACCAAGCGCGTCGGCGGGGCCGTGACCAACGATCAGGCCATCAAACTTCTACAGTTCGCACTCTAGGAAAAAATTCCTCCTGCAAACTTGGGGGCGGCTTTTCAGGTCGCCCTCTTTTTTTAATTCTTATCATTTTACCTAAAGGACTCGAAATGTTCGCAAATTTCACGGAAGAAACCTGTACAGGAACAGGGGCAACACTCGCCCTTGCAGGAGCTACGACAGGCCGGATTGCATTCAACAAGAGTTTTGCCGATGGTGATCTTGTAGCCTATGTGCTCGAGGATAGTGGTGGGATCATTATTGTCGCAGGGGTTGGGACATATGTTTCTGCCACAGATGACATTACACGAGCCGATACCTGGAACTGGAACGGTACTGTTATAGATGAAACCCCAGCCTCCAATATAACACTCAATGGTGGCACCCACACAGTTCGGTGTGGCCCGGTTGACAACCAACTCATAGGGTTAGTGCCATCGAACCCTGAAATATTGGGCGGTGACAGCGACGGTATATTATCTGTATCGCCATCAACGAGTAACTCCCTAGGCGGAAATATAGTCCTCTACGGCGACACACATAGCACGAAAGCCAAAGATCTAGAATTTAGAGCTAATACTGGAATAGAGCTTCATTATGACGCCAGTGCAGGCAAATGGGATTTTCAGGCTAATGCTATTGATATTTCCGGTATTTTCGCGACCTCAAATACAACAGACAGCACATCCCCAACTACAGGATCAATCCAGACAGATGGTGGTTTAGCTGTTGGTAAGTCTGGTTTTTTTGGGGGTGATATATCCATAGTAAGATCAACAAATGCTAAGCTGATATTAAATACCACAACAGCTAATTCTTCCGATAGTGGTGAAATAGAGTTCCATGAGAACAGTGTCAAATCTGCTTTTATGAAATATGACGGCAATGCCAATGAACTTGTTATAGGAACGCTTGAAAAAAACACTGCTCTAGTTATTAACAGAGTATCTGGAGGTGTGACATTTTCAGGTGATGTAAATATTGGCGATACAACCGACAGCACATCCACAGCTACAGGATCAATCCAGACTGATGGTGGTCTTGGGGTTGTCAAAAACATCATTGGGGGTCAATTAATTAAAAGCGGATCAGGTACTACAGGCTCCCGCCCAACACCGCAGGGTGCGGGCTCAATGTGGTTTGATACGACGTTGGGAAAGCCAATCTGGCATGATGGTACAAATTGGATAGACGCAACAGGGACTACGATATGATCAGGCCAGTGTTTAAGCTTGATCAAAAAGGATGGTTTAAAGCCTTGGGCCTTCACCATACTTTCGTAACTCTTCTAGCCATCTCTACAGGCCATTTTATACACTCCCATGTGGGCGCATATTTGGCTGTCCTTATGACGGGATGGTACCTTCAGCGTGAATGGGGCAGCGGCCTGTTACCCGGCCCTACATTTGAATATATGGATTTCATAAGCCCTGCTTTGCTGAGTACGGCGTATCTAATTGCATTTCTTTAACCTCTTTATACAGCGTGGTAACGATTTATGACATTAGGCGCATATCCTTTAGGGACGACAGCATTAGGGGCTAAAAAAACTCCGGAACAGATACTCATTACCCAAAGTACATGGGCTGGTATTTCTTCCAATATTTTAGCACTCGTTAGGGTTTTTGATATCAAGAACACCTCTCATGGGCTGATGAGTTCAGTAGTGGATATATCTATCTTCACTCCAAAATCAAGACGGACCCTTAAAGCTGTACGTACAAGGCTGACATCATCATCCAAAACTGAAAACAGAATAACTCACCCAACTAACAATCGAACATTAAGGATTTAATCATGGGAAAGAAAGTAGCCGACAGCGTACTTGATGTGGCGCTGAATGAAATAAAAAACAAATGCGATCTCATGACAGCCTGCGCGGGTGAACCGTTAAATTTTGCAGCGGCAAATGTGGCAGGAGCTAATTTTCTGGCAGATGTTGCCATGTCAGAAACAGACTTCTTTGTTTCTAATGGTGATAGTAGTGGTCGCAAAGTTGCTGTTGCCAGTAAAACAGATATAACTGTGGATAACACTGGCACTGCCGATCATGTCGCCCTTCTGGATACGGTCAACAATGTCCTGCTTTACGTAACCACAGCCACGTCACTTGGTCTGACTTCAGGAAATATATTGACACTGGCCGCTTGGGATATTGAAATTGCGGACCCAAGCCTATGACCGAACAATTCCTGAAAGATCCAGCCGCAACCATTGATTATACCATTGACTGGTCAGCAAGTTATCTCTTGAGCGGTGAACTGATTACGGCCAGCAGTTGGACAATCCTGCCCCAGGGCGCAATTAATGATTTGTCCATTGACACTATTCTGCCAATTGTATCCGGTGTAGCTACAATTTTCATCACCAGCGGGATCGCTGGGAAAACATATCAGCTGACCAATCGTATTACCACGGATCAGGGTCGGACCGATGAGAGATCCATAACGATCAGAGTGGAAGAAAAATGAAGAAACAACTTATCTCAATGGCCACACAGCTTCCGGTATTATTATCCGAAGTTCGTGATTTCCTTAAAATTTCCCACACAGATGAGGATGCCCTGATCGCCTCTTATATTCGTGCTGCTACAGGCGCTTGTGAAAATTTCACAGGGCGAAAATTAATAAAACAACAATGGCAATTAACCCTCAATAGCTGGGACAACGAAATAATTCAAATCCCGTTATCTCCCATCCTTACCATAGATAAAGTTGAAGTATGGAACATGGGCACTTTTCAAGAAATAGCCGCGAGCAATTATCTTCTGGATAATATTTCATATCAGGCAAAAATATTGCCTCAAACGGGCTATCAGTGGCCGGTGCCAGAAATTGATGTCGCAGGGGTCAAAATTACGGTGAGCGTCGGGTTTGGCGAGGGTCAAAATGACATACCCCATGACATTCGTCTGGGTCTTCTTCATTGGGTTGCCGCAGTCTATGACAGCGGAGAACTCGCTGGAGATCAATCTATTGTTATGGCAGAAAAGCTGTGGCAGCCTTACCGACGATTGGCTCTGTGATGACCAGAGCAATGCATCAGAAAATCACCTGCCGCGCTCAGATCTTGACATCAACCTCCGCCGGGGAGCAACAGGAGAGCTGGCAGGATATAGCCGAAATATGGGCAGAGGTCATAGCCAAATCAGGTGACCTCACTCAAACCGCACGGCAAAATCATATTGCTGCTACTTATAAAATCCGGGTGCGGTATCAGGATAAGTTACGTGCCACCCGAAATATCCTGTGGCAGGGCCAGACATTGCGGGTTTTAAGCCTAATCAATCCAGATAATCAAAACCGTATTCTGGAATTCGATGTGGTGGAGGATCACCCATGATAAATGTGCCAAGCATAATTGGTAATTATGAAACTAAATTGGCACAGATGATAGAGGATATGGCCGAGCAGATAGTCATCAGTGCCAGAGCGCGGGTGTACCGCTCCCTGAAAAACCCCAAAGGCAACAGCCCTTTAGCGGAGTCCATTAGATCTGAAAAAGAACCAGAGGGGGGGATGCGGGTTTTCACTGATAAATCCTATGCCCGTTATGTGGAATTTGGCACGGTCAATCAACCCGCACGACCTTTCCTGACCCCTGCGGCAGAAGAGATCAAGGTCACTTTTTCTACTTTTCTGAAAGATATTTGACATGACAACACTAAGTTCACAAAGCCTGTGGCAGGCGATCTATGACAAGCTTGTCAATGACAGTACATTGATGGGGCAAATTTCAGGAATCTATGATCCGGCCCCGGAGAGTAAGGCCCTGCCCTATATTACCATTGGTGAAGGCAGCATACGGGACTGGTCGGCAAAGGATTTTACCGGTCAGGAGCATCTTATAGACATTCATGTCTGGTCCGGGAACCGGGGTGGCGGTCAGATACGCTCCCTCGGTGATCAGGTGGTGACTTTGCTCACCGTACAGAATCTAAGCTTAACCGGACATCAGCTTGTCGGGTTGGAATTTATTTTTTTCGAGAATTTTTTTGATGGTGGTGGTCAGGTGCGACACGGCATTGTGCGGTTCCGCGCCAGAACCATCCAGACTGTATAGATAAAGGAGATTAAGCATATGGCAGCAGAAAAAGGACGAGCCTTTTTATTGAAAATTGGCGATGGGGGAAGCCCTGAAACATTTGACATCGTGGGTGGTATGCGCTCCACTTCGCTCAGGATTAATAACGAAATGGTTGATGTGACCAACAAGACATCGGGAGGTTGGCGTGAGATATTATCCGGTGCCGGAATTCGCCATGTCTCCCTTGCCGGAAGTGGAATTTTTACTGATAGCGTAAGTGAAGGTGTATTACAGGCAAAGGCATTGGCCAGCAGTGTGGATAATTACGAAGTTGTCTTTGAAAGCGGTGATAAATTCTCAGGCGCCTTTCAGGTAACCTCACTGGAATACGCCGGAGATTACAACGGCGAGAGAACCTATAGTCTTGCTTTGGAAAGCTCCGGCATAGTGAGTTTCGCCAGTGTTTAGAAACAGTGTAATCATCACGCTTGCCGGCGCGGAATACCGTCTGAAACCAACCTTTCAGGCTATCATGGATATTGAAGAACGTCTGGGCGGCATCATCGGGCTGGCGGTAAAGGCGGCAGACGGTGATTTTGGTCTCAAGGAAATGACCGTAATTATCTGGGCAACCATGGAAGCCGACATAACCTTTGAACAGGTGGGGGAACTGCTCCTGTCAGAAGGCATTGCCAAGGCAAGTCCCGTGGTGCGGGATCTGCTCACCCTATGCCTTGTGGGATTAAATGAACCAGATTAACTGGTCCCGATACGCCGAGATTGCCTATGTTAATTTTGGCTGGTCTCCAGATCAGTTCTGGCGGGCAACACCATCTGATTTCTGGTGTGCCTATGCGGGGTGGCGGAAAATTTGGGGGCGTACGGATGACCCCTTAAGCCGATCTGAACTAAATGATCTTGTATCCCGGCAACTGAAGCCGTAAACTGTGATCATGAGAAAAAAACAACAAACGCCGCGTAAATCCCTGCGCGAACGGGTGGCGGACCGAAAGGCCGGCATCAAGGAAGAAACTGATCCCAAACGGGAGATTATCCTCAAGCGGGTCAGGCTATTCGCCAATCTATTTCAGGGCATAGGCCTAGTCATGCTTATGGTGCTTCTAGCGCAATATATTAGCAGCGGTTATGGTCATATGAACTGGGTCAACGTGATGATCTATTCCGGCATGTTCCTGATCGGACGGGCGGTGACCTCTTTCATCAACTTAAGCAAAATGATAAAATAGATAAAATAGATAAAAATACTTTCGTTACAAGCCCGCCATGTGCGGGTTTTTTATTGGAAAAAATTATGACAGAAACCATCCTTGACAGTCTGGTCGTAAAGATCAGGGCTAATAGTGCTGACCTGCGTGGACAGTTGGCAAACATAGAAAAAGACTTTAGTGGCCTGGAAGATACAGCCTCCAGAACCGCAGATGGCATGACCCGCGTATTCCAGAATTTTGCCCGCTCCGGAGAAGTTAGTTTCTCAAATCTCAAGCAGGTGGCATTATCCGTCCTCAACGATATTGCAAATAGTGCCATTCAATCTGGATTGAATAGCGTTTTCGGCGGTGGCCTTGGTGGTCTGGTGAGTAATGCTTTATTTGGCCGGGCCGGGGGCGGTACAGTCGGCTCCCGTCAGCCATACCTCGTGGGAGAAAGGGGGCCGGAGCTGTTCGTACCGGAAGGTCCCGGTCGTATTATTCCGGGGCAGGGAATATCCCATCCAACGGCATCTTCTGAAAAAGCAACCAACATTACCGTAAATATCACCAACCAAGGCGGGTCGAATGATATGACACACCGCAGCGGAGCTCAGGTGGCCGTGGCAGTTCGCCGGGCCATGAACCGGGCCGAAAGGGATTTATAATGTATTGGCTGGCAACACCGGATGACCAGACAGCGAATAACTTTATCCGCAGGTTTTCCCCTCGCTACTGGACGATAAATTTCCCCCGCCCCATGATGGCATCCACAGTAACGACGGGCTACGACAGTCTTGTTATTGATTTGGTTTTTTACCGTTATGAGGATTTATGTGGTTTGATCTGGGACTCAACAGACACAATTGACCACCCTTTCCACCAATATGAAACCCGTCGGGACTATTCCCATACTATTCTGAGCTTCCGTTGGCAGAGTAGCAATGTCATGAATTTGGATATGCTCAACAGCCCGACACTAACCATAGAAGGTCGGGATCAAAATGGTGCGGCCCGCACATGGTTTGTGCGGATGTGGAATTATGCGGTGGGCACAGCGGAAGATTCGGTAATCACTCTAGATTTTGATGCGCTGGCAGGAGGTTTTTTACATCCTTCGGAGGCGGACCCGGTTTACCCTGAGGATATAGACCGCATGTTTATCAGCATGGTGCCACAGGCTTTTGACGGTGTCACCACTGGACCCCTGCCGAGCGCCGTTGAGGCGCAGGTCACGGTTTCCGATATCAAGGTCACTGGCCCCACATCGACCCTAAAAATTGGGGATGGTTATGTTCAGCCCCATGATCTACGAATCGCCAATGGTTATGACGATGTGACCACGCTTGCGCCGGAACGCATCATATGGAATATGCTGCGGCTTGGCTACCGGGGCTGGATCACACATTATGTGGGCATGAGCCATTATTTTAATCTAAGCTGGGATGCGGGTGAAGGGCGTTATATCATCGACACCGCCAAGGCGAAACTGAACAAGGCCACTACGATCTGGCACAAGAATTTTCTGGAATTAGCTAAATTTTTCGACTTTAAGGTCATTTTCTCCCTGTCCTATGAGATGTTGGCACAGAATATACCCTCAGACTGGCAGCAGAAGGCCCATGACGGCTCCCCTGCCCTAACGGGCTGGACACCCCCCTCAAGCCTGATTGCTCCCACTAATCAGGTAGCTCTCGACTATTTGCGTGATGTTTTCTTGGCTTTTGGGCAAATCATTGTTCAGGTGGGAGCGGATCACTATTACCAAATCGGTGAACCTTGGTGGTGGATTGATCAGGCCGGCACGGGCGTCCCCCATTTTTATGATGATGTAACCACGGCCCTCTATGTGACAGAAACGGGCAATGCCCTGCCGGCAAAACATATGCTTGCTACAGCGATAGCAACGGCAACACAGCAAGACTATCTTGATTGGCTAGGAGACAAGCTGGGACTATCTGCATTATGGCTCAGGGACCAAATTAAGACCCAACATACTGCGGCTGAAGTGGGGCTTTTGTTCTTCAGCCCGCAGGTGTTACAGAATAATGCCCCAATAGCGGGTGATGCAAATTTCCCGTCTAGTCACTGGCAATATCCCGCCTTTGATTTTTTTCAGATCGAGGATTATGACTTTGTCTTGAATGAGGAATGGGGCAAAAGGACAAGTGCCATTGCAACCATTGATCAAACCCTATCCTACCCTCGAGCCAAGACCCATTATTTTGCTGGATTTAATTTACTCCCCACCACGCTGGAAAACTGGAAAAACATAATCAAGGCGGTCGGGATGGGATTTAAGGATGGTTTTAACCATATTTTCGTCTGGGCCTATCCTCAGGTCGTGCGGGACGGTGTTATTTATACCAAAGATCAGGAAAAAATTATGACAGGATTTCATGAAGTGCGTCTGGCACAAGACATTAGCTTTGGCGCCAGTGGCGGACCACAATTTCTGACCAATGTAGTTGAATTGGCGTCCGGCCACGAACAGCGTAACCGGGAATGGGCAGAAGCCCGGAATATTTATGATATCGGGCTTGGATTGCGCTCTGAAAATGATTTGAGCGCATTGCTCAGCTTTTTTCGGGCGCGGGCGGGGCGGGCCAATGGTTTCCGTTATAAAGACTGGCTCGATTATAAAAGCAGTAGCCCAGATCAGAATATTACAGATACTGATCAGCAACTAGCCTTTGGTGATGGGGCAACGATATCATTTCAACTGATCAAAACATATGACAGTGGCGGTACGGCACATATACGCAATATCAACAAACCCGTTGTGGGAACAGTGATCATTGCTCTTGATTCTTTGGCTCAGGGCGCTGGATGGCAAGTGGATATGACTAGCGGGATTGTGACATTTGATGTGGCACCAGTCGCAGGGATTGCGATCTCCGCCGGATTTGAATTTGATGTGCCTGTGCGTTTTTCAGAGGATTTTCTGGCCATCACGCTGGAGAGCTTTCAGGCGGGGCATATTCCGTCCATTTCACTGATTGAGGTTCGCATTTAAATGAAATTAATATCTTCAGAACTGAAAACGCACATATCATCAGAACTGACCTCTATGGTCACCTGTTGGGTGCTAACCCGGCGGGACGGTGTCCGGCTGGCTTTCAGCACCCACGACCGGGAACTGGATTTTGAAAATCTTATCTTCCGACCAGCCAATAGTTTCCTGCCATCTTCGGTCAGCAGCACCAACAGTTTGAACGTTGATAATCTGGAGGTCAGTGCACTGCTATCCTCAGATGGCCTTGCGGAAAAGGATATACGTGCCGGGCTGTTTGACCATGCGGCAATTTCAATTTTTCAGGTGAATTGGCAGGATTTGACTCAGGGTAAATTATACATCCGTAGTGGTTGGCTTGCGGAATTCACGCTGAAAGACCAAAATTTCACGGTAGAGATCAGGGGACTGACACAGAAATTACAGCAGGTCATTGGCGATGTCTTTTCCCCGGAATGTCGCGCTGATCTGGGCGCGAATGATTGTCATGTCAATCTGGAGCAATTCTCTGTCCTGAGTGTTGTCACAGGTGTCTTAAGCCGGGATAGTTTTACCGATACTGTTCGGACGGAGGCTGATGGTTGGTTTGATTATGGTTCGGTTCGCTGGTTAAGCGGGGCTAATGCAGGACTGAGGTCAGAGGTGAAAAACTATATCGCCGGACAGTTCACCTTTCACGACCCTTTGCCAGCACCCATTGAGATTAGCGATAGATATTTAGCCGTTGCAGGTTGCGACAAACGGGCGACAACCTGCAAAGTTAAATTTCAGAATTTTGAGAATTTCCGAGGCGAGACAGCTATTCCCGGGACGGATTCCCTGTATAACTATCCCGGCTTGAAATAAATCTGTCTATTTTTTTACCGCAGCCTTTTTAGCTGGTGCTTTTTTTGCCGGTTTCTTTTTTGGTGCCGCTTTTTTTGCTGGCTTTTCCTCAGCAGCGGGTTCGGCCTTTTGTTCCTCTTTCCATTGATCGGGGTACAGGCGCATATGTATCTGGTTTACCCGGTTACTCACATCACCAATGGCCTTGAGCAGGGCATCTAGATTAAAACTGGTTCCAAGGTAGGTGTATATTTTAGTATTCACATCAAAAGCACGATAAATGTTTTTGGTTTCGACGTCTTTATGCTCGCTGGTCGAAATATCACCAATAAAATCATAGAGAATATATTGATCCTTGGATTGACTGATCCATTGATCATTAGCTTCATCCGCATGATCAACAAGAGCCATAATACCTTCATTATTCAAGGGATATTTCTCTGGCAAATCAAGAGCCTGTCGCAAAGATGCCGCACGTTCTTTACCTTTTTTACGCGGTGTCCATAACGTACGTGATATCTGATTTGTGCCGAGCATGATATTTTGCAGGGCAAAGAAAATACCCACCGGGGCCTGATTTTCCATTGATTGGTTTAAGATACCCACACTGGCTTCAATAAAGCGGCACTGATTTCTTAATTCGTGAATATGTAACCCAATAACATTCATGTCCATGACAGACAAATCCTTCATTTTATTTTTATAAAGAACACTGATAGCAAAGTTTTTTTGAAATGACCACATATGATCAACACAGCAGTAAAATCTTTTTAACGGCGCGAAGTTGCGTGGGCAGTCCCTTTCGTCATCAGGGGCGCAATCCCAAGCATGGGCTGGACTGTGTCGGTCTGATTGTTTATGTGTCAAAACTACTAGGTTTAGGTGATTTTGATACAGTGAATTATAAAAAGATACCCAAGCGGGAAGCTATTTCCCGTATCGCCAAAACCGCTGGCTTTATGGCGAAATCTAAATCAGAAATGACGCCGGGCCATGTTGTTATTCTGCGGATTGGAAAATATCTGGAACATTCCGCAATCATTTCCGACAGAGGGCTCATTCATGCCTGTGAGAAATATGGCAAAGTTGTAGAACATGGGCTAGATGCGGAATGGCGGTCCAGAATTATTTCCGTCCATTCTTTTCCAGATTTTCCTAACACTAACAGAAGGGTGATTTAATGGCGAGTGTTGTACTTACCGTAGTGGGAACAGCCATTGGCGGGCCCATTGGCGGCCTGATCGGCGGTTTGGTCGGGCGTCATGTGGATCAGGCACTTTTCGGGGGCACTGCTTCCCGAACCATTGAAGGGGGACGGCTGAAAGACCTTACCGTCCAGACATCCGGCTATGGCCAGCCCATATCCCGTGTTTATGGCACCATGCGCCTGCCCGGCAATGTGGTCTGGTCTTCGGGCCTCAAAGAAACCCGAAGCGAGAATACCGAAAGTAGCGGCGGCAAGGGCGGCGGACAAAAAGTCACCACAGTTACATTCAGCTATTCCGCATCCTTCGCCGTTGCCCTATCCGGTCGGGCAATTTCGGATGTGGGGCGAATTTGGGCCGATGGCAAGTTGTTACGGGATAGCGCGGGTGCACTAGCCGTCGGCGGCGCTTTAAGGATTTACAAGGGTACAGACTTCCAAGATCCTGACCCGTTAATTGAAGCTCTTGAGGGGCAGACAAATGTTAATGCCTTTCGGAATTTTGCCTATGTGGTTTTTGATGACCTGGAACTTGGTGAATATGCCAACCGGATACCAAATTTGACCTTTGAAGTTATCGCGGATTCTGGTGGAGAGGTATTGTTATCCTCAATCATTTCGGATATTTGCACACTATCGCAAGTCCCTTCCTTTGATACCAGTGATCTGGATCAAATGGTTCGTGGCTATATGCTCCCCGGCCCCATGAAATCCCGTTCTGCCATAGAGGAATTGGCACAGATTTATCATTTTGATGTGGTTGAACAGGAAGATAAACTTCTGTTTCGTACTTTGGACAGGGTGTCTGATATATCAATAGGGCCAGATGATCTTGCACAGTCTGCCAAAAAAACCGATAAAATTACTCTGACACGTAGGCATGATATGGAACTGCCCAGAGAAGTCAGCCTGTCTTTCATTGACCCGGACCGAGATTACCAGACCGGGCATCAACGCGCAAAACGATCATATGTGGCAAGTGATATTATACGGCAAAATGCCTATCCCTTGGTAATTTCATCTGATCAGGCAAAATCCGTTACAGAGATACAGCTTGATCTGGCCTGGGCAGGTCGGGAAACGGTGAGCTTTGCCTTACCGTATAAATATGCTGACCTGATACCAGGCGATATTGTTACCCTGACAATTGGGTCTGATACTCAAGATTTTCTACTTCAGGAAACTGAAATAGGATTGCAAGGCATGAATTGTCTGGCGGTGAAATTCTCCAAATCTCTACTGGTGCGTAATAGTGTGGCCGATAGTGGCTCGGTTCCAGCGCAGATAGTAGAGCCATTAGCGGGGAGCCAGTTCCTACCCCTCGATATGCCGACAATTACGGGAGAGAATGTAACATCACCCGTATTTTTTTGGTCGGTGGCGGCGGGAATGGGCAAATGGAACGGAGCAGGCCTTTTCATTTCCAGAGACAACGACCAAACATACACACAGATCGACTTCTCGGCCGCTGATGTCGTAAGCGGGGTTGTAGAAAATATTCTTTCCGATGGGCCGACCGCCTATTGGGATGAGGATAATGATTTACTGGTCAGATTGGATAATCCAGACCATAACCTATCCGGAGAGACAACAGATGCCGTACTTAACGGGGCAAATGTCGCGTGGGTCGGTGGCGAGATAATTCAATTCCAGCAGGCCGTTCTTGAAATAGATGGCAGTTATCGCTTGAGCGGACTACTCAGAGGACGGCGGGGTACAGAAAGG